>JBDKRR010000084.1:0-6016 GCA_039683315.1 Sulfuricella sp.
CATCAAGGAAATTATCGAACCCGCCCCAAGCATTCCGCTTGCAGCCGCCCCCCACCCCTGCCCACCCCAAACCCATCCCCATCCTAACCTGCCCCTTGAAGGGGAAGGGACGATTGCCCTTCCCCCCGCAAGCGGGGGGAAGTTGGAAGGGGGGACGGGAGAGGGGGACGCAGGCTCGCTTCGCGAGTTTCAAGATAAGAGCGCTAGCACATGACCACACCCGACGTCTCCGTCATCATCCCCGTGTACAACGAGGAAGAAGGCCTGCAATCCCTGTTCGACCGGCTCTATCCGGCGCTGGACATGCTGGAAACCAGCTACGAAATCGTCTTCATCAACGACGGCAGCCGCGACCGCTCCGCGGCCATCCTGCGCGAACAGTTCCAGAAACGCCCCGACGTGACCCGCGTGATCCTGTTCAACGGCAATTTCGGCCAGCACAAGGCCATCATGGCCGGCTTCGAGCACTGCCGCGGCAAGAAAATCGTGACGCTCGACGCCGACCTGCAGAATCCGCCGGAAGACATCGGCAACCTGCTCGCCAAGATGGACGAAGGCTACGACTACGTCGGCTCGATCCGCCGCCAGCGCAGCGACAGCTGGTGGCGCCACGTCGCATCCCGCGCCATGAACCGCCTGCGCGAGCGCATCACCCACATCAAGATGACCGACCAGGGCTGCATGCTGCGCGCTTATAGCCGCGACATCATCGACACCATCAACCAGTGCAACGAGGTCAACACCTTCATCCCGGCACTGGCCTACAGCTTCGCGCGCCACCCCACGGAAATCACCGTCGGGCACGAGGAGCGCGCCGCCGGCGAATCGAAATACTCCCTGTACAGCCTGATCCGGCTGAATTTCGATCTCATGACCGGGTTCTCGATCGTCCCGCTGCAGATGTTTTCCATGATCGGCATCGCCGTCTCCATTTTCTCGGCGTTCTTCGTGGTGTTCCTGATGATTCGCCGCCTGATCGTCGGCCCAGAGGCGGAAGGCATGTTCACCCTGTTCGCCATCGCCTTTCTACTGATCGGCATCGCGCTGTTCGGCATCGGTCTGCTGGGCGAATACGTGGGCCGTATCTACCAGGAAGTGCGGCATCGTCCGAGGTATCTGATCCAGGCGATTCTGGAGCAAGATCAACATAATTGACGGTATGCACAAAAGTACATACAATGAAAATTGAATATGATGAGGTAAAAGCAGCGAACAACCCACTCCTGCATGAAGGAGTGACCTTCGAGGAAGCCGAAGCGGTGCTCTATGATCCTTTCGCTTTGACGCGAGAAGATTCGGATGCCTCGGGTGAGCAGCGTTTCGTGTCCTTGGGCATGGGAGTGAAGGGGCGAATCCTGGTCGTGGTTTACACCTATCGAGAGGAAACAATCCGCCTGATTTCCGCATGGAAGGCCAACCAACCGCAAAGGAGCCGATATGAACAGCAATTCCGATGAGGCTTTTGATAAATTCAAGGATTACGATTTCGCCGATGCGAAACCAGTTTCCGCCGTTCCCGTTCTTGCCCGCCTGCAAGCCGAAAAAGGCGGCAAAACCCGCATTACCATGCGCGTGGACAATGCCGTCCTGGTCGCTTTCAAGGCACGGGCCGAAATGGCTGGCGCAAACTACCAAACCATGATGAACGAGGCTTTGCGCCAGTTCATCGAAGGCAAGCAACTGGCCGACGTGGTGCGTGAGACGATTCGGCAGGAGTTGCATGCTGCTTGATAAGGGCCATAGGACTGTAGGGTGAGTTAGGCGCAAGCCGTAACCCACCAGACATCAGCATGCGGCGCAATGCGCTTCGCTTATTGGCGCCCTACAATGATTGCGACTTACACAAGTTCTCTTCGGTCGCTGGGCGCTGCGCGATCAAGCCGCGTAGGGCGGTGAATTAAGCCGTGTTAGGGATTACCATGCTGCGAGTAATTTGTCTTGTTCTACTCTGTTCCTTTGCCTCAGCAAGTTTTGGTGAATCGGAATGCTCAAGGCTTGATGCCCGAACTAGTGGCCCCGAGAATAATTATCGCCCACCTTTGGAGGCTGCCGTAATTGGAAAAGGCAGGCTCTATTTTTACAGTGCGCCGAGTGATCAATGCCAATTGAAAGGTGTGTTTGTAATAGAAGGCGATGTACTTACGGTGTACAAATCATTTGAAGGCTGGGCGAATGTAATGTACATCGCCAAGAACGGTGATGACTTTACGGGTTGGGTTCTTGAAAAAAGGATAAAGGAAATTGGTCAATATGTTCACAACCCCTAGCCTTGCGCTCAAATTCGCTCCCGCCGGGGCCGATGGGACGCGTCTTCGGCGCGCACCCCTTAGCTCCATGCTTATCTCACAAATATGACCCATTCTCCCCGCGCCATCGTCTTCGCCTACCACAACGTCGGCGTCCGCTGCCTGTCGGTCCTGCTCGCCCACGGCGTGAATGTCCAACTGGTCGTCACGCACACCGACAACCCCAACGAAACCATCTGGTTCGACAGCGTGGCCGAGCTGGCGGCGCGGCACGACATTCCCGTCATCACGCCGGACGATCCCAACACGCCGGAAATCGCTGCGCAAATCCGCGCCCTGCAGCCGGATTTCCTGTTTTCCTTCTACTACCGCAACATGCTGAACAAGGACGTCCTCGACATCCCCGCGCGCGGCGCATTCAACATGCACGGCTCGCTGCTGCCCAAGTACCGCGGCCGCGTGCCGGTCAACTGGGCGATCATCAAGGGCGAAAAGGAGACCGGCGCAACGCTGCACGTCATGAATGAGAAGCCCGACAACGGCGCCATCGTGGACCAGCAGGCCGTCCCCATCCTGCCGGACGACACGGCACTGCAGGTGTTCCACAAGGTATGCTGCGCGTCGGAGATCGCGCTCGACCGCTGCCTGCCCGCTCTCATGGCGGGAACAGCCCAATTCAGGCCGCAGGATCTGAGCCAGGGCGGCTATTTCGGCGGACGACGTGCAGAAGATGGTAAAATCCGCTGGCTTGAAACGGCGCAGGTCGTCCATAATCTGGTGCGCGCCGTGGCGCCGCCCTACCCCGGCGCCTTTACGCAGCTGGCCGGGAAGCCGATGCGGGTGCTGCAGACCATGCTGGAGCCGACGCTGCCGGCACGCGGCGCGGTACCGGTGTTTTATTGCAGGGATGGCCGCTGCTATGCCGAATGCGGCGACGGCAAGGTATTGCGGGTGCTGGCGTTCGAGTGGGATGCGCAGGCATTGAGCGCGGATGAATTTACGGCGCGGTTCGGTAGTGAACCGCTGCCCTTGGAAGATTTTTGAATTGAAAGGTAAATAATGAAAAAAGTTCTGATCCTCGGCGTGAACGGCTTCATCGGTCACCATCTTTCCCAGCGCATCCTCGAAACGACCGACTGGGAAGTTTACGGCATGGATATGTTCAGCGACCGCGTGACCGACCTGATGGCCAACCCGCGCTTCAATTTCTTCGAGGGCGACATCACCATCAACAAGGAATGGATCGAATACCACGTCAAGAAATGCGACGTGGTGCTGCCGCTGGTGGCGATCGCCACGCCGGCAACCTATGTCAAGGAGCCGCTCAAGGTTTTCGAACTGGACTTCGAAGCCAACCTGCCGATCGTGCGCCAGTGCGTCCAGTACGGCAAGCACCTGATTTTCCCCTCCACCTCCGAAGTCTACGGCATGTGCCGCGACGGCGAATTCGACCCGGAAAATTCCGAATTGATCCTCGGCCCGATCAACAAGCCGCGCTGGATCTATTCCTGCTCCAAGCAGCTGATGGACCGCGTGATCTTCGCTTACGCCATGAAGACCGAGTTCAACTTCACCCTGTTCCGCCCCTTCAACTGGATCGGCGAAGGGCTGGACAACATCAACACCGCCAAGGAAGGCAGCTCGCGCGTCATCACCCAGTTCCTCGGGCACATCGTGCGCGGCGAGGACATCAAGCTGGTGGACGGCGGCACGGCCAAGCGTTCCTACACCTACGCGTCGGACGGCATCGACGCGCTGATGAAGATCATCGAGAACAAGAATGGCGTGGCCACCGGCCAGATCTACAACATCGGCAACCCGTCCAACAACTACTCGGTGAAAGAACTGGCCAAGATGATGATGGACCTGGCCATGGAATATCCCGAGTACAAGGAAAACGCCCACAAGGTCAAAACCCTGGAAGTCACCTCCGGCGACTACTACGGCAAGGGTTACCAGGACGTGCAGAACCGCGTGCCGAAAATCGAGAACACCATGCGCGACCTCGACTGGAAGCCGCAGGTCACCATGGCCGATGCGCTCAAGCACATCTACGAAGCCTATCGCGGCCAAGTCGCGGAAGCGCGCAAGCTGATGGACTGATGCAATATCCCGGGGCGCGGAGATGCGCCCCGGTTTAGGGCGTGTTAACACTAATTTCGCGTCTGCGACGGGGGTGATTTGGGATGCCGCCCGCGAAGCAAGACGCGCGGTTGTGCCGCCCACAACAAGCGGTTTGCGACAAGGGGGGGCGCCCAAATCGCCCCCGTCCCGAAGGGTTGTAACGAGAAGGCCATGTCTGCGTCGTTGCGGCGCTGGCGAATGGAACAACCATTCGCTGCACCTCGCGCCTAACATCCATGGCCTTCTCGTTACAACGCAGGCGTGAAATTAGTGTTAACACGCCCTAACTGGCACCACTTCCCGCGTGCCATTCCAACTTCCAGAAAAGAGCTATAAGCCCCGCGGCTGACTAGCCAGCCATTTTTCGATGTCCGCTGCCGGCACCGGGCGCGAGAAAAGATAACCCTGCAGCATGTCGCAACGGTGTTCATCGGCGAGAAAAGCGCGCTGTGCGCCGGTCTCGACGCCCTCCGCCACGACATCGATTCCCAGCGTGTGCGCCAGCGCGATGGTCGCGGCGCAAATGGCCGCGTCGTCTTCATCCGATTCGATGTCTTTGACGAAGGAAAGGTCCAGCTTCAATATCTGGATCGGCAAACGCTTGAGATAGGCAAGCGAAGAATAGCCGGTACCGAAATCATCGATCGCCAGCACCACGCCCAGGTCGCGCAACGCCCGCAGCAGGGCGATGGCATGCTCGGGCTCCGCCATTGCCGTCGACTCGGTGATTTCCAGTTGAAGCTCCCCGGGACTCAGACCGTGCCTGGTCAAAGCCGTGCCGACTTGTTCCAGCAGATTATGCGAACGCAGCTGCCGTGCGGAGATATTCACGGCCACGTGAGGTACCGCCACCCCGCCCGCCTTCCATTCCGCCATCTGCCGGCAGGCGTCGTCGAGCACCCATTCGCCAAGCGGCAGGATAAGGCCGCTTTCCTCGGCAAAAGGGATGAAACTATCGGGTGATACAAGCCCCTCTTCGGGGTGCTGCCAGCGCACCAGCGCCTCGACCCCGCAAAGCCGCCCCGTAGCGGCATCGACCTGGGGCTGATAGAAGAGAAGCAGCTGATTCTCCGCCAAGGCCCGGCGCAGGTCGTGCTCCAGCTTCATGCGCAGTGTGGCGGCGGCATTCATTTCCGCGGTGAAGAACTGGAAATTATTACGTCCCTGTGCCTTGGCGTGGTACATGGCGGTATCGGCATTCCTCATGAGCACCTGGCCATCGGCGCCATCGTTTGGATACAGTCCGATACCGATGCTCGGGCTGGAATGCAGTTCATGGCCGTCGATAAAATAGGGCTCGCCCAGCACGCGGACAATCTTCTCTGCAACCGTTACGACAGCAAATTCGGCTTCGATGCCGGCGAGCACGACGACGAACTCATCGCCCCCGAGACGCGCGACGATATCGCTTTCGCGCACGATCGTCAGCAGCCGTCGCGCCACCTCAATCAGCATGTAATCGCCGATATGATGGCCAAGCGTGTCGTTGATGGTCTTGAAATGGTCCATGTCGATAAACATGACCGCCACCTGCTTCCCGTCGCGCTGTGCTGCCAGCAGCGTCTGGTCCAGCCGGCTCTGGAGGCTGGCGCGGTTGAACAGACCGGTAAGGGCATCGTGATGGGCCAGGCGGCTGATGCGCTCGT
>JBDKRR010000085.1:0-3820 GCA_039683315.1 Sulfuricella sp.
CGAAACCCCCCTTTGCAAAAGGGGGGCAGGGGGGATTTCCCACCGCTGAAATCCCCCTCAATCCCCCTTTTGCAAAGGGGGAAGCGGTTTACCTGCAATTACCACTAGCCCTTAAGCCGCGCGGCCCAGCGCAGCAAGGTCTCGCTGCCCAGCCAGTGCCCCAGGTATTCCGGAAAAACCAGCAAGCCGCCCATCAGCAGCAGTAACAGCAACACCAGCACGTGGCTGAACAGGCTTTCCGGCCGCAGGATGCCCCAGTATTTCATGGTCAGGAACACGAAATCCTTGCGATGCTCGGACATGCGGCGGTACTTGATCACCATATTGACCAGCAGGTAGACCAGGAAGCCGCCGCCGAGCGAGGCGAACACGATGCGGAATATCCCCAGCATGTCCAGGCTGCCCTGCCCGACGCGGTGGAACATCAGGGACAGGATGCCCATCGCCAGCGAGGCCGTTGCCGCGATCAGCACGTTGGCGATCAGGCGGCGCCGCTCGCGCGCCAGGTCCTGCTGGCGCTGGATGAAAAAATTATCCACCTCGTGCTTGAGGTATTCCACCCGGTCCTGGACCAGGGCGGTGATTTCCTCCCGCATCACGCGCACGCGCTCGTCGACGGTCGAACCCAGTTTTTCGGCAGCATAGTCCACCAGTTCCACCACGTCGTCCTTGGTGAACTGGCGCTGGTTGTGCAGTTCGGCGGAAATCTTGTCGAGCTTGTGGTCGACCTCGCGGCTGGCGCTCAGCACCGCCTCGCGCAACTCGCCGCTGGCCTCTTTTACCCCGTCCCTGACCACGACGTTGAGCTTGTCCGCGGCGTGGTCGATGGCTGTGCGGGAAACCTGTTCCAGGTTTTCCCGCGCGTAGTCCATTTCTTTCTGGAACCAGGTCATGGCGGCGAATCGCCCGCCTGAGGCTTGTTGCCGATGCGGGTTTCCTTGCCGGAGAGCAGGTTCTGGATATTGGACTTGTGGCGCCACAGCAGGAGCAGCGAGAGCAGCACGATCGCCAGACTGTAATAGCCGAAGCCGAGGATGGTGTAGCCATAGAGCGGCGCGAAGCACGCCGCGATCAGCGCCGACAGGGACGAAGTTCGCCACATGTAAGCGGCCAGCAGCCAGGTGGCGAGCACCGCCAGCCCGAGCCAGACATTGAGCGCCAGCAGGATGCCCAGCGCCGTGGCCACGCCCTTGCCGCCATGAAAGCCGAAGAACACCGGGTACACGTGCCCGAGGAACACCGCCAGCACGACCGCCGCGACCCCCGCTTCGTCCACGCCGTAGCCGGCTCCCAGCCTGAGCGCCAGAAACACCGCCAGCCAGCCCTTGGCCGCATCGCCCAGCAGGGTCAGCACCGCAGCCAGTTTCTTACCGGTACGCAGCACGTTGGTGGCGCCCGGGTTTTTCGAGCCGAACGAGCGCGGATCGGCCAGGCCGAAGGACTTGCTGACGATCACCGCGAAGGACAGTGAGCCGATGAGGTAGGCGGCGACAATAAAAACTAGCGTTGGCATGGTAAGGGCACTCTTAATCACTTAAAATCGCAGGCTTCGAATTTTACGGCAAAACGGGGCGTCCGCATAACCACCGCGCCCACACACCATGGACATCATTTTCCTCAACGAATTTCGCGCCGAGACCATCATCGGTGTTTACCCGTGGGAACGGGAAGTGCCGCAAACCATCCAGCTCGACCTGGAAATCGGCTTGCCACACAGCCGCGCCGGCACCACTGACGACGTCGCCGACACCATCGACTACGGCAAAGTCGTGGAGCGCATCCAGCAAGTGCTGGGGGAAAAGCACTTCTCCCTGGTGGAAGCGCTTGCCGAGCACCTCGCGCAACTCGTCATGGCGGAATTCGGCGCGCCCTGGATCAAGATCAGCATCACCAAGCTGGGCCTCATCCGCGGCGTGAAGCGGCTGGGCATCACCATCGAGCGGGGCGTCAAATCCTGAGCGGATTCAGCGGCGAAGCACTGATCGCCGCCCCCCTGATTCTCGCGCTGGCGTATTTCATTCGTGGCATCTCGGGCTTCGGCTCGGGATTGATCGCCGTGCCCTTGCTGGCGCACTTCCTCCCTTTACAGTTCGTCGTCCCCTTCGTTCTGGTGCTGGATTTCACTGCTTCGCTGGCGATGGGGCGCAACGCGCGGCAGCACGTCAACTGGCGGGAAATCAAGCCCCTGCTCCCCTTCAGCCTGATCGGCGTGGGCCTGGGCGTGGCACTGCTGATCCATCTGCCGAAAGAGCCGTTGCTGGTCGGCCTGGGCTTGTTCGTGATGGCCTTCGGCGTACGCAACATCCTCAACCTGCACAACGAAAAGCCGATTTCCCAATGGTGGGCAATCCCGGCCGGATTGACGGGTGGCACGGTGGGCGCACTATTCGGCACCGGCGGCCCGCCCTACATCGTCTACCTCTCGCACCGGCTGCGCGACAAATCCGAATTGCGCGCCACCTTTTCCGGCCTGTTCATCATCGACGGCGGCTCGCGCCTGGTGGCTTTCCTCATCACCGGCCTGTTGCTGCAGCCCGGCCTGCTGCTCGCCTACCTCGGCGCGCTGCCCATCGTGGCGCTGGGCCTGAAGCTGGGGCACAAGGTGCACCTGGGTCTATCCAACCAGCAAATGCTCAGGCTGATCGGCACACTGCTGCTGGGCAGCGGCGTTTCCTTGCTGTGGAAGGCCTGGGGGTAGCAAACTCGAGAACTTGGGCGCACCAGCCGGAAAATACCATTCTCTACCTCAGCATCGAAGTCGATGATGCCTTGATTTCTCCCGTAACAGCCCTCCGACAAAATATGCAGACTCGGCACATGTGGATGAAGTAAGTAAAATGCGAAGTATTAGTCTTTGCGCCCTCGTAAGGATCAGGATCCGGGCATTGCTCGGGATTAGTTGAGAGTAATCATAGCCATGAATGCAATTTTGAATGCCATATTCGTCAAACACCGGCAGCAGCCCGGCGCGCTGCTGCCCATCCTGCACGACATCCAGCATGAGCTGGGTTATGTGCCGGAGGATGCGGTGCCGCTGATCGCGAAGGAGCTCAATCTCTCGCGGGCCGAGGTGCATGGCGTGATCACCTATTACCACCATTTCCGCCAGACGCCGCCGGGCAAGCATGTCGTCCGCGTGTGCCGCGCCGAGGCCTGCCAGGCCAACGGGGGCGAAGCGCTGGCTGCGCATGCGGCAACGCGCTTGCGGCACGACGATGTCACGCTGGAGCAGGTTTATTGTTTGGGCCTGTGCGCCTGTGGTCCAGCGATCCAGATCGACGAGACCACGCTGCATGCGCGCGTGACACCGGAGAAATTCGATGCGCTGATGGATGTGCTGGGAGAAAAAGCATGAGCATCACGCTCTACGTTCCCGGCGACGCGGGCGCACTGGCGCTCGGCGCGGATGAGGTCGCGGCGGCCATGGTCGAACAAGCAAACGAACTCAAGCTGGACATCGACATCGTGCGCAACGGATCGCACGGAATGTTCTGGCTGGAGCCGCTGGTCGAAGTCGTCACCGCGCAAGGCCGCGTGGCCTACGGACCGGTGACTGTGGCCGACGTGCCGGGTCTGTTCCTCGCGAATTTCAGCACAGGCGGCGAACACCCGCTGCGCCTGGGCGATATCGCAACGCTGCCTTATCTCGCCAGGCAACAGCGCGTCACCATGCGCCGCGTCGGCGCGGTCGATCCGCGTTCGCTGGCCGACTATCTGGCCCACGGCGGCGGCAAGGGCCTCGCACTCGCCCGTAGCTTGGCGCCTGCCGACATCGTACGCATGGTCACCGACTCCGGCCTGCGCGGCCGCGGCGGCGCGG
>JBDKRR010000086.1:0-6609 GCA_039683315.1 Sulfuricella sp.
CGCGTGGTCTTTTTCCGCCTTCATGGAGTGGGCAAGTTTGGCCAGCGTGCCTTGCACCTCAACAAAGGTGTCGCCGAACATCATGATGTGTTTGAACAGCTGGTCGTGCATCGCGCACGTGTCCGCGAACGCAGCGTGACCACGGCGCAAGTCTTCCAGTTCCGCGCGCAGTGCCGCAGCCTCGGACTCCAGCTCGCTTCGCTCCCGGCGCAGTTGCGCCAGTTCGGATTGCAGTAAGTCCCTTTCCTGTCGAATTCGCCCGCAAAACATGTCTTTCCCCTCGATGTTTTCCTATGCCCGCACCATAAGAAGCTGCCGGGTGGCAATGCTAGTTTATTGAATTGGCAGGCGGTATCAGGTAATCCACTATTATCAGATGGTTGCTGCAATGACCTTCCCGGGCCGTGGCTTCCCGCTGTGCAAGCCGCGGCGGGCAGCGTGATGCGCGGCGGGGCCGCTGCGAGACGTCCGCATTGAGCGGCGGCTGAATTCGTTTAGAATGTTCCATTCTTGAATATTTCAACTGGCGAATTCCAACAGGAGCTTTGCATTCATGCCGCAGTATCGTTCCCGCACCACCACCCACGGTCGCAACATGGCCGGCGCCCGCGCCCTGTGGCGCGCTACCGGCATGACCGATGGCGATTTCGACAAGCCGATCATCGCCATCGCCAATTCCTTCACCCAGTTCGTGCCGGGGCATGTGCACCTCAAGGACATGGGCCAGCTGGTGGCGCGCGAGATCGAGGCGGCCGGCGGCGTGGCCAAGGAATTCAACACCATCGCGGTGGATGACGGCATCGCCATGGGTCACGGCGGCATGCTGTACAGCCTGCCGTCGCGCGAGCTCATCGCCGACAGCGTCGAATACATGGTCAACGCCCACTGCGCCGATGCGCTGGTGTGCATCTCCAACTGCGACAAGATCACCCCTGGCATGCTGATGGCCAGCCTGCGCCTCAACATCCCGACCATTTTCGTTTCCGGCGGGCCGATGGAAGCCGGCAAGGCCGTGATCCACGGCAAGACCCTGCACCTCGACCTGGTGGACGCCATGGTGTCCGCGGCCGACGCCAAGGAGAGCGACGAAGATGTCGCGATCATGGAACGCTCCGCCTGCCCCACCTGCGGCTCCTGCTCCGGCATGTTCACCGCCAACTCCATGAACTGCCTGGTAGAAGCGCTGGGCCTGGGTCTGCCCGGCAACGGTTCGCTGGTGGCCACTCACGCCGACCGCAAGCGGCTGTTTCTGGAAGCCGGCCGCCTGATCGTGGCCATCGCCAAGAGCCATTACGAGCGCGACGACATGTCCGTGCTGCCGCGCTCCATCGCGAGCTTCGAGGCGTTCGAGAATGCCGTTGCGCTCGACATCGCCATGGGCGGCTCCACCAATACCGTGCTGCACCTGCTGGCGGCGGCACACGAGGCGGGCGTGGATTTCACCATGCAGGACATCGACCGCATGTCGCGCAAGGTGCCGCATCTCTCCAAGGTCGCGCCCAGCATCCAGACCTACCACATGGAAGACGTGCACCGCGCCGGCGGCATCATGGCCATCCTCGGCGAACTGGACCGGGCCGGGCTGCTGCACCGCGACCTGCCGACCATCCACAGTCCGTCCATGGGGCAGGCGCTGGAGCACTGGGACGTGCGCCGTACCACAGACGAAAAAGTGAAGACTTTCTACCGCGCCGCGCCGGGCGGCGTGCCGACCACGGTGGCGTTCAGCCAGGACAAGCGCTTCGCCGAACTCGATCTCGACCGCGCCAACGGCTGCATCCGCGACAAGGCTCACGCCTATTCGCAGGACGGCGGTCTGGCGGTGCTGTATGGCAACATCGCCGAGGACGGCTGCATCGTCAAAACCGCCGGGGTGGACGAGAGCATCCTCAAGTTCACCGGCCGGGCGCGCATTTTCGAGAGCCAGGAAGCAGCGGTGGAGGCCATTCTCGCCGACAAGATCGTGGCCGGCGACGTGGTGGTGATCCGCTACGAAGGGCCGCGCGGCGGGCCGGGCATGCAGGAGATGCTGTACCCGACTTCCTATCTCAAATCCAAGGGCATGGGCAAGGTCTGCGCGCTGCTGACCGACGGGCGTTTCTCCGGCGGCACTTCCGGCCTCTCGATCGGCCACGCCTCGCCGGAAGCGGCGGAGGGCGGTGCCATCGGCCTGGTCGAGGAAGGCGACACCATCGAGATCGACATCCCCAATCGCAGCATCAACCTGACGGTGTCGTGGGAAGAACTCTCGCACCGTCGCGCCCTGATGGATGAAAAAGGCGATCAGGCGTGGCAGCCCGTGGGGCGCGAGCGCATCGTGTCGCAAGCGCTGCAGGCTTATGCGGCGATGACGACCAGCGCGGCGCGCGGTGCGGTGCGCGACGTTTCCCAGCTCAAACGCTAAGCCGCCATGGCGCTGCCCGACCACGAACACAAGCTCGCGCTGGCCGAGGTGCTGGCCGAGCTAGTGGCGGACGGCATGGTGGCGCAGGCGAACGCGGACAAGATCAACTTTCCCGCCCGCGGCATTAGCGCAAGCAAGCTGCATCCGCTGGTGATTGTCGCCGACCAGAAATGGAAGAGTCTCCAGCCGCCCAACAAGACGCTCAGTCTCGATGCGCTGACGTTGTGGCTGGCCGACAAGACCGGCCTGCCTTACCAGCACATCGACCCGCTCAAGGTCGATGTTTCCGCCGTGGCGACGGTGATGTCGCACGCCTACGCCTCGCGCTTCATGATCCTGCCTGTCGCCGCCAATGCGCGCGAAGTGGTGATCGCCACCGCCGAGCCGTTCGTGCGCGAGTGGGAGCGCGAGCTGGCCCACGCGCTGCGGCGCGAGATCCGGCGCGTGGTTGCCAGCCCCGACCAGATCACGCGCTTCCTGCCGGAGTTCTACAACCTGGCGCGTTCCATGAAGAGCGCGCTGCGGACTCACGAGGGCGCAGGGCAAGCCGGGGTGGCCAATTTCGAACAGCTGGTGGAACTGTCGCGTGCCGGCCAGCTCGACGCCAACGACCAGCACGTGGTGCACATCGTGGACTGGCTGTTCCAGTACGCCTTCGAACAGCGCGCTTCGGACATCCACCTCGAACCGCGGCGCGAAGCGGGCAACGTGCGTTTCCGCATCGACGGCGTGATGCACCAGGTGTACCAGATACCCACCCCGGTGGTGACCGCCATCACCAGCCGCATCAAGGGCCTGGGGCGCATGGACATCGTCGAGAAGCGGCGTCCGCAGGACGGCCGCATCAAGACCCGTACACCCGACGGCGAGGAAATCGAATTGCGCCTCTCCACCATGCCTACCGCCTTCGGCGAAAAACTGGTGATGCGGATATTCAACCCCGACGTGATCGTGCAGGACTTCAAGGATCTCGGCTTCAGCGAGCAGGACGAGCAGCGCTGGAACGAGATGGTGAAGCAGCCCAACGGCATCGTGCTGGTCACCGGCCCGACGGGTTCGGGCAAGACCACCACGCTGTATTCTACGCTGCGCACCCTGGCGCAGCCGGAGGTCAACGTCTGCACGGTGGAAGACCCGATCGAAATGGTCATGCCGCAGTTCAACCAGATGCAGGTGCAGCACAACATCGGGCTGGATTTCGCCAGCGGCATCCGCACCCTGATGCGCCAGGACCCGGACATCATCATGGTGGGCGAAATCCGCGACCTGGAAACGGCGGAAATGGCGATCCAGGCGGCGCTCACCGGCCATCTGGTGCTCTCCACCCTGCACACCAACGACGCGCCGTCCGCCATCACCCGCATGCTCGATCTAGGCGTGCCGTCCTATCTGCTCAATTCCACCGTGCTAGGCGTGCTGGGGCAGCGCCTGGTACGCACGCTGTGCCCGCACTGCCGGGAAAAAACCGCGGTCGACGAAGCGGAGTGGAACGCTTTGGTCACCCCGTGGAAGGCCGCGACGCCGGCGAGCATCAACGCGCCGAAAGGCTGCCTGGAATGCCGCATGACCGGTTATCTCGGGCGCTCGGGCATTTACGAAATCATGCTCCTGTCCCCGGCGCTGAAGAAGCTCATCTCCGCTTCCAGCGATCTGGCCCTGCTGCGTGAGCAGGCTTACAAGGAAGGCATGAAACCCCTGCGCATCAGCGGCGCGCAGAAAGTGGCGGCGGGCACGACCACCATCGAGGAAGTGCTGCGCGTGACACCCCCGCCCGGTTAATAGTCGACCAAATCGTTAGGGTAATGTTAGACTTGGATTTTGCACGTCCGAGTCTGCCATGCCAAACCATCTCGCTCAGGAAGCCAGCCTCTACCTACAGCAGCATGCCGATAACCCAGTGGAATGGTATCCGTGGGGTGAGGAAGCGCTCACCCTCGCACGCCGGGAAAACAAGCCCATCCTGCTCTCCATCGGTTATTCCGCCTGTCACTGGTGCCACGTCATGGCGCACGAATCTTTCGAGGACGAAGCAACCGCCGCGCTGATGAACGAGCATTTCATCAATATCAAGGTGGACCGGGAAGAGCGCCCCGACCTGGACCAGATTTACCAGACCGCGCACTACATGCTGACCAGGAAAGACGGCGGCTGGCCGCTCACCATGTTCGTTGCGCCGGACCAGACCCCGTTCTTCGGCGGCACGTATTTCCCCCCGACCTCGCGCTACAACCTGCCGGGCTTCAAGGAGCTGATTCCGCGCGTGGCGGAGTTCTACCACGAGCATGCAGCCGAACTCGGCGACCAGAAACTCGCCTTGCGCGACGCTTTCGACAGCACGTTGCCGCGGGGTGCGACTGATGGCGACATGAGCGGCGCGGCGCTGACAGTGGCGCGCGAGGAACTGGTGCAGTCCTATGACCGTACCTGGGGCGGGTTCGGCGCTGCGCCAAAGTTTCCTCATCCCACCAACCTGGAATTCTGCCTGCACCGCCATGCTGTGGACGGCGACGCGAAGGCGCTGGACATGGCGCTGGTCTCGCTGCGCAAAATGGCCGACGGTGGCGTATACGACCAGATCGGCGGCGGTTTCTTCCGCTACAGCGTGGACCAGCAATGGTCCATCCCGCATTTCGAAAAAATGCTTTACGACAACGGACCGCTGCTGGCGCTCTACAGCGATGCCTGGGTCATCAGCGCGAAAGCGCGCTTCAAGGAGATCGCCGAAGGCACTGCCGCCTGGGTGATGCGCGAAATGCAGTCGCCCCAGGGCGGCTATTACGCCACGCTGGATGCGGACTCCGAGCACGAGGAGGGCAAGTTTTACGTCTGGACGCCGGATGAGGTAAAAAAAATCCTGAGCGCGCAGGAATACGCCGTACTTGCCGCGCATTATGGGCTCGATCGGCCAGCCAATTTCGAGGGCCGGCACTGGCATTTCAATGTGCTCGAGGGCTTGGCAGGTGTCGCGCTGCGTCTTGGCCTGAGCGAGGACGAGGCGCGGCGATTGCTGGCCGGTGCCAGGGAAAAGCTGTTTGCCGCGCGCGAGCAGCGCGTCCGCCCCGGACGCGACGAAAAAATCCTGGTGAGTTGGAATGCGCTGATGATCAAGGGCATGGCGCGTGCCGCCCGCGTGTTCGGCCGTCCGGACTGGCTTGCGTCGGCGCGGGCCGCGCTGGGCTTCATGCGCCGGGAAATGTGGCGCAACGGCCGCCTGCTGGCGGTGCACCGGGACGGCGCCCGGCTCAATGCCTACCTCGACGACTACGCATTCCTGCTAGATGGCATGCTGGAATTGCTGCAGGGCGAGTTCCGCCGCGATGATCTGCAGTTCGCCCGCCAGCTGGCGGATGTGCTGCTGGAGCAGTTCGAGGACCGCGCGCAGGGCGGTTTTTATTTCACCAGCCACGATCACGAGCAACTGATACACCGCCCCAAGCCCGGCTACGACAACGCCACCCCTTCGGGCAACGGCATCGCCGCGCATGCCTTGCAGCGCCTCGGGCATGTGACGGGCGATACGCGCTATTTGGCTGCGGCAGAGCGTACCTTGCGGCTTTTTTACCCCGCGCTCGAGCATCAGCCGAGCGGGTTCAAGAGCCTGCTGTCCGCCCTGGAAGAATTCCTCGTGCCGCCGAGCATCGTGGTCTTGCGCGGGCCGCAGCCGGCCTTGGCGGAATGGGCTCGGTCCTTGGGTGATGGTTATCGTCCCCACACCCTGGTGTTTGCCATAGAAAACGGCTCAGCGGGGCTGCCGGGGGCACTGGACAAGCCGGAAAGCGAGTCGGTCAACGCCTGGGTGTGCCAGAGCGTTAAATGCTTACAGCCCATCGCCGAGTTGTCCGAATTGCTTAAGGCTTGCAATGGCGGCAAGTTGGTTTAAGATATCGCACCCCTGTTTTTGTGGTTGAGCAAAAAATCTTATTTATTAATTAAGGAGTTAGTATGAAAGCAACTTGGTTGGGAATGGCCGCTGCGGCTGCCCTGTTGGTTTCCGGTCACGCCAGTGCTGCGGCGGACGATGCCGCGATGCAAGCCTTGGCGACCAAAAGCGCCTGCATGAGCTGCCACGGCCTGGACCACAAGATCGTGGGCCCGGCCTACAAGGACGTGGCCGCCAAGTACAAGGGCGACAAGGGCGCGGAAGCCAAGCTGGCAGCCAAGGTCAAGGCCGGCGGCAAGGGCGTGTGGGGCGAGATCCCGATGCC
>JBDKRR010000087.1:0-1900 GCA_039683315.1 Sulfuricella sp.
GAAGGTGCTGGTCAACGGCGGCATCAATCTGTCCGAATTGGACGGTTGGTGGGCAGAAGCCTACACGCCGGAAGCAGGGTGGGCATTGGGCGACGGTCAGGAACATGACAACGATGCGGCCTGGGACGCGGTCGAAGCTGAAGCTCTTTATGACTTGCTTGAACGCGAGGTGATCCCCGAGTTTTATCGGCGCAATGAACAAGGTATCCCCAGCGCCTGGGTGGCCCGGATGCGCGAAAGCATGGCGCAATTGACACCGCGCTTTTCCACCAACCGCTCGCTATGCGAATACACCGAGCAACACTACCTCCCGGCGGCGTCGGCCTACCTTGCGCGGGCTGTCGATAACGGCGCAGTCGGCGTGGATATGGTTAATTGGCGGCACGCGGTGGAGAAAAAATGGGTGGCAGTGCGCTTCGGCGACGTGACGGTAAAGACGGATGGCGAGCAACATGTATTTGAAGTGCAGGTGTATCTCGATGACCTTGACCCGGGGGCAGTGCGGGTCGAGTTATATGCCGATGGGGTTGACGGAGCCGAGCCGCAGCGAGTAAGGATGGAGCGCATTTGGCAACTGGTGGGGGCAACAAACGGCTATGCCTATCGCGCAGCCGTGTCTGCGGCTCGGCCAGCGGCGGACTACACGGCGCGCCTCATACCTTATCGCGATGGCGTGGCCGTTCCCCTTGAAAACGCGCGAATCCTGTGGCAGCGGTGATTCGTGTGACTATGAAAACGCCCATCGCAGTTCATCTACGCGAAGGTCACCTCCAAGACGAACTTTTTCTTTTTTTTGGCCTCAGCGACCCATGGTGGCAGTCAACAAGGGACTCAACTGGCCCAGCGTCCGGGTGTTGAGCACGTCATCAGTTTGCAGCCAGCCGCGCCGCGCCTGGCTGATCCCGAAACGCAGATTGTCAAACTGCAGGCGACTGTGCGCATCCGAGTTGATGCTGACGAGCACGCCCTCGCTCTTGGCCATCCGGCAGGCGACATCGGTCAGGTCGAGCCGGGCCGGATGCGCGTTGAGTTCCAGAAAGCAGCCGCGTTCGCGCGCTTTGCGGATCACGCGGAGCAGATCGATGTCACAGGGTGGCCGTTCGTTAATCAGTCGCCCAGTCGGATGCGCCAGAATGCTGAAACAGGGGTGGTCCATGGCCCGCAGCAGCCGATCAGTCTGCTTGTCGCGGGACAAACCGAAGCCACTGTGCATGGCGCCTACCACGAGGTCAAGGCGACACAGAATGGCCTCAGGCAGGTCAAGCGTGCCATCTTCCAAGATGTCCACTTCGACGCCTTTGAGCAGGACGAAGTCACGCAGACCGGCATTGATTTCATCAATGCGGTCGATCTGCCGCGAGAGTCCGTCGGCGTCCAGACCATGCGCCACGGCCAGACGTTTCGAATGGTCCGTGACCGCCAGGTACTGCAGACCGTGCGCGCGGGCGGCCTTGGCCATGGCTTCAATAGGGTCGTAACCATCGCTGTCTTTGGTGTGGGCATGCAAGTCGCCCCGCAGATCAGACAGCTGCAGCAACCGGGGCAGAGTGCCGCTGCCTGCCGCTTCGATCTCGCCACGGTCTTCGCGCAGTTCCGGGTCGATGAACGGGAGACCCAAGGCTTTGTATACCGCATCTTCGGTGTCGCCTGCAATGCGCTGCTTGCCGCGATACAAGCCATATTCGTTGAGCTTGAGGTCTTTGTCCTGTGCCAGTTTGCGAAGCGCTATGTTGTGTGCCTTCGACCCCGTGAAGTAGAGCCATGCGGCACCAAAACTCGCTGGAGCCACAGCGCGCAGGTCGACCTGCAAACCACTCTTGAGCACGACACTGCTGCGTGTCACGCCTTGTTCCAACACGCGTTGTACATCTTCATTTGCAGTCAGACGATCCATGACCGT
>JBDKRR010000088.1:0-5163 GCA_039683315.1 Sulfuricella sp.
CTCCGCCACGCTGAAGGCTTGTTCTTCCTCGTTGATGGCGATCATGCGGCTTAACATGCGTCGGCTGCGTTTTTTCTGCTCCCGGAAACGCTCCAGGGTTTCCTCGCTGATGTAGTGACCGGCTCGCCGGTGGACGAACCCCAGGCGAATGGCTTCCTGTTCCAGATTGCGGGCATGAAGACGGCGCAGTTGCCGCAGCCACTGAATCGCCCCGTACCAGCTAGACACCTTTGAGCCTTAAACTAGAGGCAAAAGGAGGCGTCATGAGCAGCAAGCGTTACCTGGAAGAATTTAAGATTGAGGCGGTCAAGCAGATCACCGAACGTGGTCACTCCGTGGCCGATGTGGCAGGACGGATCGGTGTGTCCCATCACAGCCTGTACGCTTGGGTGAAGCAGTACAGCTTGCCAACAGAGACTCTGCAAGAACAACTGAGCCAGTCGGTGGAAATTCGGCGATTGAAAGCCGAATTGAAGCGCGTCACCGAGGAGCGCGACATTCTAAAAAAGGCCGCCGCGTACTTTGCCAAGGAATCCCGGTAAGGTACGCATTCATCCGCAGCCAGGAAGCGCATCATTCCGTCCGCCGGCTTTGCCAGATGATGACCGTGCATCCCAGCGGCTACTATGTCTGGCGCTCAGAGCCGCTCTCGCCTCGCCAGCGAGAGAATCAACGCCTTGCCGGACTTATCAAGCAATCCTGGCTGGAAAGCGGAGAAGTCTATGGCTACCGCAAGATCACCGAAGACCTGCGAGACTTGGGTGAGCGTTGCGGCAAGCATCGCGTTTATCGCCTGATGCGCGTGGAGGGGCTACGCTCGCAGACCGGCTACCGTCGACGCAAAAGCCGTTATGGCCGGCCTGCGGTGGTGGCACCGAATCGTCTGGAGCAGCAGTTTGATGTCCTTGCGCCCAATCAAACTTGGGTGACCGATATCACCTATATCCGAACTCATGAGGGCTGGCTCTACCTGGCGGTCGTGCTGGATCTATTCTCCCGGCAGATCATTGGCTGGTCGATGCAGTCGCGCATGGAAACCGACCTGCCCCTTAATGCTTTGCTGATGGCGGTCTGGCGCCGTCAACCCAAATCGGCGGTCACCATCCATTCCGACCAGGGCAGCCAGTTCAGCAGTCATGAATGGCAGTCATTCCTGAAGGCCCACAACCTGGTGGCCAGCATGAGCCGACGTGGCAACTGTTACGACAACGCGGTAGTCGAGAGCTTCTTCCAGCTACTGAAGCGCGAGCGCATACGCCGGAAAATCTATGCCAACAGGGAAGAAGCCAGGCGGGATATCTTTGATTACATCGAATTCTTCTACAACCCGAAACGTCGCCACAGTTACACAAATGGCCTTACTCCGGTAGAGTTCGAAAAACAGTATTTCAACCGGCTCGAAAGTGTCTAGTGGAGCCGGGGCGATTCAACCGGCCGAATCGGGATCAGCGATCATTCCCTCCGACGCTGGAGGCTGACCTGAGCGCGCCTCCATCCAGAAGGGCACCGTAAGCAGGAGACTCATCTCGCTTGACGAGATTCTGTTGTATAGCCCATTTTGCGGTCGTTTCCAAAGTGCTTGTCAGGTTTTGGTCCAGGGTAACGCGAGGTTCCCAAACGGGCCAAAGCTGTTCCGCCTTATCGAGGGAAATGCCGAGCCAACTGGCCATTACCGCCTTTGTTTGTCCCGGTTGCCGGCTTGTGAAATCGGCAGCTTTGAACAGGGCTCGCAGCAATTTGACAACAATTTCGGGGTGCTCGCGCAGCAGGCTTTCGCGGACGACGACAACCTCAAACTGGGTATAGAGACCCGGCTCATCGAAGACCATGGCATTCTTGCCGAGCCAGGCCTTGGCCTCGCTGGTGAAGGGCTCGCGCACGGAAATTGCATCGAACTTCCCATCTGCCAGCGCTTTGGGGAGGCCGGGAAGTTCCTGGGGTGTGACCTGCCTCAGTTCTATCTGCTGAGTGGGGATGCCGTATTTTTCGAGCATGAGGTTGAGAAATTGATGAACGGCGGACCCTTTTTGCGTGGCAATTCTCTTGCCGCGCAAATCCTCTGGCCGTGCGATGCCCGCATCCTTGCGCGCGACGATGCGGTTGATGTTGTCGGCCTTGAAAATGGTGGCGACCACCTTGAAATCCTGCCTGGAAAATGCGGCGAGTACTACGGGGATATTTGTTGTCGTGATGATATCCGCCTGCTGTTCAAACAACCCGTCCTGCATGGCCGCTTTGCCGCTTGGATAGACGTGGACAGCGGGTTCCAATCCTTCCTGCAGAATAAAACCCCTGTCGACCGCCACCATCATCATGACACTGCCGGGTTCCAGCGCCACCCCCAATCTGACAGGGACGCTGGGAGGAGGCGTATCGGGAGCACGTGTCCGGGAAAGCTGAGAAACACCCCATGCTCCCAGCAGCACCACGACAAGGGCTGCAGCCCAAACGATCGACGGCTTGAAGTTGCGCCCTCTTTTCAACATTTTTCTGGCTCCTTGGGAGCCGCAAGCGGCACTGACACCGTGACTTCCACGCCATCTTCCGTATTGTGAGCCAGCACCTGCCCCCCCATGTTTCGTTCGATGATCGTTTTGGTCATATAGAGGCCGATCCCGCTGCCTGTTTCCTTGGTAGTGAAATAGGGGTCGAATACCTTGGCAAGAATGTCTCGCGGAATGCCGCCGCCGTTGTCGTTCACGGTCACCAGCGCGCGCCCCTCTTCCGCTCGCAAACTCAGCCGTATGCGACCATCACCGATACCCCGTTGCTGAATTGCCTCCTTGGCGTTGGTGATGACGTTTAGCAGCGCCTGGCTGAATTGAGAAGGGAACCCATAGGCGATCACGCCTTCGGGCAAGTCCATGTCGATGGAAACAAAGTTGTTTTTCAGGGATGCGTCGATAAGGTTCGCCGTTTCCCTTATGGCATTCGCGACATCGAATTTCTCCTTCTCCAGGTCAGGACGGAAAAAATCTTTGAAATCGTCGATGGTTTTGGACATATTGTTGAGGAGCATGGTGGATTTCTCCACCGCGTCATTCAGACGTTGCTGATCGAGTTCTCCATATTGGTAATCGTCCCGGATGTTGGCGATGACCAGGCCGAGGGCGTTGAGCGGTTGCCGCCATTGATGCGCGATGTTGTGCACCATTTCCCCCATGGCGGCGAGTCGCGACTGATGCATCAGTAAGTGATCCTTGTCGCGGTTTTTGCTGACTTCTTCCTGTACTCGCTGTGCGAGATTCTGGTTGAGCTGTTTGAGTGATTCTTCGGCATGAACCCTTTCTGAAATATCCTGCACCAGCGACACCAAACCGATAATGTTCCCGCTGGCATCGGTAAGCGGGGTCTCATTCCACTCGCAAATAATCTGTTTGCCATGCTTGGTGATATTTTCGGTAATGTTGTTTTTCCCTTCCGTTCCCGATGACAAGAGGGCCTTCCAGGACGCCTCGGCAGCTTTCTTTTCCGCTTCGGGGATGATCAGTTCGTCAAGACGACGCCCTATTACCTCCTCCCGGCTGAACTCGAAAATCTTCTCGGCGGCAGGATTCCATTGCGTAACGCGGAGATGCGGATCGACTTCAATATAAGCCAGCATGGTTTGCTGCTGGTGCAAGGCCAAGCGCTTGTTGCTTTCCAGCAGGGCACTATTGGCTTTTTCCCGCTCGCCAATGCGCCGCAGTAGAGCGTTGCGCCCGAGGAAAATACCGGAGATTCCCAGGATGAAAACGGCAAGATAGGTAAGCCCGACGCCTTTCGCTTCCTTGCGCCATAAATCGTAATAGGGATCGATTGGAACAGAGGTGCTGACGGCACCGCGCATGCCGCCAATGCGCGTGTCGTTGTGGCACTTGAGGCAACTGGGCTCTACCCGCAGCGCCCTGGCCATCCTGACGTAGGGAGCGCCATTCATTTCCTGGATCTGGGTGAATTCGTTCTCCCCCTTCTTGAGCCGCTCCAGCGCCTGTGTTTCCCAGGCGTCAGCGCGGTTGTCCGGATTCAGGGGGTGGAGCGAGGTGATTCGGGTCTTGGTGCCATACATTGCTTCGCCCCACTGCATCACCTGCCGCAGCACATAAGAAGAGTTCATGAGGGTCAATGGCTGCCCTGCCGAGGTGACCACGTCGCGCGTGGGAACATGGGCGAGATAGGGGTTGGGCGGCGTCTTGTCGCTGGGCGAGACATAAATCCCGCCTTGTGAGATCACCCAGAGGCGCAGGGCAAAATCTTTATTGATGATGGTGGTGGCTTCCGCCTGCGCCAGGGTAACGGCATTCTGTCGACCCTGAACGAGAATCCAGGTCAGCGAACCGCCCAGGATCAACGTCCAGATCAGTGCGGCCGTGAAAGCAAGCTTGTTGGCCAATCGAGTTGTTTCTGGATTTGCAAAAGCGGAAGACATGGCTGATGGCCTGTTTCACTATGCGGGAGGCTGAAGTAGTTTGACATAGCCGTGCGCAGACAGCCACACCAAACTGACTGACAGAAAGAAACTCCGACCCTTTTTCCGGATCACCTCGCTACCGGGGCATGCCGGGACACTTCGGCCATGCAGCGATCTACCCGCGCCCCGCTTCGCGGCGGGCCAGATCGAGCTTGGCCGAGCGCTCGATTTTTTCCAGGAAGAGGGGAAAGTCCAGTCCGTACTTGGACCGCAATTCCTTTGCCAAAGCAGGCAGCCGGCGCCAGTCGGGCTCGAAATCTGGATCCCTGAAGGCCAGCAGTACATAGTTGTCGTCCTCCCGCACCGGGAATACGATGACCCGATCGTCGAAGACCTGCATGACCACCCCGATCAGGCCCGCATAGGTCTCTGCGTCTCCGGCCAGATTCACCACCAACACGCCGCTTCCCGTCAGCTTGGCGCGGGCCTGTTCGAAGAATTCCCGGTTGGCGAGGCCGGGGGCGAAACCGTCGCTGTCGAAGGCATCCACCAGCAACACGTCGATTCCTTTTTCCGTTTGCTCCAGATACGCCGCACCGTCGGCCTCCTGTACCTTGAGATTGGGGCTGTCGGGTGGAACCAGAAAAGCGTCCCGAAATGCGATCACGTCAGGATTGTTTTCCAGCACCGTCATGTGCGTAGCCGGCAGCCGATAGTGGCAAAACTTGACCAAGGAGCCGCCCCCGAGGCCGATTAGCAGGAGCCGCCGCGGC
>JBDKRR010000089.1:0-5292 GCA_039683315.1 Sulfuricella sp.
GGCTGACGATGTCCTCGGGCGCATCGCGCTGCACGATGGGCTGGTAATGGAGTTCCATGCGCTGCTCTTCCAGCGCCTTGGTGATGCGCGGCGTCCATTCCATCTCGCCGTGGCGCGCGTGCAGCGCCTGGTCGGCCTCGTCGTGCACGTAGATGCGGTTGCGCCCGGCTTCTTTCGCCATGTGGCAGGCGGCGTCGACGCGGCTCATGATGTGCATCACGGATTTGCTCTGGCGATCGATGTTGATCAGGCCGATGCTGATGCCGATGCTGAAGGTTTTGTCTTCCCAGGCGAAGCGGAAATGCTGAGTCAGCTCAAGAATCTTGTTGGCAAAGGCGAGCGCCTGCTCGGTTGAGCAATTCTGCAGCAACAGGCCGAATTCGTCGCCGCCGATCCGCGCCAGGATGTCATCCTGGCGCAGCCGGCTGGCCAATTTGGCGGTGTACTGCTTCAGCAGCTCGTCGCCAGCGATATGGCCGCAGGTGTCGTTGATCACCTTGAACTGGTCGAGGTCCATGTACAGCACGGTATGTTCGCTGTTGCTCACCTGGGCGTCATGGATGGCCTGCTTGATGCGGTATTCGAATTCGTGGCGGTTGAAAAACCCGGTCAGGGCGTCATGCGTGGCCTGGTGCGAAAGCTGGCTGGTCAGTTCGTGCGTTTGCGTCACGTTGCGCAACACCAGCACGACGCCGAACACATTGCCGTTCTGGTCGCGCATCGGTGCTGCACTGGGCTCAAGGTAGATTTCCCGCCGCTCGTCGCGCACCAGGACCAGGGTGTTGTACTGTTCCGGCAGGCTGCCCTTGTGCAGGCAGTGCTCCACCAGGTTGCCGGCTTCTTTACGGCTGTGTTCGAACAGCAGGGTGCCCAGTTCCGCCAGGCGCTTCGATCTGGCTTCGCTCAGGCTGGTGGAGAAAATTTGTTCGGCAACCGGGTTGAGGTACTCGATGCGTCCCTGGGTATCGGTGGTGATCACCGCATCGCCGATGGATGAGAGGGTGACCTGGGCTTTTTTCTTCTCGCTGAACAGGCTGCGGTTGGCCTGCTCCAGCTGCTCGATCAGGCTGTTGTTGTCGATGGCGATGGCGACCTGGCTGGCCAGCAGGGTGAGGAGGTCGAGGTCGTTGCGGTCGAAATCGCGTCCGCCGATCTTGTTGATGCCGGCGATGCCGCCGAGAAAGTGATTGCGGCCCACCACCGGTACCAGGATGACGCTGCCGACTTCCTTTTCCCACTTGTTGCGCTCTTCTTCGCTCAACTCCTCCAGCACGCCGTGCCACCAGGGGCGCTGGTGCTTCCACACCCAGCCGCAGATGCCGAGGTTGATGTCCAGGCTTTCGCCGACGATTTCCTCGGCATTCAGGCCGCAGCCGGCGCGGTAGGTGTAAGTGGTGCAGTCTTCGTCCAGCACGGGGATGAGGACGGTTTCGGCCTTGATCAGCCCCTGGGCGAAGCTCGCTACCATGTCGAAAATGCCGTCGACATCGAAGCGCTCGCGCACCGCCATGACCACTTCCTTGAACAGGGCGATCTGCTGGTTGCGCTTGTATAGCTCTTCTTCCAGCTTGATGACTTGGGAGTTCGTGGTTTGGGCTAAGGGCTGGGTCATTGAGGCGATAAATTACACCATCGTTTTGGTCAGGTATAGTTAAATTTTATACGCTCAGGGCACCTGCCGCTAAGCCGACCACAGCGGCCCCTCGTCCATCAGTGCGATCTGTTCGCGCAATTCGAGAACGCGGTCCTGCCAGTAGCGCTGCGAGTTGAACCAGGGGAAGGCCGCGGGAAACGCCGGGTCGTCCCAGCGGCGCGCCAGCCAGGCGGCATAGTGGATCAGGCGCAAGGTGCGCAGCGCCTCGACCAGGTGCAGCTCGCGCGTGTCGAAATCGTAGAAATCTTCATAACCCGCGAGCAGGTCGGCGAGCTGGCGCGTCATGTCGGCGCGCTCGCCCGAAAGCAGCATCCACAGGTCCTGTACCGCCGGACCCATGCGGCTGTCGTCGAAATCGACGAAGTGGGGGCCGCTGTCGGTCCACAGCACGTTGCCGGCATGGCAGTCGCCGTGCAGGCGCAGGGTGGCCACCTTGCCGGCGCGGTCGAAGCAGCGCCGCACCCCGTCCAGCGCCTGGTCCACCACGCTGCGGTAGGCCTCGCTCAGGTCGGCCGGGATGAAGTCGTGCGCCAGCAGGTAGTCGCGCGGCTCCTCGCCGAAGCTAACTATGTCCAGCGTGGGACGCTCGTGGAAGGGACGCAGCGCGCCGATGGCGTGAATGCGGCCGAGGAAGCGGCCCATCCATTCCAGCGTGTCGCTGTTTTCGAGTTCCGGCGCGCGGCCGCCGTGCTTGGGGAACAGCGCGAAGCGGAAGCCCTCGAAGGCGTGCAGCGTTTTACCCCCGCCCAATTTCAGTGCCGGCACGACCGGGATCTCGCGCTCGGCCAGTTCCTCGACGAAGGCGTGCTCTTCGAGAATGGCGGCGTCTGTCCAGCGCCCCGGGCGGTAAAACTTCGCCACCAGCGGCGGCCCTTCCTCCATGCCGACCTGGTAAACCCGGTTTTCGTAACTGTTGAGCGCCAGCAGCCGGCCGTCGCCGCGCAAGCCGACGCTGTCGAGCGAATTCAGGACGGCGTCAGGGGTAAGCGCCGAGAAAGGAGTGGTGCCGTCGATAGTCATGGGCGCCATTGTACATGGCGCCTGGCAGGCAAGAAGGACGGCAAGCAGCCGTCAATGTTTCTGATACAGCCCGACCAGCTCGGCCTGCGCCAGTACATGCCCTTTCATGGCCCTCTCGAGCGTGGCTTTGGTCGGAATTTTCAGGTTTGGCAACAGGGTGTCGAGGGCATACAGTTTGTGGAAATAGTGATGGCGCCCCACGGGCGGACATGGCCCGCCGTAGGCGCTGCGCTGCCAGTCGTTGGCGCCCTGCAGGGTGCCGTCGGGGAGTGTTTGCGCGGTCATGCCCGCGGGCAAACCGCCGGTTGCGGGCGGTATGTTGTACAGCACCCAGTGCACCCACGTCATCTGTGGTGCAGCCGGGTCGGGTGCGTCCGGGTCGTCGATGATCAGCACCAGGCTCTTGGTGCCGGCGGGCGGCGGCGTCCACGAAAGGGGCGGCGACACGTCGCGGCCCTGGCAAGTGTGGAGCGGCGGAATCGTTCCGTTGGGTGAAAAAGCGCTAGATGTGAGCGTGAAACCCATGGTCTTGTCCTCCTCCTTGCCGCCGGATGCGAAGCCTGTAGCCGCAGCGCAGATCAACGTCAGCGCCACGACTGCCTGCAGTCTGAACCTCATCATCCCTTGACCGGAATGGTTCTGGCGGTCTGGTTGCCGGACTTGGGCAGGCGCACGCTCAATACGCCGTTCTTGTAGCTGGCCTCGGCCTGCTCGGTGTCGACGTTGCGCGGCAGGGGGATGGCGCGCTGGAACGAGCCGTAAGCCCGTTCCATGACATGGTAGGTGCTGTCGTGCGTTTCGCGCTCGAAGCGTTTCTCGCCGCTCAGGAAAAGCGTGTTGCCCTCGATCGAGATGCGGCAGTCGTCCTTGTCCATGCCGGGGACTTCAACGCGCACCACGATTTCCTTTTCCGTTTCTTCCACTTCTCCCGCCAGCAGGCTCCAGCGCGGGAATGCCGTCAGGGTGTTGCCCGTGGCAAGTTCATCTTCCTTGTTGCGTGAGAAGTGGGTGAGCGCGTTGTTTCCACGGCTCAGCAATTCGCGCCATCCTTCCGAAAGGTTTTCCCAGGCGCGGTTGATCTCGCGGCCGATGTCCTTGCCTACCCGTTTCAATGAATCCAGCATGATGGTTCTCCTTTTTGTTACACAAGGTGGACTTCATATTTCGGTGGTTGAAATCGATATGCAAATTTGATTCGCTCAACATGGGAATGGTTCACTCCACAAAGAAAACTTTCAGCACGGATGTCTGAATATGAAAAAAAGTTCATGTGCATTTGTCCATTCCGGATTTCATGGCGTTTGGCGTAGAATAAAATCAAACCATTCACCCGTGCGCCAATCGCCACCCGTCCGGAAAAATCAAGCATGTCCATCGACAAGCAAACCGTCTTCGAAAAAACCCCAAAAGGAATAAATGAATCCAAAGGTCGCTGGGGAATTTTTGCAGACCGGCGGCAAAAAATCCTCGCGCTGATCGACGGGAAGACGACGGTCGAGAATGTCATCGCCACATCGGGCATGAAGGAAAACAAACTCATGCCGGAACTGGAGGCATTGCTCCAGGAGCGGCTGATTCGCGAAAGCTATATACCTGCCGGTCAATTCACCATCAATGCCCCCGAGCATTCGCGTCAAGGGATTTACGTTACCGTCGCAGACACCCAGGCATTCATGGATGCGCTGGAAAAGCAGAAGCCGTCCGAGGCGGAAGCCGAAGAAGAAGATTTGATTTCCCTGGGCGATATCGAGGAAAAGCTTCAAAAGGAAGCCGAGCAACTGGCCGCACGAGAAGAAGTCGAGCGCCGGTTGCAGATCGAGGCAAGGGTCAAGGAGGAGACCGAACGTATCGCTCGTGAAGAAGCCGAGCGCAAGGCGAAGGAAGGAGCCGAGCGTGCTGTTCGAGAGCAGGCAGAGCGTCAGGCCAAGGAAGAAAAGGCGCGCCAGGTTCGCGAAGAAGTCGAACGTAAGGCGAAAGAGGACGCGGAACGCGCCGCCCGCGAGGAAGCGGAGCGTGTGGCAAGGGAAGAAGAGTCCCGCCGGGTTCACGCAGAAGCCGAACGCAAGGCGCAGGAGGCGGCGGAACTTGCCGCCCGTGAGGAAGCGGAGCGCTTGGCCAAGGAAGAAGCTGCGCGCCGAGCGAGAGAAGAAGCCGAACGCAAGGCGATGGAAGAAGCGGAACGCGCTGTCCGCGAGGAAGCGGAGCGTGTGGCAAGGGAAGAAGAGGCCCGCCGGGTTCAGGAAGAAGCCGAACGCAAGGCAAAGGAGGCGGCTGAACGTTCCGCCCGTGAGGAAGCGGAGCGCAAAGCAAGGGAAGAAAGAATCGCCAAGCGCTTGAAGGCGCGGGAAGAAGCGGAACGCCGCGTGCGCGAGGCTGCCGAGCGCAAGGTGAAGGAAGAGGCGGAACGTGCCGCCCGCGAGGAAGCGGAGCGGATAGCACGGGAAGAAGCTGAGCGCGCAGCCCGCGAGGAAGCCGAGCGCTTGGCGCGGGCAGAAGAGGAACGCCGCGCGCGTGAAGAAGCCGAGCGTCTGGCACAGGAAGAAGCTGAGCGTGTTGCCCGCGAGGAAGCCGAACGCTTGGCCCGGGAAGAAGAGGAACGCCGCGCGCGCGAAGAAGCC
>JBDKRR010000090.1:0-16405 GCA_039683315.1 Sulfuricella sp.
GGAAGAAGACCTGCGCCTGGGCGAGATCCTTGTGCGCTGCGGCACGCTGACGCGGAACGAGCTGGAAATGGTGCTGGAAATCCAGTCACAGGAAGACGCCCGTGCTGAGAAAACATCCGGCGAGCATCAGAAGCACCTCGGCGAGATTGCAGTGGAACAAGGCATGGTTCAGCCGGAAGTGGTGGAAGCCGCTCTGGAGAAACAGAAACAGGTCAAGGACACCAAGGCCAAGCAGCAGCAACTGGTGCGCGTCGACGCCGAGAAGCTCGACCAGCTCATCAATCTGATCGGCGAACTGGTGATCGCCGGGGCCGGCGTCAATATCCTGGCGCAGCGCAGCGGGCAGCCGGCATTGCTGGAATCCGTTTCCACGCTGGGTCGCCTGGTCGAGGAAGTGCGCGATAGCGCCCTGAACCTGCGCATGGTGCAGATCGGCGATACCTTCAACCGTTTCCAGCGCGTGGTGCGCGATGTCAGCAAGGATCTCGGCAAGGACATCGCCCTGCTCATCAGCGGCGCCGAAACCGAACTGGACAAGACGGTGGTGGAGAAGATCGGCGATCCGCTCACCCACCTGGTGCGCAACTCCATGGACCACGGCATCGAGAACGCCGAACTGCGCGCCCAGCGCGGCAAGCCGGCGCGCGGAACGGTGCGCCTCAACGCCTACCACGAATCCGGCAGCATCGTGATCGAGGTCTCCGACGACGGCGGCGGGCTCAACCGCGAGCGAATTCTGGCCAAGGCCATCGAGAAAGGCATCGTGGCGCCCAACCATGCCTTGTCCGATCAGGAAGTATTCCGCCTCATCTTCGAGGCCGGGTTCTCCACCGCCGAGCAGGTAAGCAACATTTCCGGGCGCGGCGTGGGCATGGACGTGGTGCGCCGCAACATCGAAGCGCTGCGCGGCAACATCGAGATCGAAAGCCAGTACACGGTGGGCACCACCATCCGCATCCGTTTGCCGCTCACGCTGGCGATTATCGACGGCTTCCTGGTCGGTGTCGGCAAATCCTCCTTCGTCATTCCGCTCGACATGGTGCTGGAGTGCGTGGAAATGTCGGAGCAGGACCGCCAGGCGCTCAGGGAGCGCAACTATGTCAACCTGCGCAACGAAGTGTTGCCTTTCATACGGCTGCGCGACCTGTTCGAAGTCAGCGGCGAGACGCCGCGCCGCGAAAACATCGTGGTGGTGCAGTACGCCGGGCAAAAAGCTGGGCTGGTGGTGGATGGCCTGCTGGGCGAGTTCCAGACGGTCATCAAGCCGCTCGGCAGCATTTTCCAGCACCTCAAGGGGATCGGCGGCTCCACCATCCTGGGCAGCGGCGAGGTGGCGCTGATCCTGGATGTGCCATCGCTGGTGCAGCAGGTGGTGGCCCACGAAGCGCAGCCGGTTTCCCGGCAACGCGCGAACGATCTCGCGCTGGCGCAATGATGTTGAACCTGAATCTCAACTGCCCGCAGCAATTCATGTTCGCGAATAGCAAACGTATGGCGGGGGCCGGCCTGTGCCTGGGAATGCTCGCCGCGACGGGCGTGGTGACCAGCGCCCAAGCCGAACAACAGGACGTGGAAGCGACACCTTACCGCCCCACGGTATCCAATCCGGCCGGGCTCTCCGCGCCGGGATGGCTGGAAATGGAAATGGGTTGGCAGCGCATCAGGGGCGGCGGCGACAAGCGCCGCGACAGCATCCCCGTGCTGGCCAAGCTGGCGTTCAGCGAGGACTGGGGCGTCCTGCTGGGCAGTGAACTGGGGATCAGGCGTACCGACCTGGACAATAATTCATTCACCGGGGCCGGTGATACGACCTTGTTGCTCAAGCACCGCATCGCGGGGAGCCGCGAGGGGAGCGCCTGGGGCGTTGAGGCCGGCTTCAAGTCGCCGACCGCGAAGGACACCCTGGGCAGCGGCAAGGCGGATTATCTGGTCAATGCGATCTACAGCCGCGATTTTGCTGCAAACCATTTCGATCTGAACCTCAACGCGGCCTACATCGGCGCGATTGACGCAACGGAGGGGCGCACCCAGTACGGCTGGGCGGCAGCACTTTCGCACAGTATCGACGCGCGCTGGAGCGTGTTCGGCGAACTGAGCGGGTACACCCGGCGCGGCACCGCCGCGACAGCGCAGTTCATGGCGGGTGCCAGTTATAACTACAGCAAGCGGGTGGTGTTCGATGCCGGAAGTGCCTGGGGGCTTAACGATGCTTCGCCGGACGGGACGGTTTTTGCCGGCCTGACCGTGCTGCTGGGACGTTTATGGTAATGGCGTGAATGGGTTGGTGGATAGATTCGGTGGTATCGATTCGATTTAAATCAGGAGATGAAAAATGTTCAAGAACATGAAAATAGGCGTGAGGTTGGGGTTGGGTTTTGGCGTGGTGGTGATATTGATGGCGGCGATCGCCTTTATCGGCATTACCCGCTTGTCCGGCATGAACGATGGCATGGACAAAATGGCCAATGACCGCTACCCGAAGACGGTAGTGGCAAATAACTTGCTGATGAATATCAACCGGATTGCCCGTTCGATGCGGAACGTTCTGTTGCTGGACAAGCCCGAAGAGGTCAAGAAGGAACTGGAGCGTATCGACGATTCGAGAAAGAACATCAAGGAAAGCCTCGAAAAACTGGACAAGTCCATCACCAGCGACAAGGGCAAGGAGATGCTGAAAAGCGTGACCGAGGCGCGCGCCAAGTACATTGGCGGGCAGGACCAGTTCATGAAGCTCGCCGCAGAGGGCAAGAAGGATGAAGCGAAAATCCTGCTGCTCGGAGAAATTCGCCCGGCGCAGCTGGTCTATTTCGACGCCGTGAACAAGCTGATCGAATTCCAGGGCGAAATGATGGATAAAGCGGCCAAGCAAGCCGCCGAAGACTACCAGGCTGCACGCACCTTGATGCTGATGCTGAGCGGCGTGGCGGTCCTGCTGGCGATGGGCATCGCTTTCGGGGTCACGCGCAGCATTACCCGGCCGATCAACGAGGCGGTAACCGTAGCCAACGCGCTGGCCGAAGGCGACCTGACCGCACGTATCGAAGTGAACTCGGGCGACGAAACCGGCATGCTGTTGACCGCGATGCAGAACATGGTGGCCAAGCTGTCCCAGATCATCGCCGAAGTGCGCGGCGCGGCGGACAACCTGTCCAGCGCTTCGGAAGAAGTGAGCGCGACGGCGCAATCCCTGTCGCAGGGCTCCAGCGAGCAGGCGGCGAGCGTGGAAGAAACCAGTGCGTCGGTGGAGCAGATGAGCGCGTCCATCAGCCAGAATACCGAGAACGCCAAGGTGACCGACGGCATGGCCTCGCAGGCGGCAAAACAGGCGACAGAAGGCGGTGGCGCAGTGAAGCAGACGGTCGACGCCATGAAACAGATCGCCGACAAGATCGGCATCATCGACGACATCGCCTACCAGACCAATATGCTGGCGCTCAATGCCGCCATCGAAGCGGCGCGCGCCGGCGAACACGGCAAGGGCTTCGCGGTGGTGGCGGCGGAAGTGCGCAAGCTGGCGGAACGCAGCCAGGTGGCGGCGCAGGAAATCGGCCAGGTAGCCAGCAGCAGCGTGGATCTGGCGGAAAAGGCCGGCAAGCTGCTGGACGAAATGGTGCCCGCCATCAACAAGACTTCGGACCTGGTGCAGGAAATCACTGCGGCGTCCGAAGAGCAGTCTTCTGGCGTGGGCCAGATCAACACCGCGATGTCGCAACTCAACCAGACGACGCAGCAGAACGCGTCCGCTTCGGAAGAGCTGGCAGCCACTGCCGAGGAGATGAGCAGCCAGTCGGAGCAGCTGCAACAGCTCATGAGCTTCTTCAAGATCGAGTCCGGCGGCGCCGCTACGGTTGCCCGCAAGGCGCCGAGCAAGCAGGCCAAGACGGCGGTGGGCGCGAAGCTGGCGGGGGTGGTGCGGCAAGCCGCCGATCCGATGCTGGACGAAGCCGAGTTCGTGCGCTTCTAAGAGCAGTGTCCATCAGGGGGGCAGTCCAGCCGGGCGCGGAAACGATTTCTGCGCCACCCCGAGAAAATTTCTGGAGTTCAAGTCATGGGACAGTTGGTTAACAGTGAATCACAGCTGCCCGTCGCCGATACGGGGCGGGATCAGCAGCAATACCTAACCTTCAACCTGGGTGGCGAGGTGTTTGCCATGGGCATCCTCGCCATCAAGGAAATCATCGAGTACGGGAACCTCACAGAGGTGCCGATGATGCCCGGGTTCATTCGCGGTGTGATCAACCTGCGCGGCGCGGTGGTGCCGGTGGTGGACCTTTCCGTGCGCTTCGGGCGTGCGGGAACCAATATCACGCGGCGTACCTGCATCGTGATCATCGAGATAGAAGCGGAGGGCGAATCCCAGGATGTGGGCGTGATCGTGGACGCGGTGAACGAAGTGCTGGAGATACTGGACCAGGACATCGAGCCGGCACCCGCGTTCGGCGCCAAGATCCGCACGGATTTCATCAAGGGCATGGGCAAGGTGGCCAGCAAGTTCGTCATTATCCTCAACGTCAACCGTGTTCTCTCGGTCGATGAAATGGCCGCGCTGGCCGGCGTGCCGGATGGGGAGAATATTGCGGAACAGATGCGCGCATAACCTGGGCGGCCGACCAGCGGCCTCGGGCATCATGACCCGGCCCGGCGCCTTGCCGGGCGCCGTTGTCTGGCGGACGAACCGGTGCAAATTCAACCCGGCGCGATAAAGAAGAAGAGCCATGAATATACCCAGCTTGAGTGATCAGGAATTCAAGCAGTTCCAGTCCATGATTTACGACATCGCCGGCATCAGCATGTCGCCCGCGAAAAAACCGCTGGTGAGCGGACGCCTGGCGAAGCGTGTCAAACATCATGGCTTTCCCAGTTACGGCGATTATTTTCGCGCCCTGATGAAGGATGAAAGCCGCGCGGAACTGCAGGTGGCGGTGGATTTGCTGACGACCAACGAAACCTATTTTTTCCGCGAGCCCAAGCATTTCGATTTTCTGCGCAACCATATCCTGCCGCAGCATCTTCCCGGCAAAGCCTTCCGCGTATGGAGTGCGGCAAGCTCGTCGGGCCAGGAGGCCTATAGCATCGCCATGATCCTGGCGGACTGCCTGGGCGACAAGCCGTGGGAAGTGGTCGCCTCGGACATCAGCACGCGCGTGCTGGAAAAGGCGCGCGGTGGGCACTATCCGATGGACCAGGCGGAAGACATTCCGCAGTCCATGCTGACCAGCTACTGCCTGAAGGGCATAGGTTCCCAGGCGGGCACTTTTCTGGTTGAACGCCGCCTGCGTAACCGCGTCAACTTCATGCAGGTCAACCTGAATTTGAAGTTGCCGAAGCTGGGCGAATTCGATGTGATCTTCCTGCGCAACGTGATGATTTATTTCGATACCGAGACCAAACGCCAGGTGGTACGCCGCATCATGGAATTGCTCAAGCCCGGCGGATATCTGCTGATCGGCCACTCGGAAAGCCTGAATGGCGTAGTCGATGAACTGAAAACCGTCATGCCGTCAATTTATCGCAAGCCATGAAGAAAATGCCTCACCCCCATGCGATGGATATTTTTCTGCAGCCGGGCGATTTCTATTTCGGCGACAAAAGCATCCGTATTCGCACCATCCTGGGTTCGTGTATCTCGATCACCATGTGGCACCCGCAGCGCATCATCGGCGGCATGTGCCATTACATGTTGCCCAGCCGCGGCGCCAGTGCGGGAAAACAGCTGGACGGTCGCTATGCCGACGAGGCGCTGCAGCTGTTCATGCACGAAATCCGCGCTGCCGGCACGTGGCCGGATGAGTACCAGGTCAAGCTGTTCGGCGGGGGCAACATGTTCCGCCACGTCGGAAAAGAAGAGGCCGCGCAGCAGGAATCAAAAGGTAATGGCGGCGCTTGTCGCGACGTGCCCTGCCGCAACAGGCAAATCGCATACAAGCTGCTCCAGCACTATGGCTTTTCCCTGACGGCGGAGCACCTGGGCGGCAGCGGCCACCGGCAGCTCATGTTCGATATTGCGAGCGGCCATGCCTGGGTGCGGCATAACGCCCTGGGGAAAAAAAATACTGTCGGGGCGAGTAGCTGATGAGCAAGAAAATAAACGTGTTGATCGTGGACGATTCGGCCGTTGTGCGCCAGGTACTGACGGCCATGCTGGAAGAAGATCCGGCGATTCATGTGATGGGCGCAGCCGCGGATCCAATTTTCGCCATGGAGCGCATGCGCCGGGAGTGGCCGGACGTCATCGTGCTCGATGTCGAAATGCCGCGCATGGACGGCATCAGTTTCCTGCGCAAGATCATGGCCGAACGGCCGACACCGGTGGTGATCTGCTCCACCCTCACCGAAGCCGGGGCAGAAACCACCATGCAGGCACTATCTGCCGGCGCAGTGAGCATCGTGACCAAACCGAAGATCGGCCTCAAGCGTTTTTTGCAGGACTCGACTTCCGACATTGCCGGTGCCGTCAAAGCGGCCGCGCAGGCCAACGTCAGACGGCTGGCGCCCCAGGCGCAGAAGGTGGCGCCCAAGTTGACCGCGGACGCCGTACTGCCCGCCGGCCACGGCGAGGCGCTGGCCCAGACCACCGAGCGGATCGTCGCCATCGGTACTTCCACTGGCGGCACCCAGGCGCTGGAAGTGGTGCTGACCGCCTTGCCGCGGGTTTGTCCGGGCATCGTGATCGTCCAGCACATGCCGGAGAAATTTACCGCGGCATTCGCCGAGCGGCTTAACGGACTGAGCCGGATCGAGGTCAGGGAGGCGCAAAACAACGACCGGGTGATGCCGGGACGCGCCCTGATTGCGCCGGGCGGCAAGCACATGCTGCTCAAGCGCAGCGGCGCACAGTATTTCGTCGAGGTGGTGGACGGTCCGCTGGTCAACCGTCACCGCCCCTCGGTGGACGTGCTGTTCCGCTCGGTCGCCAAGGTGGCGGGCAAGAACGCGGTCGGCATCATCATGACCGGCATGGGCGACGACGGCGCGGCGGGGCTGCTGGAAATGCGCAACGCCAGGGCTTATACAGTGGCTCAGGATGAGGCGACTTGCGTGGTGTTCGGCATGCCCAAGGAGGCAATCAAGCGCGGCGCGGCGGAAAAAATCCTGCCCTTGCAGGCGATTCCGGGTGTGATCGTCAACGGCTGACTTAGTGGGAGAATTCAAATGACGCATAAAAGGCCATTGCGGGTTCTCTTCGTGGAAGATTCGGAAGATGACATGGAGTTGATGCTCGACGCCCTGCATCGCGCATATGGCGACCTCCTGCACCAGCGGGTGGATACCGCGGGCGCCTTGCGTGTCGTGCTGAAGCAGGGAAAATGGGACGTGATCCTGTGTGACCATAATCTGCCTGGCCTGGATGCCCCTTCTGCCATGCGTATCGCACAGCAGGAAAATCCGGATATCCCGTTCCTTATCGTTTCAGGGCTGATCGAGGAAGAGGTGGCGGTCGCCACCATGATGGCCGGAGCAGCAGATACCATCGACAAGAACAATCTGGCGCGCCTGGTGCCGGCCGTAGAGCGGGAAATGAAGAAGTCCTGCGCCATGCAGGACCTGAAACTGGCGCGCGAGCAGATCGATCATATTGCCTACTATGACCTGCTTACCGGTTTACCGAATCGCGAATTTCTCGTGCGCAAAGTGAATCAGTTGCTGGAGCGCTTTCCTGTCGCGGAGAAATTCGCGCTATTGGTGATCAACATCAATCGTTTTCTGCAGATTCCGCGTACCCTCGGCATGGATGCCGGTAACGAAACCTTGCGCGTGATCGGCGGGCGAATCAGGGAAAGCGTCGGGTATGCCGGTTTTGTCGCGCGCCTTGGCGGCGACAGGTTCGCAGTGTTGTTGCCGCTCGGTGTGCAGGAAGATGCGCTGATGCAGTGCATCGCCAGGATCAATGACAGCTCGTCCGAGGTGCTGAACATCGCCGGGCAGGAGTTGTTCCTGAACTGCAGCCTCGGCATCAGCGTTTATCCCGAGGATGGGTGCGACTTCAATGATTTGTTCATTAATGCCGAAACCGCCATGAATCGGGCGCGCGCCGAGCGCGGGCGCAATTTTCAATTTTTCGATTCGGGAATGAATGCTTCCGGGCAAGAACAGCTGGTGCTCGAGCACGCCTTGCATCGCGCCATCAAGCACGAGGAATTCATCCTCCATTACCAGCCGCAATTCGACCTGCGCAACGGCCGGATGATCGGCGTAGAAGCGCTGCTGCGCTGGCAACCACCCGACGGCAGCCTGGTATCACCTGACAAGTTCATCCCCTTGCTGGAAGAAACCGGGCTCATCGTTCCGGTTGGCGAGTGGGTGTTGAGGAAGGCTTGCGAACAGAACCGCGCATGGCAACAGGCCGGTCTGCCGCCCATCACGGTAGCTGTCAACCTGTCGGCGATCCAGTTCCACCAGGCAGATCTGGTGCCGATGGTGCAGCGGGTGCTGGAGCAGACCGGGCTGGCGCCGCGTTACCTGGAACTGGAGATCACCGAAAACAGCGCCATGCACCATGAAGAAGCGATCATCGCTACTCTCACAGAGTTACGCGCCATGGGCGTGAGCCTCGCGATCGATGATTTCGGCACCGGCTATTCCTCGCTCAGCTATCTGCAGCGTTTTCCGGTGAATAAACTCAAAATAGATCGCTCCTTCGTCAGCGATATCGGCGAGCATGCCAATGGCGGCTCGCTGGTCAAGGCTATTGTGTCATTGGCGCAGAATCTGGGATTGAGAGTCATCGCGGAAGGGGTGGAAACCATGGCGCAATCCGGCTTCCTTTCTTCCTGCGGTTGCGAAGAGGTGCAGGGTTACCTGTATGGTCGACCGCTTTCGGCTGAAATAATCGTCAGCCATATGGCTTCTCAGGTGCTGGCAAATGCGACCGCGCCGTAACGCGCGGCTTTGCCGATCAACATGAACAGGGCGGCATGCCAGGCGTTGATGCGCAGCCAGCCCGCCGCCACGCACAGCGCATCGCCAATCAGTGGCGCCCAGGCGAGCAGCAGGACCGGGCTGCCATGGCGCTGCAGCCAGCCTGCCGCACGGTGGTTGCGGTCCTGCGGCAGGAAGCGCCCCAGCAGGTAGGACGTCAGGGCGCCCAGCGTATTGCCGATGGAGGCGATGGCAAGTGCGCTCCAGAGCAGCCCGGGATGGAGCTTGAGCAAGGCGAACAATACGGCTTCCGACCCCCCGGGCAACACCGTGGCACCGAGGAAGCTGGACAGGAACAGAGCGATCAGGCTGTTGTCGGGCGTTAAGAAATCGAAGTCCAACCGGGCTCCGCGTTCAGGTCTGCACCAGCTTGCGGTGGGTCTGGATGCTCATCAGCGCACCCATGCCGAACAGCAGCGTGACCGCCGAGGTGCCGCCGTAGCTCACCAGCGGCAGCGGGACGCCGACCACCGGCAGGATGCCGCTCACCATGCCGACGTTGACGAAGGCGTAGGTGAAGAAGGTGAGTACGATACTGCCGGCGAACAGGCGCCCGAACAGGGTCGGCGCATTTGCGGCGATGGCCAGGCCGCGTCCGATTACCAGCAGGTACAGCGCCAGCAATACCAGTCCGCCGAACAGGCCGAATTCTTCCCCCAGCACCGCCAGGATGAAGTCGGTATGGCGCTCGGGGATGAATTCAAGATGGGCTTGCGTACCATGCAGCCAGCCCTTGCCGAAAATACCGCCGGAACCCATGGCGATGGTGGATTGCAGCGTGTGATAGCCCGCGCCGAGCGGGTCCTGCGACGGATCGAGCAGGGTCAGCACGCGCTGGCGCTGGTAGTCGTGCAGCATCGACCATAGCAGGGGCATGCTGGCTGCGCCGGCAACCGCCAGGCCGATCAGCACGCGCCAAGACAGGCCGCCGAGGAACAGCACATAAAAACCGGCAGCGCTCACGATCAGTGCGGTGCCAAGGTCGGGCTGCTTGGCGATGAAGGCCACGGGTACCAGCAACAAAGCAGCCGCGATGACGAAATCCTTGAAGCGGAGGGTGGCGGCGCGCCGGTCGAAATACCAAGCCAGCATCAGCGGTACGGCGATTTTCATGATCTCCGAGGGCTGGATGCGCGTTACGCCGATATATAGCCAGCGCCGTGCGCCGTGGCTGATTTCCCCGAACATCGCCACGCCGAGCAGCAGCAGCAGGCCGATTACATAAACCGGCGGGCCGAGCCGCGCCAGATGCTGCGGCGGGATGTTGGCGACCAGCCACATGACACCCAGCGCGACGGCCAGGTTCACCAACTGCCGGGTGACGAAATGGAAGTCCTCCCCTGCGGCGCTGTACAGTACTACCAGGCCGAGCAGCATGATCATGGCGAGGGCGAGCAGCAGGTAGCCGTCCAGGTGTAACACCAAGCGGATAAACAGGCGTCTAATCATGTTCCGGCTCCTCTGCCGCGTCGGGTGCGAGCTGTTCTTTGGGTACTTTGCCCAGCAGGTAATAGTCCATCACCATGCGCGCGATCGGTGCCGCGGTGCTGCCGCCATGGCCGCCGTTCTCCACCAGCACGGCGACGGCGATTTTTGGCTTGTCGGCGGGGGCGAAGGCGATGAACAGGGCATGATCGCGGTTGCGCTCCGCGACCTGGCTTTCAATGTATTTTTGCCCCTGTTTGATGGCGACCACCTGGGCGGTACCGGTCTTGCCCGCGATGCTGTATTCCGCTCCGGCGCTGGCGCGTGAGGCGGTTCCGCCGGGGAGGGTGACATCCACCATTGCGGCTTTTACCAGGTCCAGGTTTTCCGGCTTGAGCGGCCAGGTGTCGCGGGCTTCCGGCGCCAGAACGCGGATCTGGCCGGTTTTGCTGTCCTGGACGCTGTGCACCAGGTGCGGCCGCATGACCTGGCCGTTATTGGCCAGGGCGGCGGTCGCCACCGCCAGTTGCAGCGGTGTGGCGAGGTTGTAGCCCTGGCCGATGCCGACGCTGACGGTGTCGCCGGTGTACCACTTCTGCCGGAAGCGCTTCATTTTCCACGCTTGCGACGGCAACACCCCGGATTGTTCGCCTTCGATGTCGATGCCGCTTTTCCTGCCGAAGCCGAAGTGGCTCATGAAGTTGGTGATGTTGTCGATGCCCAGGTCTACCGCAAGGCCGTAATAGTAAGTGTCGCACGAGATAACGATGGATTTGTGCAGGTCCACCGAGCCGTGGCCGCCGACTTTCCAGTCGCGGTAACGGTGGCTGCTGCCGGGGAGGGTGTAGAAACCGGGGTCGGAGATGGTGTAGGAGGGCGTACGTTTGCCCAGTTCCAGGCCAGCCAGCGCCATGAACGGCTTGAAGGTGGATCCGGGCGGGTATTGGCCGCGCAGGGCGCGGTTGTTGAGCGGTTTGTCGGGCGAATTGTTATAGGCGTCCCAGTTGGCGGCGTCGATGCCGTCGACGAACAGGTTGGGGTCGAAGCCAGGCTGGCTGACGAATGCCAGCACTTCGCCGCTTTTCGGCTCGATTGCTACCAGGGCCCCGCGAAACTGGCCGAAGGCTTTCACCGCGATTTGCTGCAGCTTGCTGTCGATGGAAAGATACAGGGTGTCGCCGGAAGTCGGAGGCGTGTGCGCCAGGGTGCGTACCGCGCGTCCGCCGGCGTCGGTTTCCACCTGTTCGAAGCCGGTGATGCCGTGCAATTGCTGCTCGTAGCTTTGTTCCAGTCCCAGCTTGCCGATATGGTCGGTGCCGCGATAATTGGACAAAACGTCCTCTTCTTCCAGGCGCTCCATGTCCTTTTCGCTGATGCGTCCGATATGCCCCACCACGTGGGAGAAGATTTCCATGTGCGGATAATGACGGAACAGGCGAGCCTTGATTTCGACGCCGGGGAAGCGGTAGCGGTTGACGGCGAATTTCGCCACCTCGACCTCGGTGAGGCGCGAGCGGATCGGCAGGGACTCGAAATTCTTGCTCTCTTCCAGCAGTTTCTTGAAGCGCTTTCTGTCGCGGCTGGTGATTTCGATGATGTCGGCCAGGCTGTTGATGGTGGCGTCGAGATCCTCCAGCTTGCTGGGTGTAATTTCCAGGGTATAGGCGGAATAGTTGTTCGCCAGCGGCACGCCGTTGCGGTCCAGAATCAGGCCGCGATTCGGCACGATGGGTACGATGGATATGCGGTTGTTTTCGGCCAGAGTTTGATAATGGTCATGCTGCATGACCTGCAGATAGAACAGGCGCGCGCCAAGGAGAAAGAAGGAAAACAGTACGAAGGCCGCACTCAGGGCGAGTCGCAGCCGGAAGTAATAGAGTTCCCGCTTGTGGTTCCTGATTTCGGTGCCGAACTTCATCCTCGGATCATTATTCAGGCAGTGCTTTATGCTTCAGCGCGGTTGTAATAAGCAGCCCCAGTGCAGGCCACAGCAGCGTGCCGCTGACGCTGGCGAAGAAATAGCCCCAGCCGATGAAACTTGTCCCGTTCACCATGTGCACCAGCAAGGTCAGCAACTGGCTGACCAGCAGCAGCACGCTGACATGCAACGCTTGTTGCCACAGACCGAAGGCCTGGATGCGGCGGTGCAGGATCAGGGCGAGAAAGATGGCGAAGGTGTAGGACAATGCATACTGACCGATCAGGGCGCCGTCGGCGACATCCATGATGAGCCCCAGTCCCCATGCTGCAGCCATGCCAATGCGCAGCGGCTGGTGGATCACCCAGTAAAGAAGCACGAGCAGCACGAAATCCGGGCGTGCCAGCAATGCGACCCCCTGCCATGGCAAAAGGTCCATCATCACGGCAGCAAACAGGCTCGTGGCGATGAATTGTCCGCTGACGGGGCGGGTCAGTGCGGGTGCGGAAACGTTCATTTATTTTCCCTTCCCGATGCTGCTTTCGACTTTGGTGCCGTGGCGGACACGACCAGCAGGTTGCGATAGCGATCGACGCCAGCGCTCGGGGTGCAGGTGATCTTGGCGAAAGGATAGCCGGCGTTGCGCTCGATCTGGGTCACGACAGCGACCGGCACCCCGCGCGGATAAGAGCCGTCAATGCCGGAAGTCACCAGCTTGTCGCCGTTCTGGATGTCCATATTGGCGGCCATGAAAGCCAGTTCCAGGGTGTTGTCCTGGCCGTGGCCGAAGGCGATGGCATGCAGGCCGTTGCGCAGCACTTCCACCGGCACCGCCTGGCCCTTGTCGGTAATCAGGGTGATTTCGCTGCTCAACACCTGTACCCGTGTGACCTGGCCCACCAGTCCGGCATCGTCGATCACCGCCTGGCCCGGCAGGATATGGTCGCTGCTGCCCTTGTCCACGATAATCCTGCGGCTGAACGGGTCGCGTCCATCGCTCATGATTTCGACGGCTATCGCGCTGTCGTCGAATTTTTCCTTGCTGGCAAGCAAGCGCCGCAGGTAGGTGTTTTCGGCCTGAAGTGCCTGGTTGCGCTGGACCTGGACGGCGGTCATGAGCTGTTGCTGCTTGAGGCGGTCGTTTTCGCGCGCGAGCTGGCTTTGCGTGACGAAAAAATCGCTCGCGCGGCGCGACAGGGCAAGCGGGCTGTTGGCGATTTGCTGCAAGGGATGCAGCGCCAGTCCCACCCCCTGGCGTAATGGCTCGAGCTGATTGAAGCGCGCGTCGACAGCCATCAGCATGATGGAAAGCAGGCCGAAAAACGCCAGCCGTGCGAAAGGGCTGGGGCCGCGCTTGAAAAATGGTTGGTGATCCATGGGGGTGGTAATGTAGGTTGGGTTAGCGGCTTGCCGCGTAACTCGACATATGTTTTCCCCGGGTTGCGCTGCGCTTAACCCAGGCTACCAACTCAATCATTCGTGAATACGGTGCCGAGCTTGTCCATTTCTTCCAGCGCCCGACCGGAACCGCGCACGACGCATGTGAGCGGGTCTTCCGCGACCACCACCGGCAGGCCGGTTTCTTCCATCAGCAGACGGTCGAGATCGCGCAGCAGCGCGCCGCCGCCGGTGAGTACCATGCCCTTCTCGGCGATGTCCGCGCCCAGTTCAGGCGGCGTTTGCTCCAGAGCCTGTTTGACTGCGCTGACAATGGCGTTGAGCGGGTCGGTCAGGGCTTCCAGCACTTCGTTGCTGGAAATGGTGAAGCTGCGCGGGATGCCTTCCGCCAGATTGCGTCCCTTGACTTCCATCTCGAGCACTTCGGACGCAGGGAAAGCGGAACCGATTTTTTTCTTGATCATTTCCGCCGTGGCATCGCCGATCAGCATGCCGTAATTGCGGCGGATGTAGTTGATGATAGCCTCGTCGAACTTGTCGCCGCCTACGCGCACCGAAGAGGCATAAACCACGCCGCCGAGGGAAATCACGCCCACTTCGGTGGTGCCGCCGCCGATGTCCACGACCATCGAGCCGGTGGCTTCAGCCACGGGAAGATCGGCGCCGATCGCTGCCGCCATCGGTTCCTCGATCAGGTACACCTGGCGGGCGCCCGCGCCGATCGCCGATTCGCGGATGGCACGCCGTTCCACCTGGGTGGAGCCGCAGGGCACACAGATGATGATGCGCGGACTAGGGGAGAGCATGCGCGAATCGTGGATTTTTTTGATGAAATACTTGAGCATCTGCTCGGTGATGGTGAAGTCGGCGATCACGCCGTCCTTCATCGGACGGATGGCGGTGATGGAACCCGGGGTGCGCCCGATCATCAGCTTGGCTTCGGCGCCGACCGCCTGGATGGTTTTCTTGCCGGAGGGGCCGCCTTCCTGGCGGATCGCCACCACGGACGGTTCGTCCAGCACGATGCCTTTGCCGCGTACGTAAATCAGGGTATTGGCGGTACCCAGGTCAATTGCCAGATCAGTAGAAAAATAACCGCGTAGGAATCCAAACATACTTGTGTCTCGGGGGTCTTTTAGAGGTGTTCGATAAAATGAATTATAATAACCTATTAAGCTCGTTTAAATAAGTTATACCCGAGGTGAATTTTATGTCATTGACGCTGGACGATGTAAAACGCATCGCTCATCTGGCCCGCATCGAGGTCGGCGAGAGCGAGGCGCAAGGCTATCTCACGCAGCTTTCCAGCATTCTGGGGCTGGTCGAGGAGATGCAGGCGGTGAATACGGACGGCATCGAGCCCATGGCGCACGCCCAGGACGTGGTGTTGCGCCTGCGCGAGGATGTCGTGAGCGAAGCCAACCGCCGCGACGCCTACCAGGCCGTGGCGCCGCAGGTCGAAGCGGGCCTGTATCTTGTTCCCAAGGTTATTGAATAATTCGTGAGGAGTTAGGGGTGAGGGGTGAGGCGTGAATGGGGCAGATGGCTCCTCACTCCTCACCCCTCACCCCTCACCAGTAAAATGTTAAATTCAAGTCTGAAAGAGTTATCCAGCCTGCTGGCGGAGAAAAAAATTTCCAGCGTCGAGCTGACGCAGACTTTCCTGCAGCGTATCGACGCGCTCAACCCCGCGCTCAACGCCTTCATCACCCTGGATGCGGAAAAGAGCCTGGTTCAGGCCCGCGCCGCGGACGCGTTGATCGCGGCCGGCAACGCCACGCCGCTCTCCGGCATCCCCATCGCCCAGAAAGACATCTTCTGCGCCCAGGGCTGGCTTTCCACCTGCGGTTCGAAAATGCTGTCCAATTTCGTCTCGCCTTATGACGCGCACGTGATCGAACAGTTCGACCGCGCCGGCGCGGTGAACCTGGGCAAGACCAACATGGACGAATTCGCCATGGGGTCGAGCAACGAAACTTCGTTCTTCGGCCAGGTGAAAAACCCCTGGGACGTGAGCGCAGTCCCCGGCGGCAGCTCGGGCGGTTCCGCTGCAGCCGTGGCGGCGCGCCTGGCGCCGGCGGCGACCGGCACCGACACCGGCGGCTCGATCCGCCAGCCCGCGGCGCTCACCGGCATCACCGGCATCAAGCCGACTTACGGCACGGTGTCGCGCTACGGCATGATCGCCTTCGCCTCGTCGCTCGACCAGGGCGGACCGATGGCAAAAAGCGCCGAGGATTGCGCCCTGCTGCTTAACGTCATGGCCGGCTTCGACAGCCGCGATTCCACCAGCCTGGAGCGCGACAAGGAAGATTACACGCGCGACCTGAGTCAGCCGCTTAAGGGCCTGAAAATCGGTTTGCCCAGGGAATACTTTGCCGAAGGTCTGTCCCCCGACGTGGCCCGGGCGGTGGAAGCCGCGCTGGCCGAATATCGCCGCCTCGGCGCCGAGACCGTCGAAATCAGCCTGCCCAACACGCGTCTCTCCATCCCGGTGTACTACGTGCTGGCACCGGCGGAGGCCAGCTCCAACCTGGCCCGTTACGACGGCGTGCGCTACGGCTACCGCGCCCCGGAATACGGCGACCTGGCGGACATGTACCAGAAAAGCCGTGCCCAGGGCTTCGGCACGGAAGTGAAGCGGCGCATCATGATCGGCACGTACGTGCTGTCCGCCGGCTACTACGACGCCTACTACATCAAGGCGCAAAAACTGCGCCGCCTGATCGCCCAGGATTTCGAACA
>JBDKRR010000091.1:0-7470 GCA_039683315.1 Sulfuricella sp.
CGATCTGGACCGTGGACGACCCATTCCGCTACCGCCTCCTCGACCACGAGGCTCTGAACGACCCCGACATCTGCCTGGCGTTCCCGTCCCGCCCCTACCCGAGCAATGCGGCAATCCCCCAGGTCGACATCAAGCGCATTCTCGACACCATGCAATCCCTGCGCCTGACCGATCCGACCATCTATTTGCGCACCGCGTCGATCAATATTTTCAACGGCACCGTGAGCCTGACTTTTTCCTGCGATGGCTCCCACTATATGTCCTACGTCGAGTTCCTGATGAAAGACACGACATTCTGGTTTTGAATGGGGCATTTGAAGTATTTTGTAATACTTTATTCAGGGCACAACGGGATAGTTTTGCGTCTTCTATCATCTAATCGGGAAAGCACGCGGGTGACGTAACGTCAGTTCTTGCTACTGGCGCTGTATCGGATTAAGGAGGTGCCTCATGAAATCGATATTCAGGATATTGGCGCTCGTTCTGCTAAGCCTGTCGCTGAGCGGCGTCGCGCTGGCGGATCGCGGATACTCGCACGGGCATGGACATTCGCACGGACATATCCGTTTTGGCGTGACCATCGACCCATTCTGGGGATGGCCCTGGTACTACCCACCTTACTACTACCCACCGGTGTACCCGCCGCTGATTGCGGCGCCTTCCCCACCGCCGGTTTACATTGAACAGGGAGACACATCTGCGGCGCCCGGCAACTACTGGTATTACTGCGGCGAGTCGCGGGGCTATTACCCCTATGTGAAAACATGTCCCGGCGGCTGGCAAAGGGTTGCGCCACAGCCTCCGCCACCGCAACAATGAAGGAGGGTGTCATGCTTAAACTACGCGCTTTCAAACTGACCCTGGCCACCGCTCTGCTTTTCCTCGCCGGGTGTGCGACTATCCCCAATGGCCCGAGCATCATGGCATTGCCCGGTAGCGGCCGGACCTTCGATCAGTTCCGCGCCGACGACCTCATGTGCAGGCAATATGCGACGCAGGCGATCGGCGGCATGACGCCGAACCAGGCGGCTACGGACAGTGCCGTACGCAGCGCGGCGGTAGGCACCGTGGTCGGCGCCGCGGCCGGAGCCGCAATCGGCGGCAACCGCGGCGCCGGGGTGGGTGCCGGGACGGGACTGCTGATGGGCAGCGTCGCCGGAGCCGGCGCCGCTGACGCTTCGTCTTACGGCGCGCAGCGACGCTACGACAACGCCTACGTCCAGTGCATGTACGCCCAGGGACATCGCGTTCCCGTTTCCGGTCGGCTCATGTCGGACCCCGGTCGGGCTTCAAGGCCATCGGGCTCGATCCCGCCACCCCCGCCCGGCAACCCACCGCCCCCTCCGCCCGACGCGCCGCGCTAGCCCTGTCTGGCATTCAGGACGGCCAGAATGCGAAGCTGTCCATGGCGAGCATGTTTTCATACACGCCCTTGAACACTCGCTCGGCCGTGAAATCCGGTCCCGCCGCACCGAGCGCGACGAACAGGGGAAGCAGGTGGTCGTCGCGCGGATGCGCTTCGACCGAGCCCGGCGCTAATCCACGGTAAGCCAGCAGGCTTTCAACATCCCGCGCCACCAGGCGATCCCAGAACCAGGCCTGGAACCGGCCGACGTACGGCGGCTCGCCCGCCCCAGCGGCGGCGGGGCGGTAGTGGGACAGGTTGTGCGTCAGGTTGCCCGACGCGACGATCAGCACGCCTTGCGCCGCGAGCGGGGCCAGCGCCTGTCCGACCCGGTAATGATGGCGCGGCCCGAGCGCGCTCTGGATCGACAGGGTCGCAACCGGAACACCGGCTGTCGGGAACAGGATGCGCAGGGGAATCCAGGCCCCATGATCGAGACCGCGCTCATGGTCCAGCGCAGCGTGGAAACCGCCGGCATCGAGCAACTGCTTCGCCTTCATGGCGACGCCCGGCGCACCTGTTGCGGGATAGCCCAGCTCATTAAGCGCGTCCGGGAAGCCCCAGAAGTCGTGGATCGTTTCCGGTCGCATGGCCGCGCCAAGGCATGGTTCGGCGGTATCCCAGTGCGCCGACACGACTAGCACGGCCCGCGGTTTTTCGATGCGGCACGCCCAGTCGCACATGGCCTGTCCGGCAGGGCCGGGCGCCAGCGCAAAGGTCGGCGCGCCGTGGGGGACAAAGAGAGTAGGCAGGATGCTCATCGCGCCTCCGTTCGGCGATTCCGGCCTTACTCCCTGATCGCTTCGACCGGGAGGGTGATGGTCACCTCGTCACCGACGTAAGGCGCGTATTTGCCCATGTTGAAATCGGTGCGTTTGACGATTGTGGTTGCGTTGGCGCCGCAGGCGTCCTTCTTCAGGATCGGGTGCGGCATGCACAGGAAAGAGGTCACGGTCAGCGTGACCGGCTTGCTGATCCCCTTGAGCGTGAGCGTGCCGTCGACGGAAATCGGCCTGTCGCCGTCGAAGTTGACCTTGCTGGAAACGAAGGTGGCCGTGGGGTATCTCACGGTATCGAGGAAATCCTCGCCCTGGATGTGCTGGTTGAACAAGGGATAGCCGGTATCGACCGAGGCGGTGGTGATGGTAACGTCTACCGAGCCGGTTTTCGCCTCGCGGTCGATGACGATCTTGCCGGCTGTCATGTCGAAACGGCTCAACTGGGTCGAATAGCCGAAGTGGCTGTAGGAAAAGCGCGGCAGGGTATGGGTGCCATCGATGACGTAGGTGACCGGCGCGGCGAGGGCCGAACCGGAGAGGGCTGCGGCGAAAGCCAGAAGGGCAATGTGTTTCATGGTGTGGTTCCTTATAAAGATGATGATCGACGGGAAGCATTACCCCGATGGAAAGTATTGTGAATGTTTTTATTACCGGGATAAACTTCGATTGATAAGAATATCTATCCCGTAAATCGGCACAATAATGGACCAGCTGCTCGCCTTGCGCGTATTCGTTTCAGTGGTGGAAACCGGCTCTTTCGTGCGCGCCGCGGAACGCCTGCATCTTTCCACCACCGCAACCTCGCGCCATGTCGCGGAACTGGAAAAAAGCCTGGGCGCGCGCCTGTTGCAACGCAGCACGCGACGCCTGAACCTGACCGAAACCGGCGGGGCCTATTTCGAACGCTGCCGGCAGATCCTGGCGGACCTGGAAGAAGCCGACAGCCTCGCGAGCGAGGGCGCAAACCAGCCCAGGGGCAAACTACGCATCAGCCTGCCGCACAGTTTCGGGCTGCGCTACGTGGCGCCGAAAATTCCCGTTTTCTGCGCACGCTTTCCCGGCTTGCAGCTGGAAGTGAACTTTTCCGACCGCACCGTCGATCTGATCGAGGACGGCGTCGACGTCGCCATCCGCATTTCGGGCAAGCTGCAAACCACCTTGATCGCCAAGCGCCTGACACGGATTCGCATGGCCATATGCGCATCACCCGCCTACCTGGAAAAAATGGGCACGCCGCAGACCCCCGAAGAGCTGCGCGAACACCGCTGCCTGACCTACGACTACGCCACGCCCGGCGACAGCTGGCACGTCCTCGAAAATGGTGTGGAAATCGCGGTGCCCATCCGGAGCTATTTTCGCACCAACAGCGGCGACATGACGCGCCTGGCGGCGCTGGCCGGGCAAGGCATCGTCCTGCAACCGACCTTTCTGATCGGCGACGATCTGCGCTCCGGTGCGCTGGTAAGAATTCTGGCCGACTACGACCTGCCGGAATATGCGGCCTACGCCGTGTACCTCGGCGGGGCCGGCCGTTCGGCGCGAGTGGGCGCCTTTGTCGATTATTTCTCGGCCGTGTTCGGCGGGGAAACTCCGTCCTGGGACGAGTAGCCGAGCCTACAGCGCGTTTGCCACGCCAGTCGTCCATTCGATGATTTCGTTGATCGAAGCCGACGCCGCGTTCAAGTGACTTGAACTAGGCTCGTATAATTTACTGCGCTGATTTTTGGGCAGCGCATCGAACATCTGTTGCTTGGCCCTGAGGTTGCCAGGATAGTCGCCGGTCGGAACGATAAACAGGACCGGGATGGCCGGATTCATGTTTCCGACCGCCTCCACCTCGTTCATCGCGCCATCAGGATCAAACCAGGACAGGTACACAGCGGGGGTGGTAATGACAGGAGTTATCCCTCGAGACCCTTCATAGTCGAAGAGTCTCGTTTTTTCATCCCCCTTGCCTTCCGCGATGAGCTTGCGTGCCAACGCCACGGCGTCTCCCAGCTTCTCCCTGAACACAGGACTCCCCACATTGCCTCCAGGCGCGATCGCGATAACACCATCGACCGGATGCCTGCCGCCGAAATAAAGTGCGAACAGTCCCCCTTGGCTGTGCCCGGCGACAAACAGCTTCTGCCCTCCCTTTTCCCGCAGCGAATTCAACGCCGATTCAACTTCTCTTTCCGCCACAGCGACATCGACGTCGTAATCGCGCCGGCCCGACCAAGGCATCTCCACATTCGCGACCAGAAACCCCCGCTGTTCCAGCGATGCGGCCAGCTCCGCGACGTGCTTGGACGGGGAGCCGCCCTTGCCGTGCATAAGTACGACCCCGATCTTGGTCGTGACAGTTTCGGCACTCGCCGTCGGCGAAAAGAACACGCCGGCGACAGAAAAAATCAGCGCGATCAGGCGGAGGCCGAAAGCGTAATTCATGATTCCCCCTTAATTCCCGGTCGAAAAAGTAAACGGATCGGCGAAATATTCTTCCTCCGGCAGCCCTCTTGCTGTAAACGCCTGCTGCCCGGCCTCCACCATCTGCGGCGCGCCGCAGGCGTATACCTGGTAGCCCGAAAGGTTGGCGAAATCGTCCAGTATCGCCTGATGCACCAGCCCGGTACGCCCCGGCCAGTTGTCCTCCGGCAGAGGCTCGGAGAGCACGGGGATGAAGGTGAAGTTGGGATGTTCCTCCTGCCACTTCCCGGCGAGCTGGGGCATGTAGAGGTCGCGCAGGCTGCGCGCCCCCCAGTACAGCACCATTTCGCGCTTGCAGTGGGCCTGCAGGGCGTGTTCGACGATGGCCTTGACCGGTGCGAAGCCGGTGCCGCCGGCCATGAAGATGATCGGCTTGTCGTTATCCTCGCGCAGGAAAAAGCTGCCATAGGGGCCTTCGAAGCGCAGGATGGCTTTTTCCTGCATGCTGTTGAACACCACGTCGGTGAACAGACCGCCGGGTATGTGGCGGATATGCAGCTGCAGAAATTCGTCGTCGTGCGGCGCGTTGGCGAGGGAAAAACTGCGGCGCTTGCCGTCCTTGAGCAGGATGTCGATGTACTGCCCGGCGAGGAACTGCAGGCGCTCGTTGGCCGGCAGTTTCAAATACAATACCATCACGTCGTGGGAGACCTTTTCCATCTTCTGCACCCGGCAGGGCATGGTCTTGATCGGGATGTCGCGCGCGGCGCCCACTTCCCGGCACTCGATCACCACGTCGGTGAGCGGCCTGGCGGTGCAGAACAAGGCCATGCCGGCGTGTTTTTCATTTTCGGAGAGGGCGCTCTCCTGGTAAGCGCCGTAGTCCACCCGGCCTTCCACGATTTTTCCCTTGCACGCCCCGCAGGCCCCGTTGCGGCAACCGTAGGGCAGGGCGAATCCTTCGCGCAAGCCGGATTCCAGAAGGGTTTCGTGCTCCTCGGCCTGGTATTGGTGATTGCTGGGTTTGATGGTGACTTGAAATGGCATGGGTACACCCTAATAAGTAACGAATGCAAAATTTATTGATTGTCGGTTATGGCGACATCGGCACACGTGCCGCCAGCTTGTTGTCTTCGCGCTATCGCGTTTACGCCCTGACCCGCAGCGACAGTGCGCGGGAGCAAGCCTGGCACCAGGGTGTGACCCCCGTCCCCGGCGACCTCGACCACCCTGCCTCGCTGGACAGGATAGGCGGGCTGGCGGACGCCGTGCTGCATTTCGCCCCGCCGCAACGCCAGGGCCAGCGCGACCTGCGCACACGCCACCTGCTGGCGGCGCTGACAAAGGGCAAAATTTTACCACAGCGACTTATCTACATTAGCACCACCGGCGTCTATGGAGATTGCCGGGGCGAGCGTGTGGCTGAAACCCGCACGCCCCGCCCCACCACGCCCCGTGCGGTTCGCCGTGCCGACGCCGAAGCCGTCTTACGGCGCTGGGGCGCGCGCAACGGCGTCAGGATCAGCATCCTGCGCGTACCGGGGATTTACGCCCCCGGCCGCCTGCCCGTGGAGCGGCTGGAACAGCGCATCCCGGCACTGCGCGCCGAAGACGACGGCTACACCAACCACATCCACGCCGACGACCTGGCGCGGGTCGTCGGCGCCGCTTTGACACATGGCCGCCCCGGCAGGGTTTACAATGCCGCTGACGATACGCCGATGAAGATGGCAGACTATTTCGACATGGTGGCGGACCATTACCGGCTCGAGCGTCCGCGCCGCATTTCCCGCGAAGCGGCGCAACAGGAAATTTCACCCGGCATGCTGTCCTACATGGCAGAATCGCGCCGCGTTGCCAACGAGCGTATCAAGCAGGAACTGGGCGTCCGCCTGCGCTACCCGGGCGTGAAGGAAGGACTGGAAGGAATGTCAGATGCAGAATAACCCCAACAACGCCATCGGCGTATTCGACTCCGGCGTGGGCGGCCTCACCGTGGTGCGCGCCCTGATGGAGCGGCTGCCGTTCGAGAACATTATCTATTTCGGCGATACCGCACGGGTGCCGTATGGCGTGAAGTCGGTGGAAACTATTTCCCACTACACCCGGGAAATCGCCGAATTCCTGCTGCAAAAAGAGGTCAAGCTGCTCATCATCGCCTGCAACACCATGGCGTCGGTGGCCTCCCAGGTGGTCAAGGACCTCTCCCCGGTGCCGGTGCTGGACGTAATCGACGCCGGCGCGCTGGGCGCCATCGCCGCCACCACCCGCCGCCAGGTGGGCGTCATCGGCACCCCCACCACCATTAACAGCAACGCCTATGCCCGCGCCATCCACCAGTACGAGCCGGACATACGCATCTTTTCCCAGGCCTGCCCGCTGTTCGTGCCGCTGGTGGAAGAGGGCTGGCTCGATCACCAGGTCACCCGCCTCACTGCCCAGGAATACCTCAAGCCGGTGCTGGCGCAGGATGTCGACACGCTGGTGCTGGGCTGCACCCACTACCCGCTGCTCAAGCCCCTGCTGCAGGAAGTCGCCGGGCCGGGAGTAAAGCTGGTGGACTCGGCCGAAGCGATGGCGGAAGAGACCGCCGCCCTGCTGGGCGAACTCAATATCGCCAACCCGCAGCGCGGCCGGCCCGACTACCTGTTTTACGTCACCGACGTGCCGCTGCGCTTCCAGACCATCGGCGAACGCTTTCTCGGGCGCACGCTTTCTAATGTACATGTCGTGAAGTGGTAAGGAGTTTTTAAAGAATGGCAAAGATTTTGTATTTTTCCACCCTCGCCGAACGCGTGGGTGAAACCATGGAAGAGATCAAGCTTCCGCCCGGTGTCGAGGATCTGCGCGGCCTGCTGAAAATGCTGCGCATGCGCG
>JBDKRR010000092.1:0-11313 GCA_039683315.1 Sulfuricella sp.
GACGTCGCCGGCGGCATGCTGAAAGACCGCATGGTTGCGCTGGCAAAGCGGGTGCTGCGGGAGACCCTGAGCCGCCACCGCTGGAACAAGTCGCGCGCCGCGCTGGAACTCGGGCTGTCACGGGTCGGGTTGCTCGCCATGCTGGTGCGCCACGAGCTGGAAAAAGAATCGCCCAAGGACAAGAAATGAGCAAGGTTCGGCGGCGCTTCATCAGCTCGCTGGACCTGCAGCACGGCCATGTCAGCATGGCCCACGGCAGCGGCGGACGCGCCATGGCGGAACTGGTCGAGGAGCTTTTTCTGGCGGCATTCGACAACGAATTCCTGCGCCCCCTGAACGATCAGGCCTGCTTTACCCCGCCCGCCGGCCGTCTGGCCATCGCCACCGACAGCCATGTGGTGACCCCGCTGTTTTTCCCCGGCGGCGACATCGGCAGCCTGTCGGTGCACAGCGCCATCAACAATATCGCCATGGCGGGTGCGCGACCGCTTTACCTCACCGCCGGATTCATCCTGGAAGAAGGCCTGCCCCTCGCCGACCTCAAGCGCATCGTCGATTCCATGGCGGCCGCCTCCAGCACAGCGGGCGTGCCCATCGTCAGCGGCGACACCAGGGTGGTGGAACGCGGCAAGGCGGACGGCGTGTTCATCAACACCACGGGCGTCGGGGTGGTGCCGGAGGGGGTGAACATTTCCGGCAACCGCGCCCAGGCGGGCGACAAAATACTGATCAACGGCTTCATCGGCGACCACGGCATGGCGGTCATGGCGCAACGCGAAAAGCTGAAATTCGAGAGTCCTCTCCTATCCGACTCTGCGGCGCTGCATGACCTGGTCGCTGCGATGCTGGCGGCAGTGCCGGACACCCACTGCCTGCGCGACCCCACCCGGGGCGGCGTGGCCGCCGCGCTCAACGAACTGGCGCGCCAGTCGCGCGTCGGCATGACCATCTGGGAAAGCCAGCTGCCGATCCGCGAAGCCGTGAGCGCAACCTGCGAACTCCTCGACTTCGACCCGCTTTACGTCGCCAACGCCGGCAAACTACTGGCGATCTGCCCGGCGGAAGCGGCGGAAACGCTGCTGGCTGCAATGCGCAGGCACCCGCTGGGCGAGCATGCCGCGATCATCGGCGAAGTAACAGCAGACGCGCACGCCTTCGTGCAGCGGGAAACGGCCTTCGGCGTCAAGCGCATCTTGGACTGGCTCAGCGGGGAACAGTTGCCGCGGATTTGTTGACGCCAAGAAAAGCGAGCGGATTGAAAGCTCTGGCCGGACACTAGAAATTCACGGTTGCCGTCAACCAACTGCGCCGCATGAAGAAAACATTGGCTGCCTCATTGACCGTGCCATATTTCGTGTAATTGTTTTGCGTCGCGTTTTGCACCACCAAAGCCAGTTCAGCGTTGCGCCCCCGGTCAAACCTGAAGGTTTTCGCAATACGCAAATCCAGCCTGCGCATCGTGTTTTCGCGCGTCACGTCTGGACTGACATTGATCACCCGCACCGGATTGCGCCAATAATACCCGGCGCTAAATTGCCAATTTTCTGCAAATTGATGCGACAGCAGGAGACTCGCGCTATCCGTCGGGACGGTCTGGGAAAACTGGTCGAGCAGCTCGGTTTGATAAAAGCGTCTTACGCGATCGCCAACCGAGGAATAAGTGACCGGGTCATACGGATCGGGGACGGTGCTGAAATATTGCGTCGGGTAATTGCCAAAACTGAGTGATGCTCGCTGGTGTGCGTAATTGGCCAACAGAAAGCTGCGGTTCTCATTCCAGTGATACTTGAGCGTTGCTTCCACGCCCTTGTACTCGGCCGAAATCATGTTCTTGAAGCTGTCTGCGGGGGTCAGCAGGGGATATTTATCGACAAAGATCATATCCGTCACCTGGTCTACATATGCCCGCACATCCACGGTCACTCCCAGCGAATGGAACTCTCCGAGATAACCCACCTCTTTCGAGACGATCTTTTCCGGTTTGAGCGGCGTAACGGGTGGCACGTAGGCACCGCCGAGAATCGTGTTCTGCGCATCCATATACACCTCGCCCATCGCCGGGCTGCGCGTAGCGGTGGAAATTCCAATGCGCACCGTGTGTTGAGGCGTGAAATGGTAGTTCAGAGAAGCGCGCGGCGAGCTGTTTTTGCTCCCCATGCCGTTGTCTTCGAGCATGGTGCCGACATTCAACACCGCCGCCGGGGTGATGCGCCATTCATCGTGGGCGAATACCTGCCACGAATTCACGGTATAAGGGCGTCCCATATACAAGGGATAGTGAGCGTGATCGCTGCGCGTCCTTGCGCCCCACACCAGGCGATTGCTGCCGCTCAGCTGATGGGTGTTCTGTAATTCCAGCTCGTTGCGCTGGCTATACACTTCCTGCCGGGTAAAGCCCTGAGCGATGGGAACTGCGGGCAGGTTATTCCCCTGACACGTTGCCGAATCGATGCACAGGTAGGGATCCACTGAACTGCGCTCGGTGTAGGAATAGGTCAGTTTGCTCTCGCTGCTTGCCGGCCATACGTGCAGCCAGCTGGCTTGCAGAAAACGGCTCTGCGACGTGGTGTCGCGGAATGCGTCCTCCGGCCTGCCGGCGATACCCATGCCGTACACGCCGTCGCTACTGCCCAGTTGTACGTCGAGACTGTCTGTCGCATTCGGATGAAAGTTGCCGCGGAAATTGAACACGCGCGTCGTGTTGTGATCGTTCAAGATGGCGTTGTCGATTCCCTGGTCGGAACGATAGCCCAGCGACAGGCGATAGTCGAATTGCTCCCCGACTTTGCCGAATCTGGCTGAAACGTCGGAAGCGTCGCCCCCCGTCAGCGACACGCTTCCGCCGACCTGACTGAGCGCATCGCGCGTGATGATGTTGATCACGCCGTAAAAAGAATTGGTGCCGTGCGAAGCCGAAGACGGTCCGCGCACGACCTCGATGCGTTCGATGTCTTCTATCTGGAGCGGGAGGTCGGCCCAGTTGACGCCGCCGAATGGCGGCAAATAGGCACTGCGGCCATCGATCAGTATTTGCATGCGGCGAGAGAATTCATCCGTCGCGCCATGAAAAGAAACCACCGGGCGATTCGCATCGGCAAAGCCCACATACATCCCGGGCACCAGGCGCATGAGATCGGGCACGGTGCGGAAACCCGATGCCTTGATCATCTCCCTGTCGATGACCGTCATCGCACTAGGCGCTTCCGACAGCGGTTGCGACAAGCGGGACGCGGTCAGAACGACGGGAAATTCCTGGAAATAGTAGTCTGCAGAAGTGTTGTTTTCTTCGGCCTGGGCGGGCAGCGCCCACAGCAAAAAAGCCGAGGTCAGTATCCTGGAGCCAGACTGAGGCAGCTTGTCCATAATGGACGTTTTGTTGATTCGCATTGGAAATTGACCAGACGATGATGCCCGGAATGCCTTCTTTATACTCGTTTTTAATCCGTTCGAAACGGTCGGGCGTCGAGCAATATAACTTGATTATTATCAACTTTCAATGCCTGCCGGCAGCGCCGGATTTATCTCTTCGATGAGCGTCATTATCAACTTGGATCTTTGATAAACCGCTTGGGGTCGGAGGTCCGTGACGGGCTGGCACGGCCGATCTCGGGGCAACACTGAAAGGACGCTTTCCGGCTGTGGCAGGCCGTCAGTCGGAAGACATTTAAAACAAGCTTGCCAGCATCCGCGTCCCCAGCACGATCAGCAGTGCGGCGAACACTTTCTTGAGCTGCGGCACCGGCAGGCGATGAGCCATCCTTGCTCCGAACGGCGCGGTCAGGACGCTGGCGAATACCAGGCCGGCGAGGGCCGGCAGGTAGATGAAACCGAGGCTGTATTGCGGCAGGCCGGCGGCGCCCAGCCCGTTGACAACGTAGCCGAGCGCCCCCGCCGCCGCGATGGGGAAGCCGATGGCGGCCGAGGTGCCGATGGCCTGGTGCATCTTGATGTTGCACCAGGTCATGAACGGCACCGACAGCGTGCCGCCGCCGATGCCCACCAGGCTGGAAACGCCGCCGATCACGCTGCCCGCGCCGAACATGCCGCCCATGCCGGGCAACTGGCGCGCGGGCTTGGGCTTGATGTTGAGCAGCATCTGGGCGGCGACGTAGTAGACGAACACCACGAAAAAAACCTTGAGGAAATTGGTCGAGAGCTGCGCCGCCAGCACCGTTCCCGCCAGGGTTCCGGCCACGATGCCGGGCGTGATGCCGCGCACCACCGTCCAGTTCACCGCGCCATGGGCATGATGGGCGCGCAGGCTGGAGAAGGAGGTGAACATGATACTGGCCAGCGAAGTGCCCAGGGCAACGTGCAGGATGTGCTCATGCGGGAAGTGCTGGGCGGTGAAGATGAAGGTCAGCACCGGCACGATCACCAGCCCGCCGCCCACCCCCAGCAAACCCGCCAGAAAGCCGGCGAAAACGCCGGTCAGCAAGTAGAGCAGCCAGAATTCCATCAGCCGAGGAAAAGTTTATACGCCGGGTTGTCGTTCTCGTCCCAATAGGGGTAGCCGAGCTTGTCGAGAAAGTCGGTGAACGCCTGCTTGTCCTGCGGCGGCACCTGGATGCCCACCAGCACCCGGCCATAATCCGTGCCGTGGTTGCGGTAGTGGAACAGGCTGATGTTCCAGCTGTGGCTCATGCTGTTGAGGAAATTCATCAGCGCGCCGGGACGCTCGGGGAATTCGAAGCGGAACACCATTTCGTCCTTCACCAGCGGGGCGTGGCCGCCGACCAGGTGGCGCACGTGCAGCTTGGCCATTTCGTTGTCGGACAGGTCGACCGCCGCGATTTCCTTGTGCTTGAGCGCCGCCAGCAGTTTGTCCATCTCGCCGCGGTTGTGCACCTGCACGCCGACGAAAACGTGGGCCTGGCCGGGGTCGGAGAAGCGGTAATTGAATTCGGTGATGGCGCGCGGGCCGAGCAGGGTGCAAAATTCCTTGAAGCTGCCGGGCCGCTCGGGGATCGTGACCGCCAGTATGCCCTCGCGCTGCTCGCCCAGTTCGGCGCGTTCGGCCACGTGGTGCAGGCGGTCGAAGTTCATGTTGGCGCCCGAGGCGATGGCCACCAGGTTCTTGTTCTTGAGCTTGTGCTGCTTGGCGTACAGCTTCGCGCCGGCAATGGACAGCGCGCCGGCCGGCTCGAGGATCGAGCGCGTGTCCTCGAACACGTCCTTGATGGCGGCGCAGATCGCGTCGGTGTCGACCAGGATCACCTCGTCCACCAGCTGCTGGCAGAGGCGGAAGGTTTCCTCGCCGACCTGCTTCACCGCCACGCCGTCGGCGAAAATGCCCACCTGGGCCAGCGTCACGCGTTTTTTCTGGCGCAGGGACTGGTACATGGCATCGGCGTCCACCGGCTCGACGCCGATGATCTTGATGTCCGGGCGCAGGGGCTTGACGTAAGCGGCCACGCCGGCGATCAGCCCGCCGCCGCCGACCGGCACGAAGATGGCGTGGATCGGCCCGCTGTGCTGGCGCAGGATTTCCATGCCGACGGTGCCCTGTCCGGCAATCACGGCGGGGTCATCGTAAGGGTGGATGAAGGTGAGCTTCTTTTCTTTCACCAGTTCCATCGCGTGGACGTAGGCGTCGCTGTAGGAATCGCCATGCAATATGACCTGGGCGCCGCGCGCCGCCACGGCGTTGACCTTGATGTTGGGGGTGGTGGCCGGCATCACGATGACCGCCTCGCACTTCAGGCGCTGCGCCGCCAGTGCCACACCCTGCGCGTGGTTGCCGGCAGATGCTGCGATCACGCCGCGCTTCAGGACAGCGCGCGGAAGTTGCGCCATCTTGTTGTAAGCGCCACGTAATTTGAACGAAAACACCGGCTGCATGTCTTCCCGTTTGAGCAGGATGGTGTTGCCGAGGCGGCGCGAAAGGTTGGGCGCTTCTTCCAGCGGGCTTTCGATGGCCACGTCGTAAACACGGGCGGTGAGAATTTTTTCTAAATAATCGGTTGGCATAGGGATAAGCAGTTTTATGTATATAAGGCGAAGATTAGCAGTAATCGGTACTTTTGAGCACCCGCCTATAGCCTAAATGGCCGGTAGCCGCTATGCTTTTAACCTTATTGCATCCCGATTTTGAAAGAATATTAAAAAATGACCCAAGACGAATTGAAACAAGCCGTGGCGCGTGCCGCGATCGAACACGTACCCAGCGGCATTATCGGCGTCGGCACCGGCTCGACCGCCAACTTCTTCATCGACGAACTGGCCAAGATCAAACACAAACTCGATGGTGCCGTCGCCAGCTCCGAAGCGACTGCACAGCGCCTGCGCAAGCACGGCATCGAAGTACTCGACCTCAATAGCGTGAGCGAACTCTCGGTTTACGTCGACGGCGCGGACGAAATCACCCGCCACATGCACATGACCAAGGGCGGCGGCGGCGCGCTGACGCGCGAAAAAATCGTCGCCGCGTGCAGCAGGAAGTTCGTCTGCATCGCCGACGGCAGCAAGCTGGTGGACATGCTGGGCAAGTTCCCCCTGCCGGTTGAAGTGATCCCCATGGCGCGCAGCTATGTCGCGCGCCAGCTCACCAAGCTGGGCGGCCAGCCGGTGCTGCGCCAGGGCTTCACCACCGACAACGGCAACGTCATTCTGGACGTGCACAACATGCAGATCATGAACCCGGTGGAACTCGAAACGGCCATCAACCAGATCACCGGCGTAGTCACCAACGGCCTGTTCGCCTGCCGTCCGGCCGACGTGCTGCTGCTCGGCACGCCCGAAGGCGTGAAAACCCTGACCGCGCAGTAGCAACACAACTGTCACAAACAACGATTAGAATCCCGCGATTCGATCAACGTACCAGTCCCGACCCGGGATGAAGCAGCGAGGAGAACATCATGGCCCAGGAACACATATTCAAACAAATGGACGCCGATCTGGAAGAGGTTCGTTCGCGCGTGCTGCAAATGGGCGGCATGGTGGAAGAACAGATCACCAAGTCGATCGAGGCCCTGACAAGCGGCAACCTGGAACTGGCCGATGAAGTGATCGCCAACGACCACCGCGTCAACGCCCTGGAAATGTTGATCGACGGCGAATGTACCCAGATCATCGCGCGCCGCCAGCCGACAGCCGGCGACTTGCGCCTGATCATGACGGTGGAACGCGCCATTACCGATCTGGAACGCATTGGCGACAAGGCGGAAAAAATCGCGCGCATGGCGAAAAAGATTCACGGCGCCGACCGCATTTCCGTTCCCCGCTTCTCCGAAATCAGACACATGAGCGAAATGGTGCTGGAAATGCTGCGCACCGCGCTGGATGCCTTTGCCCGGCTCGACACCACAGCAGCCGCCCAACTGAAGCGCCAGGACGTGGAAGTGGACGACGAATTCGACGCGGTACTGCGCCACCTGATCACCTTCATGATGGAAGATCCGCGCATGATCACCACAGCCATCGACATCCTGTTCGCCGCCAAGGCGGTGGAGCGCGTGGGCGACCACGCCAAGAACATCGCCGGCTACGTGGTCTACATGGCCAAGGGCAAGGATGTCCGCCACGCCAGCATGGAAGAGATGGAACGCGAAATCGAACAGTAAACTTTGATGCGAGCGTACTCCACCATCGCCGCAGTCGACCTCGGCTCCAACAGTTTCAGGCTACAGGTCGCACGCGTGGTGGGGAGCCAGGTCTACCCGCTCGACTCGCTCAAGGAACCGGTCCGTCTCGGCGCCGGCCTGACGCCGGACAAATATCTCGACGAAGAATCGCAGCAGCGCGCGCTGGCCTGCCTCAAAATCTTTTCCGAACGCCTGCGCGGCCTGCCGCGTGAAGCAGTGCGCGCTGTCGGCACCAACACATTTCGCGTGGCAAAAAACGCACCTGCTTTCCTGGATGCGGCGCAAGCGGCGCTCGGCTTCCCCATCGAGATCGTCGCCGGCAAGGAAGAAGCCCGCCTGATCTACCTCGGCGTTTCCCACGGCCTGCCCGTTTCGGAGGAACAGCGCCTGGTGGTGGACATCGGCGGCGGCTCGACCGAATTCATCATCGGCTCAGGATACCAGCCGCAGCAGATGGAAAGCCTGTACATGGGCTGCGTCAGTTTCAGCCGGCGCTTTTTCCCCGACGGAAAAATAAATAAAAACGAGCTGTTGCAGGCAGAACTCGCGGCGCGCAGCGAAATTCTCACCATCGCTGCGGATTTTTCCGCCGGACACTGGCAGCAGGCGGTCGGCTCCTCCGGTTCGGCACGAGCCCTGGCTGAAATCCTGGAACAGAACGGGCTTTCCTCCTCCGGCATTACGCGTGAAGGCCTGGCCAGACTGCGCGCGCTGCTGCTCAAGGCCGGGGATGCAAAGCTGCTGCAACTGGCGGGCCTGGCGCCCGACCGTGTGCCGGTGCTGGCCGGCGGCTTTGCCATCATGAACAGCATCTTCACCGAACTCGGCATCGAGCGCATGGATGTGGCCACCGGCGCGCTACGCGAAGGCGTGCTGTACGACCTGATCGGCCGCTTCCACAAACATGACATGCGCGAAGCCACGGTGCGCGAATTCATGCGCCGCTATCACGTCGACCCGCCCCAGGCGGGACGTGTCCAGGTACTGGCGAGCACGCTGTTCGATCAGATCACACACAAGCTGGACGGCACGATCGCCAATCCCCGCCTCCAGCTGGCATGGGCAGCACGGCTGCACGAAATCGGCATTTCCATCGCCCACACCGGCTATCACCGCCATTCTGCCTACATTCTCGCCAACGCCGACATGCCCGGCTTTTCCCGCCCGGAGCAGGAGCAATTAAGCCTGCTGGCGCGCGCTCACCGCGGCGCCCTGAGCAAGCTGCTGAGCATGGTGTTGAACCAGAGCGAATGGCCGCTGATCCTGGTGCTGCGCCTCGCGGTGCTGCTTTGCCGCAGCCGCAGCGACGTCGAACTGCCGCCGATGAAACTCAAATTCGGCAACAGCGGCTTTTCGCTCACCCTGAATCGCGAATGGCTGGAACACAACCCCCTGACCCGTGCCCTGCTTGAAGACGAAAGCAAGGAGTGGAAGTCTATCGGCATTTCTTTTGCGCTCAAGACAGGCAAGGCGCTGTAGCGGACATTTCTGCCCTTAACAAATCGGTTATCATGCCGATAACCTGTGTTGTTAAAGTAAGTTCTCGAATACCCTGGGGGATGCCCGTGATTAAACGCGTTGTGCTTTTAGTGCCAATTGTTCTGCTGGCTGCCTGTAGCTCGTTGCCCAACATTTTCGGCAACGTCTTCACGCCCAATACGCCAAAACAGCAAACCAGCGCGATGCGCCCCGTCACACTGACCGCCATCGGCTATGGCGCCACCATACCCAACAGCAACTATACCGAAGGGCAAAAACGCCTGATGGCGATGCGCGCTTCCAAGCTCGATGCCTACCGCGCACTGGCAGAACAGGTTTACGGCGTCAGAATCACCAGCAACAGCACAATCGCCGGTCTGGCCGCCCAGCACGACAGCTTCCGCGCATATGTGGACGCCTACATCCGTGGCGCGAAAATCGTCACGGTGACGCCGATGGCTGACGGGAATTACGAAACGGTGCTGGAGCTCGAACTCAACGAGCAGTTTTATCAAACCGTGAGCCAGCCTCAAAGCCAGCCCATACCTCAACAGCAAGGCAGCCTTGAAAAACCGCCAAAGTCCGAAGCGCCGATAACCGTTGCCACGGCGCAGAACTGCGGCGGCAAGACAAGCGCCACCACGGGCTGTGGCAATGCGGCAAACTTCTATCACGCGGAATAAAGCTTGAAACTCGGGCTCCTAGCCCTTGCTGCGCTGCTCGTTTCCAGCGCGGCAACGGCACAATCCATCGAAGCGGAAGGCATCGCCGCGCTTGACGCCGGCGGCATGGAGCAGGCACGCCAGGAAGCCATTCAGGATGCCCTGCAGCAAGCCGCCATGAGCGCCGCCGCACAGGTCGAAGCCAGCAGCGACATGGACTCCTCCGGCCAGTTCCAGGAAAGCGTGCGCGTCACGCCAGCGGCAAGCATATCGAGCCACACGGTATTGCAGGAATGGAGCGCGGACGGGCTGTTGCACGTCCGGATACGCGCCGAAGTCCAGCCTCAGGAAGAAAAAGCCGCGCCGACAAAGGCGGGCCAGAAAACAGCCGTTCGCCCCTCCAACTTCAAGAAGAAAATCGCCGTTACCCGTTTCCTTGTCGTGAATTCGCTCCAGGTGGAGGACATTGCCAATATCTGGGACGGTTACCCTCTCGAACTGCTGCGCCGCCTGGAACTTCTCGGGAACGTGCTGCCGGTCAACAACATATCTTCGCTTCTGTCGGCCGGCAGTGAGCCCATCATCGACTCCCCTGCCAACCGGGAGATGATCCGCCGCATCGCCGAGCAGACCGGAAGCCAGTTCGTGATTTCGGGCGTGATCCTCGACGCCGGCTTCGGTGGCGGAACCATCCGGCCTTATTGGGGTTGGCAGGGAAAAGAAAGCGGCAGCCGCTCCGAGATTGCACTACCTTGGCCGAATGTTGCCGTCGGCCTCAAGCCAGGCCCGTCGGAGCGTCGCCTGGAAGTGGAAATATTCCTCCATGACGGCCTCAGCGGCGCCCTGATTGCACGCCATCGCGCCAGCGTCGAAGCCGGCGGACGCGTGACGGTGGGACGCGACAAGCCATTTGCCAGCGCCGCCTTCTTCGCCACCCCCTTCGGCCATGTGGCCGAACGCCTCATCGACACCCAGGTCGAAGCCATCAGCAACGATCTGGCCTGCCTGCCGTTCATGGCGAGCATCGTCCGCATCCAGGGGAAAAAAGTCTTTCTCGACGCCGGCGGCACTTCCGGTCTGGCGCCCGGGGACAGACTAACGGTGTATCGCAAGAACACAAACGCGCCGATCTCCAGCCTTTCCGGCACCACCGTTCTAGGCATTCCAGAAACATCCGCCACGACCGTCACCCTGCGCGAGGTGCAACCCTTGTTTGCGCTTGGGGAACTGGCTGCAGACCCCGCCAAGGTGAATGTGCAGATTGGGGATGTCGCGCGCTTCGAAGCGGCACGCGCCGGAAAGTAAACAGTCGTGCGCCGGCAACACCCGGCGAGGTGCTAGGGCTGCGGCAGTGGATAATCCTTCGGCAGCAGCACCCACATTTTTCCCGCCTGCTTCATGCTACCCGCGTACTTGCCGGCATCGTTGCCGAATCCCCAGAAGAAATCCGCGCGCACCACGCCCCTGATCGCGCCCCCGGTATCCTGGGCGAGCATCAGGCGATTGAGCGGCTTGGCGTCATTGGGCCAGGTGGTGGAAAGGAACACCGGCGCACCAAGCGGGATCGAGCGCGGATCGACCGCCAGGCT
>JBDKRR010000093.1:0-2089 GCA_039683315.1 Sulfuricella sp.
GCCACCATGCGTAGGCCTTGTCCGTCACGCCGTCCTCGCCTCCCGAGTCCACCACGGTAAGCAGCACCTGCAGCTCGTGGCCCTCGATGGGTGTTTTGTATGTGCTCTGCACCACGCGCTCGGTGAGCAGCGCCCAGTCCTCGGCGTAGCTCGCGGGGTCTATAGGAGCAAAATCCGTGCCAACCCCTTCCCGCTTGGATTCTTTCAGCTCGTAGCGGTCCACCAGCGCTTGCTCAAAGTGCGGGCCGACTGCGTGCACCTGCACCACGAAACGTGCGTTGCCCCCGCCCTGAACGTCCACCGCGGCCACCAGAAACCGTGCCCACTCAGGCACCACGTAGCGGTCCATGCGGTCGTCCTGGCGCACCTGCCCGCCGTTCTTTGACGCCTCGACCAATGCGCGCGGCAGGTATGGCATCCCCTGGTCGGTGTTGACGGTTGTTTTCAGCGTCAGTTCGCTGCCCGTGAGCGCATATTCCCGCAGGCCCTGCAGGTGGCGCATCACCAGCGACTTCCAGTTCTGGTACGCCGCCGCGCACCCGCCGAGCCAGTATCCGGCGATGGTGCTGGTGGCCGGGGTGCCGTAGCGCTCGCCGGCGGCCGTGATCTTTTCGCCGTCGCGCAGCCACACGCCCCGCTGGTTCAGCTCGTGCTTTTTGCGGGGGCCAATCAGGGTGCCGCAATGCGGGCAGATGACGCGGCTGTACTTGGCCGCCAAATCGTCCAGATTCGCCTCGCGCACCAGCTCCAGCAGCTCGTCGTCGCCCGGCAAGCCAAACAGCGACAGGCCCGGTGAGACCTCAAAGTGCTCGTTGCAGTCGGGGCACGGCCAATACCACCTGCGCCTGTCGCTGCGGTTGTAGATGCCCATCACACCGCTGGTCGGGGGGCCTTCATGCGCGGTCACCGGGCGCCAGTTGGGGTCGCTTACGTCGCGCCCAGGGGAGGACTCCACCATGCACATGCCCCGGCTAAGAAAAGTGGTGGTCCGCTTGAGGCCCAGGGCGAACGCAGAGCCCTCGCCGTCGATGTCATCGGGCATGCGGTCGTAGTCGGTTAGCGCAACGTAGCGGTAATCCGACGATGACAAGTTCGTCACGGTGGGCCACGCAATTCGCAGCCACATACCGTGCTTGAACATTTTGTCGTGGGTGTTGTCGTGCTGCGCGCTGGCCGATTTCATAGCCTTGAGCGCGGGCGAGTGGCGAATAGCGCGGTCAATACGGGTTTTCGAGAACTCCCGTGCCTTCTCCTGCGTCATCTGCACCACCAGGAAATCTCCTGGGTCGTTGACGACCGCGTGCGCCACCCAAGAGTCCAAGAGGCCGAGCGTTTTTCCAGTACGGGCGGGACCAACAAAGCACACCGCCTCGTGCCCCCTGCTGGCCAGCATGTTCATGGGCTCGACCATGTACGGCGTGGCCTCTGCCGACCACGGCCCGATGTATCCGCCAGGTTGATTTATCACCAGCGATTCGGCCGCGCCCTCGGCCACGGTGACGCGCTTCGGCGGGCGCAGCGCGTGGTAGCCCCCGCACACGTCGCGGGTGGCCTTGGCCATCTCCAGGTGCTCGTTATACGAGGTCGCTGCCATTTTCCACCTCGACTGCCTGCACCGTCAGTTCCTCAAACCGCGTCGCCAGGTCATCCAGTGCCGCGTCTATCTGGCGGCCCACCTCCTGCGCTATGTCAGGGCTGAGGCCCAGCGTGCGCTCAAGGTTGTCGGGCACCGACCGGAGCGTTTGGCTCAGCGCGGAGAGCGCGGTGGCCGTGGCGGCTTGCACCTCGGCGCGCGGCACGTATTCCCCGCGCTTGATGGCGAGGTCTAGCTCATTGAGGTCGGCCTTGGCGGATTCGTTACGTGCGCGGGCGGCCTCGTAGTCGAGGCGGTCGTCGCTTGGCACGTAGTCGGCGGGTTTTCGGCCTGCACCGGGCCGCGCGCCACCCAGTTGTAGCGGCGCAAGTTTCTTGGCAACCATCAGGTTGTGAACCGTTTTGATTTATACACATTGCGATTGTGCCCTGAAAGTGGTATGCGGCGCAATCAGTTCCCACAATGCGAAAAACTCGGAACCCCGGCGCCTCTCTA
>JBDKRR010000094.1:0-3203 GCA_039683315.1 Sulfuricella sp.
ACCCTGCTTAAAACCAAGGATATCTTCATCAACGAGAAAACCAATTCCATCGTGATGCGGGATACGCCGGAAGCCGTCCGACTGGCGGAAAAAATGGTCGCCGATCAGGACATTGCCGACCCGGAAGTCATGCTGGAAGTGGAAGTGCTCGAAGTGAGCACCTCGCGCTTGAGCCAGTTGGGAATCAAGTGGCCAGATACGCTGACTCTGACCTCGCCAACGAGTACGACGCTCACAACGACCGGTGGCGTGCAGAGCACAACAGAGGTGCCCGGCAGCCTCGGTCAACTCCTGCACACCCCCTTGAAGAGCTACACTGCCACGCCGTTGAGTCTCGCGCTCAACTTGATGTTGCAGGACACCGACACCAATCTGCTTGCCAGCCCGCGCATCCGCGTGCGCAACCATGAAAAAGCCAAGATCATGATCGGCGACCGCGTGCCGGTGATCACCAATGCAGTGACTCCAGTTTCGACAGGGACGCCCGTGGTGACGGGCAGCGTCCAGTATCTGGACGTGGGCATGAAGCTCGAGGTCGAGCCCGAGATACATCTCGACAACGATGTTTCCATCAAGGTCAATCTCGATGTGAGTTCCATCGTCAAGCAGGTCAACAATCCCATTTCCGGGACGCAGGCCTATCAGATCGGCACGCGCAACGCCTCGACCGTGTTGCGCCTCAAGGACGGCGAAACCCAGATCCTGGCGGGCCTGATCAGCGACGAGGATCGCAGGAATGCCAATAAGGTGCCTGGTCTTGGCCAACTGCCGGTCCTGGGGCATCTGTTTTCCAGCCATGGCGACACTACCAACAAGTCGGAGATCGTTCTTTCCATCACCCCGCGTATCGTCGGCAGAAATACCCTTCCGGACGCGCGCGAAGTGGAATATTGGTCCGGCACGGAATCCACTTTGCGTAGCAGTGCTTTGACCATGAAATCGAGCGGGAGCGTTGGTTTTAGCAGCGTTGCACAGCCTGTGGTGCCGGCACCTCGGCAACCCTCAGGCAAAGCGCCGGCCACCGCAACGCCCGCTGATGCGGCGCCGCAAGCGGTTGCCCTTTCATGGGACGGCCCCAACCAGGCGAAGGTGGGCGACAGGATCAGCCTGACGCTCAACAATTCAGCGCCGCTAGGGGCAAAAAGCCTGGGCTTCCAGGTGAGCTATGACCCCGCCGTGCTGAAAGCGGTCGATGTGATCGAAGGGGACGCGATGAAACAGAATAATGCCCAGTCGAACCTCATGAAAACGATTAACCAGAAGAGCGGCAACATCGTGGTGGGGCTGTCCGGAACGGGGACGAGCGAGGCAAGCGGGGGAGGGAGCGTTGTCACCTTGGTATTCGAAGTGACCGGAGTGGCGTCGTCATCGCAGATCTCGGTCAGAAATATCACTTCTGCCGCAGCCGGGGGCGGATCTTTGGCGTTGGCCGCTCCCGAACCCCATGCCATCACGGTGGCGCAATGATCCGGCGCGATCTCGCGGGATTCACCCTGATCGAACTGGTGGTCACGGTGGCCATCGTCGGCCTGCTGGCGAGCGTGGCGCTGCCGATGATGGAACTGGTGGTGCAGCGCGACAAGGAGCAGGAACTCCGCCACGATCTGCGCGAGATTCGCGGCGCGCTGGACGCTTACAAGCAGGCCGTGGATGAAGGGCGGGTGGAAACCACGCTGCTCCGGTCCGGCTACCCGCCGACGCTCAAGGTGCTGGTGGACGGCGTGCCCGACCAAACCGACCCGGACAAGAAAAAGATAATTTATTTTCTGCGGCGTATCCCGCGCGACCCGATGTCCGATGACCCGTCCCAATCCAGCGATGAAACCTGGGGCAAGAGAAGTTACGCCAGCAGCGCCGATTCCCCGGAACAGGGCGACGATGTGTACGACGTGCACTCGTTGTCGACCGGTGTCGGACTGAACGGCATTGCCTACAAAGACTGGTGAGGAGAGCCCCAACCATGTTCCGAAAGGCCAAAGACGCAGGGTTTACCCTGATCGAACTGATGGTGGTGCTTGCGATCATCGCGCTGCTGCTGAGCCTGGCCGTGCCGCGTTACTTCCACAGTATCGAGAACTCGAAGGAAACCGTGTTGCGCGACAACCTTTCACTGACGCGGCAGGCGCTGGACAAATATTACGGCGACAACGGCAAGTACCCGGACTCCCTCGATATGCTGGTAAGCAAGAAGTACCTGCGCAGCCTCCCGATCGATCCTATTACCGATAGCAGCACGACATGGATCATCGTGCCTCCCGACGTGCCGGAAAAAGGAGGGGTGTACGACCTGAAGAGCGGTGCGCTCGGCAAGGCGAGGGATGGTACGGAATACAAGGACTGGTGACGTGAAATGCGCATGAACTCCAAAAAATATGCAGGTGTGAAAGACGTCCACTGTGCGCCGTCTGCCGCTAAGGGGTTCACCTATATTGCCCTGTTGATTTTTGTCGCGATCATGGGCGTTGTTCTCGCTTCGGTCGGCGAGGTATGGCACATGGCGGCGCAGCGTGAAAAGGAGCGGGAACTGCTGTTCGTCGGCGACCAGTTCCGTCGCGCACTCAATCAATATTCGAGACATGCGTCGGGTGGTTCCGGCCGGTATCCCATGAGTCTCCAGGACTTGCTGAAAGACCCGCGCACGCCGGCCACGCAACGTTATTTGAGAAAGATTTATCGCGACCCGATCACCGGCAGTTCGGAGTGGGGGCTGGTCAAGGGGCCGAGCGGAGAAATTCTCGGCGTTTACAGCCTGTCTGAGGATGAGCCGATCAAGAAGCGCAACTTCAGACTTGCCGATGCCAGCTTCGAAGACAAGATGAAGTATTCCGACTGGGTGTTCATGAGCAAAGTAGTGCGTTTTGGCATAAAACCGGTGGCGAAGCCGTGACGGATATGGGTGAAATTAAACCCGGAGTTTTCATTTGGGGGTGAATCATGAGTAAAAAATATCGCCTGCTGATCGCAGAAGACCACACGTTGTTGCGAGCCGGTCTGCGCGCGTTGCTGGCGCAGGACGCGGACATCGAGATTGCCGGCGAGGCGGACAACGGGCGCGATGCGATCCAGTCCGTCGGAGCGCTGTCGCCGCACCTGGTGCTGATGGACCTGACCATGCCCGGGATGAACGGGATCGAAGCGATACGCGACATCAAGCGGCGCTACCCGGAAACCAAGGTGCTGGTGCTGACCATCCACAAGACCGA
>JBDKRR010000095.1:0-1790 GCA_039683315.1 Sulfuricella sp.
GGCCGTCACCGGCCCCAATGGCGTCAGAACTATCAACGATGTGCTCTTTGAAGTACCAAGAAAAGGTGCTGTTCTTGGTGACTCAATCGCCGCGCTTTGCCTCACCTATTCAGCTACTGCGTCCAAATATTCGGCGAATAGCTGGCTGAATCAGGCACAGTTCAAGCTCGGGTTTCCTTGGGACATTCAGGCCGCAGACAATTTCGCTATTGCTGGTACAACTTCCGCCGTGATTCTGTCTGACCAAGTTCCTCTGTTTGTCGCGTCGGGCGTCAGATATGAGCGCGTATTCATGTCGTTCGGCACCAACGATTTCAATGCAGGGGAAACGCTTGCGAACGTAATCAGCAACGCCAAGCAGATTTTCGCGGCCATCAACAACACCGGGGCAATCGCAGTTCATATTGGGGTTCTACCGCGCGGAAGCGGTGCGTCAATGACCACGCCAAAGAAAAAGGCATTGGGGTTCAATGCGTGGCTGGCACGTTATGCAACGGAAAACGCAGGCATTGAATACATCCCATGCGGGCAGGCACTGGCCGACAACTCGACGGCTTTTGGTAATGCCATCACTGGATTCGTAGACGGATCAATCCTCCATCCGATCGACCCCGGCGCGTACTGGATGGGGAAAATCATTTATGACTTCTACATCAATCGCGGATATTCAGCACCCACACTGAGATTTGCTGACTCTGCGGCTGACTTCTACGATGCCACCTACAACCCAGGCGGGATTCTGTTCACCAACCCGAATCCGCTGTTGATTGGCGGAACGACCGCACCCACCGGGATGAGCACCGCTGGGTCAAACGTGACATGGAGCAAGGGCACCAACACGCTTGACAACGGTCAGGTAGAAGCAACTGCAAAAGCCACGATGGCGGGTGTCCAGAATGCATATCTATATGATGACATTCTGGCTACTGGAGCATGGGATACCGAAAACATCGCGGAAGGCGATGATATTTATGCTCAGGCGATTATCAAGTGCACTGGTCTTGTCTCTGATACGTTGCCATTTTTGCAGGTCACAGAGAACAACGGGACAGGAGGCGGTGGGGTATTGCAGAACGCATACTGCAATGATGCGACTAGCGGGACACGTCCAACTATTCCAGATGGAACCTATTACTTGCGTACTCCGAATATCACGGTCAGGCCATATTCCGGGGCTGGCAATGCTTCCGTATTCGCCAAGCTGAACATTGTCAGCACTGGTGCTGAAACTGGCGTAATCGAGATTCTGCGCTTTGAATTGCGCAAGGCGAACATCATCTAAATGTATCCCGCACCCTGACTAAATGAAAACACCCATCGAACCCGTCATGATCGCCCGCGCCATGGGTAAACCAACCAACTGAAGGAGAAACCATGTTTGTGAAATTGCTCAAGCGTTTGATGGATGAAGTACCGGCCGATGGTGGCGCGGGTGGCGGCGCACCGGCTGCTCCTGCTGCTGACCCTGGCGCACCGGCTGCGCCGGCTGCTGCTCCCGCGGCCGATCTCAACCCGCTGCAGGCTGCCGTCGCCGGCCAGGTAACAATCCCCGAGAAGTTTCAGGTCAAGAACGACGACGGCACGATCAACCACGAGGCCACGGCCATGAAGATGGCCGAGAGCTACACGGCCGCCGAGAAGCGCATCGGCTCGGGTGAAGTCCCGCCGAAGACTGCAGACGAATACAAGTTCGCCGTGCCGAAGGCTCTCGAAGGCGCCTGGGATCCGGCTGCTGATCCGCAACTGAAGGACTTCGCGGCCAAGGCGCACGCTGCCGGCTTCACCCAGGC
>JBDKRR010000096.1:0-1833 GCA_039683315.1 Sulfuricella sp.
AGAGAAGGAAGCACGAGGGGCACATTACGCGGCAGGAGAGTCAGCTTTCAAGGAAGGAAAGCCACGCGATCTGCCATCGTATTTCACGAACAAGACCGGAAAAAACGCGAAAGAATGGCATCGAGGCTGGGATGCAGCCAATCAACAAGCGGCTTCTGATGCCAATGGTGGTGAGAAAAACTCAACCAATTCCGATGAATTGACCCTTGAAAAACAGGGCGACGAGGGCCAAAATGGAAGCAAGGAGAACACAAGCGATGCAAACCCTGTACAACCCGAGCCAGTATCCCAAGGAGATTCAGGCGAAGCTCAACCGGATGCCGCCTCTCGCAATCGAGATAGCGAATCGGTGGATGCTGGGCTGGCCGCAGACGGTCAAGGGGTTGATCGAGGCGAATCAGTATCTGGACGCGCTGATGACGCAGGAGCAGCAGGAGCGCGAGGTACTGAGCCAACCGGGCAACAGCCATCTGGCCCGACACGAGATCGTGCAGGAGTACGGCCTGAATCTGGCGCCGCCGACACCGACGACCACGTAATCGACGCCGACGAGATCGGCAAGGGCGGGCTGGGCCAGAAGTACCGCGACAACGTAGCGGCCATCAAGATCATCAAGACCCTCGAAGCCGAGGGGCGCAACGCCACACCTGAAGAACGCAAGGCGCTGGCCAAGTACGTTGGCTGGGGCGCCATGAAAGGCCCGTTCGACCAAGAGAACAAGGCTTGGGCCAAGCAGCATGCCGAACTCAAGGAACTGCTGACCGCCGAGGAATTCCGCGCCGCCCGTGCCTCCACCCTGGACGCACACTACACCAGCCCGGTAGCCGTTGGCGCCATGTACGAGGCGCTGTCCCGGTTGGGTGTCAAATCTGGCCGTGTGCTCGAACCGTCTGTCGGCGTGGGCAACTTCTTCGGCCTGATGCCGCGAGAGATGCGCAACGCCTCTCAGCTTCATGGCGTGGAACTGGACTCGCTGACCAGCCGCCTGGTGGCCGCGCTGTACCCGAAAGCCAAGATCGCCAAAGCGACCGGCTTTCAAGACTTCGAGATCCCGTCAGAATACTTTGACGTGGTGATCGGCAACCCGCCGTTCGGCTCGCATCCGCTGGTCGACAAGGAGCGCAGCCCGTATTCCGGGTTCAGCATCCACAACTATTTCCTCGCCAAGTCCATCGACAAACTGCGACCGGGCGGGGTCATGGCCATTGTCGTATCTCACAACTTCCTAGACGCGCAGGACTCCCGAGTGCGCAAGTGGATCGGCGACCGCGCCAGCCTGATCGGTGGTGTGCGACTGCCCAACACGGCATTCAAGGAAAACGCCGGCACCGAGGTTGTGACCGACATCCTGATCTTCCAGAAGCACGACAAGAACGGCTTGCCGGGTTCTATCGCACCATGGCAAGACGTGGTGGAGCAGATCAACATCAACCCCAAGACCGGGGAACACGTCACCCACAAGGTCAATCAGTTCTTTGTGGCCAATCCGCAGCACGTGCTGGGCAAGCCTTCTGCGGGCGGCACCATGTATTCGGCCAACGAATACACCGTTGAGCAGGACGGCAACATCAAGGACGCCTTGGCCAAGTGGGTCAAGACGCTGCCGGAAAACGTGTTCGACAACATCGACCGCGCCCGCGATTCCGCCGTGGTGGATATGGCCGTGCCTGATGGCGTCAAGGTGGGTTCGTATTACGTCGATGCCAATGGCGCCGTGATGCGCCGTGGCGACGACCTGATGGGCGAGAAAACCGCCGTCGCATGGGAACCGCGTTACGAGTCGCAAGTCGGGCGCATGATGGGCATGATCGCCATTCGTGATGCGCTGCGCCA
>JBDKRR010000097.1:0-1894 GCA_039683315.1 Sulfuricella sp.
TTCGATGTGCCGGGCCAGGCTGCGCAAGGAGGAGAAGGTGCTGGCATTGTCCGGATCGTCGGCTTTGAGCTGAAAGCCGTATTTTTTGGAAACGGCAAGCGAGATTTCGAGCATGTCGATCGAATCCAGCCCGAGTCCTTCTTGATAAAGCGGCTGTTCCGCCTCGATTTCGTCCGCTGCCATTTCAAGGTTGAGCGCCTCCACGATGAGGGCCGCGATTTCCTGCTCGAAGGGGGTGTTGTTGTCTGCCATGAGTTGTGTCTTGAAGGGTCTTTAAGTTGGGCGAAATTATACCATCAACGGCTAAGCGGACATCCGACAGGCTCCTAGCTTTCGAAGACTTCGGCGCGGATCAGCCTGCGGCGCTGGTAATGGGCGCGAATGCTCTGCGGCAGCGTGGCGAGGCAGCGCATATAGTAAATCAGCTTGAACAGCCGCATGCGCGAACGCGCCTGCGGGTTGTTGTGCACGTCGCCGGCGAGGATGGCGATGACCGCCGACTCGACGCCGAAGATGTTGCGCGGATTCATCAGCAGTTCGCGCATCACCGGCGTGGTCATGCGGAATATGAGCCAGGTGAAGCCCTTCAGCCCCTTGAGCACGTTTTTTTCGAAACGCTGCAAATGGCTTTGCATGCGCGCCGGGTCGCGCAGGCCGGCATCCACGGCGTCGGCGCCGAAGACCGCGCTCTTCATGGCGAGCAGCACGCCGGAAGAGAAGATCGGATCGACGAAGGCGAACGCGTCGCCCAGCATCAGGTAGCGGTCGCCGCTCATCTTGCTGGAAAGGTAGCTGTAGTTGCCGGTGGCGGTAACCGGCTTGGTCAGGGTGGCGTCCTTCATGCGCATGGCGAGCGGCGGGCAGGTGGCGACCGTGTCGTGGAAGAACGTGTCGAGGTCGGTCTTGCGCGTCTTGAGGTAATACGGCCAGCACACCATGCCCACGCTGGTGATGCCGTTCTGCAGCGGAATCAGCCAGAACCAGCCGTGGTCGAACCAGAACAGGGAGATGTTGCCCTCGTCCGTTCCCGGGAGCCGCTCGACGCCCTCGAAGTGGCCGTAGATTGCCGCGCTGGCATGCTTGGGGTGCGGCTGTTTGGAGTCGAAACGATTGGCGAGGAAGGTGTCGCGCCCCGAAGCGTCGATCAGGAAGCGCGCCTGCCACTGGCGTTCGCCTGCTGCATCCTGGGTGGTGACGCGCACGCCTGTTGGGTCGCTGAAGTCCACGCCGGTCACCTTTGTTTCCTCGTGCACCTGTGCGCCCTTGGCGCGACAATTGTCGAGCAGGATCTGGTCGAGTTCGGCGCGGTGGACCTCGTAGGAAAAGGGATAACGCTGGTTCATGGCCTGCGAGAAATAGAACGACTGCTTCTTGCCGTGGTACATGGAATCGAATTGCGCCGCGTTCTTCACCATGCCGATGCGCGCCACTTCGTCCAGCACGCCGAGTTGCTCGAACAGGCCGTTGTTGACCGGCAGCAGCGACTCACCGATGTGGAAGCGGGGAAACTTGTCTTTCTCGATAAGCACCACGTGGTAGCCCTTTTGCGCCAGCAGGGTCGCGGCAGTGGAGCCGGCGGGCCCGCCGCCGATGACCAGCACGTCGCAGGATGGGACCGGGGAGGGCTGTTCGCTCATGTCGCTCATGATGCTTCCTGTGCAAGTTTAAGTTTCAATTTCGGCAGCCATAAACGCAGTGCCGGCGCGGTTGCCAGCGTGCTGACCACCGCCATGATGACCAGCATGGTGAAAACGCTGGCCGGGATGACGCCCAGATCGTAGCCGACGTTGATGACGATCAGCTCCATCAGGGCGCGGGTATTCATCATCACGGCGATGACGCGCGATTCCGCCGCCGCGCGTCCAGCCCAGCGCGCGCCGAGATAGCAGCCGCC
>JBDKRR010000098.1:0-1599 GCA_039683315.1 Sulfuricella sp.
GCCAAAGAGCTGGGAATGCTGGCCACGGCCACAGGAGCTGGCCACCACTACGAAGAACCGGACGCGCCCGACTGGCGCACGTAAGAGAGGCAGACATGCAGATTCAACGCCCACCCAAAGGTGCCGACCTGGGCCAGGTCATGGACCACATCGAGTTCGCCAAAATCATTGACGAGTGCATCGACCAGCCCACCTGGCGCCCACAGGCAGACATCGAGGCCGACTATGTGGATGGCAACCAGCTGGACTCCAAGCTGCTGCAGCGCCTCAAGGCGATCGGGATTCCGCCAGCCAAGGAAAATATCATCGGGCCCGCCATCGCCGCCGTGTGTGGCCACGAGGCGAAGACCCGCACCGACTGGCGCGTGACGCCTGACGGGGATCCGGGCGGGCAGGATGTGGCCGACGCCCTGAATTTCCGGCTCAACCAGGCAGAGCGCCACTCCAAGGCTGACGAAGCCATGAGCGAGGCATTCCGGCCCCAGGCGGCCGTAGGGCTGGGCTGGGTGGAGGTGGCAAAGAATTCGGACCCGTTCGGTTTTCACTCCCGATGCAGGTATGTGAATCGCAATGAGATCTGGTGGGACATGCGCGCCCGTGAACGCGACCTGTCGGACGCCCGCTGGCTGCTGCGTGAGCGGTACATCGGCAAGGAGCAAGTGGCCTCGGTGTTCCCCAAACACGCCGCCATCATCCGTGATTGCGAGGCTGTCTCTGGCCTCAACGGCTACGGGGCACACATCACAGATGGCGGTCTGTCCACCGGCCTGCATGCCAGCGCGAACGCTGAGCGGGCATGGACCACACGAGAGCAGGCCTGGTATCGCCGTGAGTCAGACGAGGTCAGCATCTGCGAGGTCTGGTATCGCCGCTGGGTGCCCACCATCATCCTGCGCCTCAAGGGCGGTCGGGTGGTTGAGTTCGACATGGAGAACGCCGCCCACCAGGCAGCCGTTGCCAGCGGCCGAGGCATCCTGGAGCGTGCCACCGTCACGCGGGTGCGCCGCTCCTACTGGATGGGGCCTATCTGTCTGAGCGACGAGCCCACGCCGTACCCACATAGTCACTTTCCCTATATCCCCTTCTGGGGCTACCGCGAAGACATGACCGGCATTCCGTTCGGTCTGGTACGCGACATGATCTACCCGCAGGACAACCTCAACTCCACCCAGGCGAAACTGCGCTGGGGCATGGCCGCCACTCGTACAGAGCGCACCAAGGGCGCCGTGGCCATGTCTGATGAGCAATTCCGACGTCAAGTTGCCCGGCCTGATGCAGACATCGTGCTCGACGCTGATCACTTTCGCAACAACACTGGTGCGCGCTTTGAGGTCAAACGCGATTTCCAGCTCAATGCCCAGCAATTCCAGCTGATGGCAGACAGCCGCGCTGCCCTGGAGCGTGTGTCACCAGTGACGCCAGCACTGGCAGGGCGAACAGGGACGGCCACCAGCGGAGTGCAGGAGCAAACCCAGCTCGAACAGTCGCACATCACGCTGGCCGACCTCATGGACAACTTCAAAGCGGCCCGCGCCCTCGTGGGTGAGCTGCTGCTGGCCATGGAGATCGAAGCCATGGGAGAGGATGAGCAGGCCATCG
>JBDKRR010000099.1:0-3785 GCA_039683315.1 Sulfuricella sp.
GGCAAAGCCGCTCGCACTGGCGAGAAGGCGCGCGACGCAGGTCGTAGCTTTGCCTACGATGCCAAGGAGTGCAACGCGGCGCAAGGCCGTTTTCGATGTAACCCGGAGGGACGTGGTTTTGCGGGCGTCATTCGGCGTCGCGAGGCGCTGGTGCAGAATGACTGCACGGCGCGTCTTACTTCTTGCCTGGCACCCGCAAAACCACGTCGCGACCGCGTTTGACTTGATCAGAGGCTCCCTAAGGGCCTGTCTGCCCGTTCGCCTCCTTGCCCCGCTGTTGTATGACGTACCCCCTACGTGTTCACACCTATTTACGCTAAATGGTTGATGGGCGTAGCTTTGCTACATCATTTTGATTTGAGCAAAATCATGAAAAGCCCAAAAACAATGCCGCAGTTTTCATACAACCTTTCAATTCCACACCGTGATGACTTTCGCTGCATCATGGCGAACGACGCGGTGTTCCACCACATCAGGGACAATGAAGCCTTTTATAGGGCATTGGGTTACACAGATGAGATGACGGCGATTGGGATGTTGCCGGATGAATTTATCTGGGACAAATATACGAGCGATAAAGCATCGAAAACGACCCACTGCCTTCAACCGAAAATCACTGAGTATTTGTTTAATCACTCAGAAGATTTCAGGAAAGAATATGTTGGCGAATATACAAAAATGATTGGTAATTGCCCATCTGACAAGCTGGATGACAGCGAGCTTTGCATGAATTGCCCTATGCATCCGCGCTTTTTGTATTAGCCGACTCAAGCTTCATGCTCGAATGCGCACCTGGAATAAAACAGGTGTCGTCAAACCTCAAAACAAGTCTTTTTCCTGCAGAACGCCTGACCAAAATATCTGTTCGGCAATTACTGTTTTTTCGGTTGAGGCTACAATAAACCCGGCCAATCCACTATCATTGCTGAATTTTTGAGCTGATAGTAGCCATATGAGCATCACCATCAAGACCCCGGAAGAAATCGAGAAAATGCGCGTTGCCGGACGCCTCGCCGCCGAACAACTGGACTATATCGCTCAGTTCGTCACCGCAGGAATTACGACCGACGAACTGGACAAGCTTTGTTATGACTATACGGTCAACGTCCAGCACGCCATTCCGGCCCCGTTGAATTACGCCCCATCGGGGCATAATCCGTATCCGCGCTCGATTTGCACTTCGGTCAACCACCAGGTTTGTCACGGCGTCCCCGGCGACAAGAAGCTGAAAAACGGCGACATCGTCAACATCGACGTGACGGTGATCAAGGACGGTTACCACGGCGACAGCAGCCGCATGTACTATGTCGGCGAACCTTCCATCCAGGCCAGGCGGCTGTGCGAAATCACCTACGAATGCCTGTGGCTGGGCATCAAGGTAGTCAAACCGGGCGCTCGCCTAGGCGATATCGGGAGCGTCATTCAGCGCCATGCAGAGAAAAATGGCTTCAGCGTGGTGCGCGAATTCTGCGGCCATGGCATCGGGCGCGAATTTCACGAAGATCCTCAAGTCCTGCATTACGGCAAACCAGGCACCGGACCCAAACTTGAAGCAGGCATGACTTTTACCATCGAACCCATGATCAATGCCGGGAAACGCGACATTCGCCAGCTCGGCGACGGCTGGACCATCGTCACCAAGGATCACAGCCTTTCCGCCCAATGGGAACACACCATCGTCGTAACGGAAACCGGCTACGAAGTGCTCACCGTTTCTCCCGGCATGCCGCCCGTGCCGGCGCTTGCCGTCTAGTTCCATCATGCTGCAGCCCGCAGCCCAGGATGCCGGCGATATTTCTCGTTGGCGGGCTACGCTGAAAGACGGGCGCGCGCGTCTTGCCGAGTCGTTTTCCAACAAGCCGAATACCGCGTCCAATTTGCGCCACCACGCCAACCTGGTGGACGAAGTATTGCGCGGTATCTGGCATTCGGCGGACATGCCAGATACCGCTGCGCTCATTGCTGTCGGCGGTTACGGGCGCGGCCAACTCTTCCCTTATTCCGACGTCGATCTGCTGCTGTTGTTCGATACCCCCCCGACGCACGAAGTCGAATCCCGCCTCGAACGCCTGATCGGCCTGTTCTGGGACATCGGGCTGGAAGTAGGCCACAGCGTGCGCACAGTGGCCGAATGCGTGGAAGAATCCGGCAAGGACGTCACCGTGCAGACCAATTTGCTGGAGGGGCGGCGGCTGTGCGGAAATGGCGCACTTTTTGCCGCGTTGCAGCAAACCCTGTCCGCGCAGATGGACAGCGTGACATTTCTTCAGGCCAAATTGCTGGAACAGCAGCAGCGCCACGCGCGTTTTTACGACACCGGCTACAACCTGGAACCCAACCTCAAGGAAAGCCCCGGCGGCCTGCGCGATTTACAGACCGTGCTGTGGATCAGCCAGGCGCTGAACCTGGGCGAATCCTGGAAGAGACTGGTCGACGAAGACCTGCTCACGCCCCAGGAAGCACGCCACATCCAGCGGCACGAGCTGTTCCTGCAGAATCTGCGCATTCGTCTGCACTACCTCGCCAAACGGCGCGAAGATCGCCTGCTGTTCGATTTCCAGGAAACGCTGGCGCAACAGCTGGGCCTGGCCGGCCAGGGGAATCGCAGCGCCAGCGAGCTGTTGATGCAACGTTACTACCGCACGGCCAAGGCGGTGAGCCTGATGAACGAAATCCTGCTGCAAAATCTGATCGCGCGGACAAGCGCAAGCAGCGATGTTCCGCCTCTTCCCCTTAGCCCCCGCTTCCAGGCACGCAATCAACTGCTGGAAGCCTGCGATGAACACGTTTTTCAGCAGGCGCCCGGTGCGATTTTGGAATGCTTCCAGTTGCTGCAGCGGCACCGGGAACTCAAGGGTATCCATGCTCCGACCCTGCGTGCCCTGTGGCGCGCCGTGCCGTCGATCGACGCCGCATTCCGCCGCGATCCGCGCAATCGGGCGCAATTCATGGAAATCATGCGCGAACGGCGTGGCTTGACCAACATTTTGCGCAGGATGAACCAGTACGGCGTGCTGGGGCGCTATATCCCGGCATTCGGCCGCATTGTCGGCCAGATGCAGCATGACCTGTTCCACGTCTATACCGTGGACGAACACACCCTGATGGTGCTGCGCAACCTGCGCCGTTTCACCGTGCCCGAATTCTCCCATGAGTTTCCGCTGTGCAGCCGTCTCATCAGCGAATTCGAAAAGCCCGAGGTGCTTTATCTGGCGGGCCTGTTCCACGACATCGCCAAGGGCCGCGGCGGCGACCATTCCCGCCTCGGCAAGGCCGATGCCCGCCGCTTCTGTCGCCTGCATGGGCTAAGCCCGGCAGATACTGAACTGGTGAGCTGGCTGGTGGAAAGTCACCTGACCATGTCGGCAGTGGCGCAAAAAGAAGACATCAGCAACCCCGAGGTAATCGCCGCTTTCGGGGAGAAAGTGCACGACCAGCGCCACCTGACCGCGCTCTACCTATTGACGGTGGCGGATATCCGCGGCACCAGCCCCAAGGTATGGAATGCCTGGAAAGGCCGCCTGCTGGAAAATCTGTATCACGCCACATACCGTTTCCTGTGCGGGGAAACGGTAGCCGGCGAGGCGCTGCAGGAAAGGCAAATCGAGGCGCTCGGCCTTCTGCGCCAGCTTGCGGTACCCGAATCTTCGGCACAAAACCTGTGGGCGCGGCTTGATGAAAGTTATTTCATGCGCCACGAGGCACAGGAGATCGCCTGGCATACCCGTGTTCTGGGCCGCGTGAAAGACAACGGCCAACCCGTGGTCCGGGCACGCCTGGCGCCG
>JBDKRR010000100.1:0-5226 GCA_039683315.1 Sulfuricella sp.
CGATATGAGCAAGACCACCACCCGACCAGGCAACCCGGATCTCGCCAGTCTGGTTCCCAACGTACTTTTTACCCGCCGTGCATTCGTCATCACCATGCTGGGCGCGGGCTTCGCCCTCGCCACCCAGCCGGTCATGGCCCAGACTGTTATCAAGACCAGCGCCGATGGCCTCGTCGCGGGAGAAATCAAGGTTCCCGTCAGCGACGGTGAAATGGTCGCCTATCGTGCGCAACCCGACAAAGGCGCCAATTTCCCCGTCATCCTGGTGGTTTCCGAGATATTCGGTGTCCACGAGCATATCGCCGATATTTGCCGGCGCCTGGCCAAACTCGGCTATATGGCCATCGCCCCGGAACTGTTCGCGCGCTACGGCGACCCGCGCAAAATCAGCAGCATTCAGGACATCCTCGACGACATCGTCTCCAAGGTGCCGGACGCCCAGGTCATGAGCGACCTCGATGCCTGCGCAGCATGGGCAAAGGGCCATGGCGGTGATACGTTACGCCTGGCGGTAACCGGCTTCTGCTGGGGTGGACGCATAACCTGGCTCTACGCCGCCCACAACCCGAATCTCAAGGCTGCCGTGGCCTGGTACGGCCGGATTAGCGGAGTGGATAGCGAGCTTACGCCGAAACAACCGCTCGACCTGGCCGCGCAACTGAAAGTGCCGGTACTGGGACTATATGGCGGCCAGGATCAGGGCATACCGCTGGACGATGTCGAGGACATGCGTGCCGCCATCAAGAAAGCCGGTGGCAAGTCGGAGATTCATGTCTACCCTGACGCACCGCACGCCTTCAATGCCGATTATCGGCCCAGCTATCGCAAGGATGCCGCGGAAGACGGGTGGAAGCGCATGCAGGCATGGCTAAAAAAGAACGGGATGTGATGTCCACCCCCATGTTTTCTCACATGGGGGTCTTGATCGCTAAACACTGCTTTTGCCTGCGATGTGGGTGGGGATGCCATCAATACTCATTTGATTCTTTTCCTCCCAATACTGCTTCAAGCCCTCTTCTCCTTTCTTCGTGGCCCATTCGGAGAGCGATTCCCGATCTCCATCGTATGTGAAATAGGGAACGCCCATCCCGCAGGACGTTTGCACAAGGTCAAGTGTGACGTCGAAAATCTGGCGCGCTCCTGGCAGCGGTTTGAACAGAGGGAAGAGGCGATTCCACTCGGCATCGCCCTTGTGAACAACGCGTGCTGTGCCGTAAAGCCGCAGGATCAGCGGCGGGTCATCGAAGGCGCAGAACATGATGGTCATTCTTGGGGCTTGCTGTACATGTGCCGACGTTTCGTTGCCGCTACCGGTGACGTTCAGCCAGGCAACCCGCCTGTTGCCCAGGACTCTCAGCGAGTCCATGCCCTTTGGAGAAACATTTACGCGGCTGTCGGCAGTCGCTGTCCCGACGAAAAAAATCTTCTGTTCGGCGATGAATTCAATATGTTTCTCGGATAGTTCCTTGAATCTCTGACCCATCGGGCTCTCCGTGTTTTCGTTGGTTTCGGCGCGCTTGCCTTACCCCAGCTGCTTATCCACGATCTCGAACACATCACGCGACAAGCCGGCATGGTTGCGCAGACTCTCCAGGGAGGCACGCGCATGTGCCTGGCGGGCGGCATCGAATTTTCTCCAGCGGTCGAAACAGCGGGCGACCCGGGAAGCGACCTGCGGATTGACGGCATCCAGCTTAAGGATCTGCTCGGCGAGGAAGCGGTAGCCGCTGCCGTCGGCTGCATGAAAATGCACGTGGTTGCCGCCGAAAGCGCGCAGGAGTGAATAGACCTTGTTCGGATTGCGCAAGTCAAAGGCGGGATGGTCGACCAGCCGCTTGACCTCGTCCAGCACGCTGGGGCGCCGACTGGTGGCCTGGACCTGCAGCCATTTGTCGACAACCAGCGCCTCGCCTTGCCAGCGCTGATAGAAGGTATCCAGTGCCCGCTGTCGTTGCTCGCCTTCGCTCTGCGCCAGGACCGACAGACTGGCGAACTGGTCGGTCATGTTGTCGGCGGTATCAAACTGTTGCAGCGCCAGCGCGCGGCTGGAGTGGCTATCCGCTTCGCACAGGTAAGCCAGGCAGACGTTGCGCAGGGCACGGCGGCCGACATCGACCAGGTCGGGGCTGTAACCATCGCTTGGTGCAAGACGCTCATAGCAGGCCTGAAATTCCGCGCCGAGATGCTCGGCGAGGAAGCGGCGCAAGCCGTTGCGGGCCGCGTGCAGGGCATCGGGGTCGACCACCTCGAGTTGTTCGGCCAGCGTCGCTTCGCCCGGCAAGGACAGGGCTTCGGCGGCAAAGGCGGGGTCGGTCTCCGCATCAGCCAGCACCCGCGCCGCCGCCTGGGCGAAGCTGATTGGCCAGGTCGGCGTGCCGCCCGCACTGAGGGCGGCGGTCGCGGCGATGATCAGGCGGTTGGCCAGGCGCTGCCCCGCTTCCCAGCGGTTGAACGGATCGCTGTCGTGCGCCATCAGGTGCGCGAGCTCCGCGTCGCTGTAGGCGTAATCGAGCACCACCGGGGCCGAGTAGTCGCGCAATAGCGAGGGTACGGGGGCGACCGGGAGGTTCTCGAAGACGAATTCCTGCGTCGCGCCGCGCAGCGACAGCACCAGTTGGCTGACCGGAGTGCCGGAATCATCTCCGGCCAGGCGCAGTGGCAGGTCCTGCCCGTCCGGTCCGACCAGGCCGACGGCGACCGGAATATGGTAGAGCTGCTTGGCCGGCTGGCCGGGCGTGGCGGCACAGGACTGGCTCAGCGTCAGGGTGTAACAGTGATTTGCGGCATCGTAGCGGCCCGTGGCGGCCACGTGCGGCGTACCGGCCTGCTCGTACCAGCGCATGAACTGGCCGAAATCGGCGCCCGAGGCATCGGCCATGGCGGCGACGAAATCATCGCAGGTCACCGCCTGGCCATCGTGGCGGGCGAAGTACAGATCCATGCCGCGACGGAAGGCGGGCTTGCCGATCAGGGTCCGGATCATGCGCACCACCTCGGCGCCTTTCTGGTACACGGTGGCGGTATAGAAGTTGTTGATTTCGATGTACGAGGCCGGCCGCACCGGGTGCGCCATCGGGCCGCTGTCCTCCGGGAACTGGGCGGCGCGCAGGCCGCGCACCTCGCGGATGCGTGCCACCGATCGGTGATGGACGTCGGCACCGAATTCCTGGTCGCGAAAGACCGTCAGTCCCTCCTTGAGCGAGAGCTGGAACCAGTCGCGGCAGGTCACGCGGTTGCCGGTCCAGTTGTGGAAATACTCGTGCGCCACCACTCGGTCGATGTTTTCGTAATCGACATCGGTGGCCACATCCTGCCGTGCCAGCACGTACTTGGTGTTGAAAATGTTCAGGCCCTTGTTTTCCATCGCCCCCATGTTGAAGTCGCCGACGGCGACAATCATGTAATGGTCGAGATCGCATTCCAGGCCAAAGGTCTGCTCATCCCAGTGCATCGACTTCTTGAGTGCAGCCATGGCGTGCGCGCACTGGTCGAGCTTGCCCGGCTCGACGAAGATAGCCAGCTGGACCTCGCGGCCGGACACGGTGCGATAGGCGTCGCGCAGCACTTCGAGGCTGGCGGCGACCATGGCGAACAGGTAGCAAGGCTTGGGGAAGGGGTCCTGCCACCTTGCCCAGTGCCGCCCGCCCGCCTCGTCGCCACTGGCGACGGGATTGCCGTTGGCAAGCAAGTGCGGGAACGCGGCCTTGTCGGCATGCAGCGTCACGGTATAGCGCGACATCACGTCGGGTCGGTCCAGGAACCAGGTGATGCGGCGGAAGCCCTGCGCCTCGCACTGCGTGAAATAGCCGTCCGCCGAGCGGTAGAGCCCGGACAGGCGGGTATTGCTGTCGGGGTAAATGCGCGTCACCGTTTCCAGGCGGAAGGCGTCCGGCACGTCGGTCAGCGTCAGATGGCCGGCGCCCAGGCGGTAACGGTCGGGCGCCACGGGTACGCCGTCGAGGCTGATGGAGATCAGCTCCAGTTCCTCGCCATCGAGTAGCAGCGGGGCTTTGGGCGTCTTCGCCGCCGGGTTGCGATGGACTGACAGTTGGGCTGTCACCAGAGTTTCGCCGTTCTGGAAGTCGACGTCGAGATCGACCGTGTCGATCAGGAAATCGGGCGGCGCGTAGTCGGCCAGGTTAATGGTTTGCGGGGTGTTTTGGGTCATTTGGGCACGTGTTGAAGAAGAATCGTAGGTGGCAGAATTGGATTTCCGGGTGGGGCTGGGGCTTTGGCCGGACTCATTGGTCGGCCAAAGCGGGAGCCACAAGGCTGAATCAGCCCTGTGGCTCGATCAGTTTACGAACTTGTCAGCTTTGCTCATACCATCTCTGCTTCATTCATCACCTGATCACGAAACTTGTCCGGCAAGGCCCCGGGTGTCAGCACGTCGACCGTGATATTGAGCAACTGGGCCACCTCGAACTGAATTTTGGCGATATCCATCAGAGTCGTTGCCGCCGTGGGTTCGACCAGCAAATCCAGGTCGCTGTCTTCAGTATCTTCGCCATGTAGCACCGAGCCGAATACTCGAACATTCTTGACCCGGTGGCGCAGGGCAATTTCACGAATGGCATCGCGGTGGGTTCTCAGGGCTAGAGAAGGACGCATTTGAAATTCTCCACAAAACTACCGATAAAATACCATGTTATCCGCCATGACACGGCATTTCCATCCGTGTCGATATGCTCATTCCGAGGTCGGTTGGTAATCATTGCGTGAATTGGGATGGGAGACCCTATGGCGCGGCAGATGGTGGCAAGAGTCTTGAGGATTGGGTAGCCGCGTGGACAGCGGGCGTCCGAGGCGCGCGGGGAAGAGCGCATTATTGCTTTGCGTCGTCGGCCTGGCTCGGACCCACGAGCGCATACACCTCGAGTTTCAGCGCCCTCATGGAGAGGTTGATATCCACGACGAGGAGGATGAGCGAAGCGATGAGGCAGCTCATGCAGGCGATGAAGAGCCCGGTGACCAGCAGCGGGGTCTCGAGCTGCAGGCCAGTGCTTGCGAAGAGGACCACGATCAGCAGCGCCGCCATCAGCACGCTAACGGTCGCCAAAGCGATCGAGGCGCGGATAATGCCGGCACGCTTCAGGAGGATCGGGAGCTGCCCCAGAATGGTTTCCCGGTATTCGGGGGCGGCGCTTCGCAGTTCGCGGGTGAGTTGACGGGCGCGGTCCACGACCCGGCCGAATCTGTTCGTCATCGACAGCAGCAAAAGGCCGA
>JBDKRR010000101.1:0-14147 GCA_039683315.1 Sulfuricella sp.
TTGAGCGCCAGCAGGTTGGTCTGGTAGGCGATGTCGTCGATGATGCCGATCTTGTCGGCGATCTGTTTCATCGCCGTGACCGTCGACTTCACCGCCTCGCCTCCGTCGGTGGCTTCCTTGGACGCCCTGGACGCAATGCCATCGGTGACCTTGGCGTTTTCGGTGTTCTGGCTGATGGAAGCACTCATCTGCTCGATCGAGGCGCTGGTCTCCTCGACGCTGGCAGCCTGTTCACTCGAGCCCTGGGACAGCGATTGCGCCGTGGCGCTGACTTGTTCAGAGGCGCTGCTCAGGGCATCGGCGGCGCCCCGCACATCCCGCATGGTTTCCGCCAGCTTGTCCACGCAGTTATTGACGGTATCCTTGAAGTCCTTGAGTTGGCCCTTGTAGTCTCCTTTGACTTCCCTGGTAAGGTCGCCCTTCTCCATCTCGGTGAGCACCGCCACGGCTTCGTTCACCGGCAGGATAACGCCGTCCAGCGTTTTGTTGACACCGGCCACCAGTTGCTTCCAGCCGCCCTGGAACATGTCGGCGTTGGCGCGTTCATCAAGCTCTCCGTTGGCAGCAGCCTTGATGATGATGTCGGTCTGCGCCAGCAGATCACTCATCATCTTGACCAGAGTGTTGAGGTTGTTCTTGATCACGCCATACTCACCCTTGTAGTCGGTGGTAATGATGGCGGGAATGACGCCCTTGGCAATCTGGTCGACATAGCCGGAGGTCACCTTAAGCGGTTCGGCGATGTTGGCCACGATTTCGTTGACGCCTTGTACCAGTGTGCGGAATTCGCCCTGGTGCTTGCTGGCGTCGGCGCGCACATCGAGCTTGCCTTCCAGAGCCGCCCGGGACAGCATATTGGTGTCGCCGATCAGGGCCTTGATGGTTCCGACACAGGTATTCACGGCTTCGCCGATGGTGTCGTAGGTTTCCTTGACAACTGCGGTGTCGTTGTCTGCGGCTGCGGTAACAAGGCTAATATTGACGTCACCGACGGCCAGTTTGCTGATGCCATCAACCACTTTCGCCGTCTCGGCCTTCTGGTAATCGGTCACCTTCCTGGAAACCCGCGCCGCCTGCTTGACAGCAGTCTGGTCGATGACAAATTCAAAGGCACCGACCACATTTCCCTCGGGATTGCGCAGGGGCATGCCGGTATAGGCAATGTCGAGGTTGAGCGTACCCGGATGGGCGTCGGTTTCGCTGCCAGCCACCTGCCCGGACCCCATGGCCCGGCCGCAAGCGCATTTGTCGGTCTTGCAGTCTGAAGTCCGGAAATGGTCGTAGCACTTGGTACCGATCACTTGGGCGGGGGTCTTGTTGCCGACTTTTGCGCCCAGTTCATTCAGATACAGGACGTTGAATTCCTTGTCCACCACCATAGCCGGGGCCGGCATCAGGTCGAGGAACCCCACCAACCGGTTGAGGGTGGCGTTGACCCCATCGACGATCTTGCGGTAGTCGCCCTGGTGTTTGGTAGCATCGGCGCGGGTGGTAAGCTTGCCCACATCCGCGGCCTGGGACAGTAGGCCGGCGTCAGCGACCAAAGTCTGCAGGCTCTGCTGCGCCACCGCCATCGCGCGGAGCAACTGGCCGGTTTCATCCTGGCTGGTGTTGCCTATCCTGAAGGAAAGATCACCTCTCGCGACCATATTGGCCGTTTCAACTGCTTCAGTCAGGGGGCGGGTAATCCCGCGCGTCAGCCAAATGGCCAGCCCGGCGCCGAGGAGAACCACTGCAGCTCCGGTTGACAGAATCAGGGCAAAGGCCCGATCCCAGGCTTGCGCCATTGCCTTCGACGCGGCCAGGGTGTCGCGCTCATTGGCTTCGAGCAGCTTGGCGAAGGCACCCGAAATTACCTTGTCGGCGCCCTTGATGGCGCCGTCCATGTCGGTGATGGCGGCCGACTTTCCGCGCATTTCCACCAGCTTGGCCATGTCATCGCGGTATCGGTCGGTTCCCTTCTTCATTTCGTCCAGCAGGGTTAGCTCCTCCTGGGAGATCGACCCGGCGGCGTGGTAGGCGGCGGAAGCCCGGTCAATCTCCTCCATGTCCTTGAGGAATGCCTTGTCGTACTCGCGGCCCCGCAGGATGTAGTTTTTGAAGTGGTGAATGCCGTTGCCAAGGCTCAGGTTGCCGAGGTTGACCGCGTTCTTCTTGGCCAGGGTCACCTGCTCGAAGCGGTTCCATTGTGTCCCCATCTTGGCCAGCTCGTTCAGACAAACCGCACCCAGCAGGACAGCCAGCAAGACGACGACCCCGAACCCCAAGCCGAGCCGAGCCCCGATTTTCATGTTGTTGAACAGCACGCGCATGCGTATCTCCTCGTTACAGATGGCCGATGCTCGACCGGTTAATGGACATCTGCGGACAAGTCGTAAGAGACCGCCTGGGTCTCACGGTTGACCGCTTGCTGCACCAGCGTTGGCACGTCCATGATCAGGGCCACTTCGCCGCTGCCCAGGATGGTGGACCCGCTGATACCCTTGAGTTGACGGAACAGCGAGCTCAGTGGTTTGATCACGGTCTGGAACTCGCCCATCAGCTCATCCACCACCAGTCCCGCCTTTTGGCCCGCGTACTGCACCACCACGATGTTCTCGCGACGGGACGGTTGCCCGCCGATTTCGAACTGATCCCGCAGCCGCAGGAAGGGCAACACCTCGCCGCGCAGGTTGACATAACTATGTTCACGGCTTGCCTGTCGCTCGGACTCGTCGAGTTCGACGCATTCCAGCACCATGTCCAGGGGCACCACGTAGGCCGACTTGCCAACCCCGACGAGAAAACCGTCGATGATCGCCAGGGTGAGCGGGAGGCGAATCTTGACCGTGGCGCCCAGTCCGGGCTCACTGCAGATTTCCACCATGCCGCGCAGCGCTTCGATGTTGCGCCGCACCACATCCATGCCCACGCCGCGGCCCGAAAGGTTGGTGACTTTGTCGGCAGTGGAAAAGCCGGGTTCGAACACCAGGTTGAAAATCTCCTGGTCGGTCATGGCTTGTCCGGCACTTGCCAATCCCTGCTCGACGGCCTTATCGAAGATGCGGTCTCGATTTAACCCTCCGCCATCGTCGGAGACTTCGATGACGATGCTGCCTGAGTCGTGGTAAGCGTTCAGACGCAGGGTGCCTTTCGCATTCTTGCCCTGCGCCTCCCGCACCTGGGCGGACTCGATGCCATGGTCGATCGAGTTGCGCACCAGGTGCATCAGCGGATCGCCAATTTTTTCCACCACCATCTTGTCGAGTTCGGTCTCGGCGCCGCTGATCACCAGCTCGATGTCCTTGCCCAATTCCCGGCTCATGTCGCGCACCACGCGCTGAAAGCGGTGGAAGGTATCACCGATTTCCACCATGCGCAGACGCAGGGCGCCGTCGCGGATTTCCTCTACCAGCCGCGACATCACAGATGCCGCTTCCTGCAGGGCGGACTGGCGCGCGCGCTGCGCGAGCAGGTTGGCGCTGGCGCCGGCGATGACCAGTTCGCCCACCAGGTTGATCAACTCATCCAGCTTGTCGGCATGGACGCGCACGAAGCGGCTTTCCTGTGCCTTGCTGTCGCGCACCTGTTTCTGCTTTTCCAGCGCGGCATCCACCACGGGTTGCTGCACGAAACCCTGCTTCACCACGATTTCGCCCAGGGGCCGTAGCCCGGCATCGTGCCCGTCATCGTTCCGGCGAGCGGCAATTTCCTCGTCCTTCTGACTGGACAGGGCAGACTCCAGTTCCTTGTGCGTCAGAGCACCGCTTGCCATCAGGATCTCGCCCAGGCGCTCCACCCCTTCAGGCAGTTCGCTGACCAACTTGAGAAATTCGACCACGCGGGCATGGGGCGGGAGTATGTGCAACAGGCAATCGTCGCGTACGAATTCGAATGCTCCCTCCAGCGTTTCCTTGCTAACATCGCCACGAAAGTCGATTTCAAAGCCGAGATAGCAGGACTCCGGGTCCATATCTGCCGTGGCTGGCATCGCGTCGAGTAGTGTGATGATGGCCGCTATCTCGCCCAAGGTGCCGAGATAGCGAATGAAAGACAGCGGGTCCATGCCGTTGCGCAACACCGCCGTTCCGAAGCGCAAGGAAATATGCCAGGTGTCCGCCGCCACTCCGTCTTCCAACGGGCGTTGTTCCCTATTTTCCGGCTCGATCGTGACGGGCGGATGTTCCGCAACCGGACCGCTTCCGCCATAAGCCCGCAGGCGCCCCATCAGATCCTCACCCGCCGTTATTACGTCACTATCGAGCGTCTCGCCATCGCGTGTCGCCACATGATCTACCAGCACCCGGATATGGTCGCAGCAGCCCAGCAGCAGCGCGACCAGATCGCCGCCCATCGCCAGTTCCCCGTTGCGAGTCCGATCGAGCAGATTTTCCACCACATGAGTGAACGACACCACGCAATCGAAACCGAACAGTCCGGCTGAGCCCTTGATGGTATGGGCTGCGCGAAAAATGGCGTTGATATCCTCGGCGTCGCCCCCAGCGCTTTCGATCCGCAGCAGCGCGTCCTCCATACTCTGAAGCAAGTCGTGGCTTTCTTCCACGAAGGTCTGTTTTGCCTGGTCCAAATTCATGCCGCCTCCCTTGCCGACTCCGGCGAATGGCTTCTCGATAGCCTGGCTTCGATGGACAGGCCTCTGGAAAAAGCATCGTCCATGTGTTCCAACAAACTCATGAACGCCTTGTTACTGGATACGAAACGCACAACGCGGTTATGGCGGAAGGCTTCGCTTCGCAGCATCAGCAAGCCCCTCAGCCCGGCGGAATCGACGACACTGACGCCGGTTAAATCCACTTCGATTTCACGCGGCTGCTTGATTTGCCTCATCAGCAAATCGCGGATTCCGCCCAGGGTATGCACCGTGATCCCGCAGGCAAGACAAACAGCCGTTCGATTTTCCTGCATGACACACCTCCCGTTCGATCAGTGCAGCTTGTCGGAAGGGATCAGTAGCGGATCCCCGAAGAACGAAGCCATGTTGAAAAGGTCGAGAACGTCGAGCACGACGCAACTGTGCTCGACAAAACTCAGCTTCTTGCCCCGCTCCAGGGATTCCCGCTTGAGCAGGCAGAGAAGCTGAAACCCGGCGCTGTCCATCTCGGTTACCCCGGCCAGCGAGACTTCCAGCTCGTAGCTGGCCTCCAGGCTTTTGAGCAGAGCCGGCTTCAACTCGGCGGCCTCGTAAATGGTCATGCCACCATCAATATCGAGACGGCAGCGGCCGTCTCTGTTTTCCTGATGCAGATTCATGCTCTAGCCTCCCTAACGAGGGTCTGCCTGCTTTCCGCCTGGGAGGCGAACAGTTCGCCGAACCAGCGGCACACGTGCAAGGCTTCCGTGATTCCCGGGTTGAAACCGACGAATTCCACTCGCTTTCCCTTTTTGCAGGCTTCGCGTTGAATCTCGATCATCAGTTTCAATCCCAGGAGATCGACGCGCGTCACCCCGGATATGTCGATTTCCAGCTTCTGGTACAGATCGAGTTTTTCCTCCCATGCTGTCCGCAGGTCATCTACACAATCGCTGGTGATTGGTTTTTGTACCCCGAACAGGCAGTGCATCCCGGTTTGCCTTGATGTGGTGTATCGCATGTCGCCCCCTTTCTGATTGATATAATTACGGCAAAATCAGTTTCGAAACTGCGGTCAGCATCTGCTGCGGCAGAAACGGCTTGACCACCCAGGCCTTGGCGCCCGCCGCCTGACCTTCCTGCTTCTTGGCTTCCTGGCTTTCCGTCGTCAGCATGATGATGGGCATGAAGCGGTGCTCGGTAAGCTTCTTCACTTCCCGCACCAGCGTGATGCCGTCCATGTTCGGCATGTTCACGTCGCTGATGATGAGATTGATCTTTTGTCCGTTCAGCTTGGCAAGCGCATCCTTGCCGTCGCACGCCTCAATCACGCTGTATCCGGCGCCGCTGAGTGCGATATTGACGACCTGCCTCAGCGAAGCCGAGTCGTCCACCACCATGACTGTCTTTGCCATCTATCCTCCCGATACGCACTAGAAAAAAGTAATCTCCGAGGGCGCGGATTCCGCCGACCCTGAGCCCGAATGATTGCTACGCTGTTCCTCGGTGGTATAGCCGAACTCCAGTTCGTCGAGCCACACCTTGGCATCCGTGGCCTCGACGGCGCCAGCTTCGCCGCGTTGCCGTTCCCAGTCATCCAGGTGCGCGCCGAGTTTGCTCATATCCGTGCCGACATGGCTCATAATCTGGCTGACGCGATCCTGAAACTGCAGCGAAACCAGGACATCGGATATTTCATTTTGAATGCCGACGCTTTCCCGCTGCAGGATGCCGGCAGATTCCGCCAGGCCCGATGCCGCGCCGTGAAACTGCTCCAAAACGCGGCGAATCGAACTTTCCGAGCGCAAAACCACTTCTGCGTCTTTTCTTGCATAGATTTCCGAAGAGTCGATAGCGGACGCCAACGCACGATTGACGACCTCCACCTTTTCGCTGATCCGGCGGCCAGTTTCTCCGGACAGCGTCGAGAGTTTGCGCACCTCGTCCGCCACCACCGCGAATCCTCGCCCGGCCTCACCGGCCCGCGCCGCCTCGATGGCCGCATTGAGCGCCAACAGGTTGGTTTGCGTAGCGATCTTAGCCACTTCCGATGCCATGTTCTTCAGCTCGTCAGTGAACTTGGCGAGCTGAAAAATCTCCTTAATCATGACGTCCTTGATGTCCAGAGCTTCCTTCAGGGACAGGATGATGGAATTGAGCTCGACTTCGCTGCCCTGAATGAGTTGCACCATGCCGGCCTGCCCACTGCCTCCCGCGGTTTGCTGGGAGGCCAAAACTGCCGTATCAAGCTTTGCATAAATGCCGGAAAAGCGACTGGTCAGAGCTGCGATTGCGTCCTCGGTCTGCACCCTGGCAGTGTCGATTTGGCGATGCCATACCGGCAGAACTCCGATGCAAAGCCGGTCCAGGCCCTTGACGTATTCCGCATCCTTTGCCAACAATTCGGCATCGAGCTTCTCCTTGGCACAGTTCATCACCTGGCGTAATTCAGAGCGGAAGCGAGACGATGCTGCCATGCCGAGAACTGCTCCAGCCATCAGCAGTACTATCCCCGACAGAACGCTGGCAACTCCCATGTCGCCGACCAGAACTACCGCCCCCACGCCCAGCGCGCCGATCGCAAGGGGTTGCGCCCACAGTTGGGCGGGAATATCAGGATAAGTTGCATGTTCAATCGCCATGAATCCTCTCCTCCATTACGCCCTAGTGCTCGGTCCGCTTATGTGACCTCGCCATGCTACGAATTGCGTCGATCACGGATTCCAGCCCATCTGCCTTGTCGAAGAATCTTTCCACTGCCAGCGCTTCGCACTGATCGCGGTATTCGGGGAAACGCGTCAGCACTACCACCTGGGTTGCCGGACGCTCCGCCCGAATCGCGCGCAGCACGTCCAGACCGTCTCCGTCCTGCAAGTGCATGTCCAGCAAAACCAAGTCCGGGTGTACCTCGCGAAACACGCGCAACGCCGAGGCCACCCCGTCCGCCGTGACGATTGTCTCGATCTCTTCGATTTCGGACATGGCCTCTGTCAGAACATCCCGAATCATTTTCAAGTCATCGACAATCAACAGTTTCAAGATATCGCTCCGTTCGCTTCGTTGTAGTAATCATGCGATGAAACTGCACAAGTAAATATCAGCGAAAACGGATTTTGGTTTCAGGTTTAAAGACGTCGTTTATCGGGATAACGCTATCCCGTATTAAGGAAACCCTTACACCTCTACCAGACGCCACGGCAAAAAAAATCTGCCGGTTTTACTGCGGCAGATAGTTGGACGGGTGGGGATATAGCCCGCCCAAAAGAGGAAAACGGGAATAAGGAAGCGACGCCTGTGACAAACTGCGCTTCGGCTAGGTGTCGCTTAGCGCGCCCATCCCTTGCCACTCCCTGAGAAAGGTTTCGAAAGCGTCTGCGGGCAGCGCCTTGCTGAGGAGAAACCCCTGTATCTCTTCGCATTGCAACATGCGCAGGTGATGCAGCTGATCCAGCGTTTCCACACCTTCGGCAATCACCTGCAGTTTGAGGCTCTTCGCCATGGTGACAATGGCGCCGACAATGGCAGCTTCATCGGGATCAATAGTGAGATCGCGTATGAAGGACTGATCTATTTTCAACTTGTCGATAGGAAAGCGTTTCAGCAGGCTTAATGACGAATAGCCCATACCGAAGTCATCGATGGATATTTTCACCCCCATCGATTTCAGTTCTGCCAGCATCACTGCGGTGGCTGCGGGGTTTTCCATCACGGTGCCTTCGGTGATTTCGATTTCGAGCAGGCGCGCTTCGAGCCCGGTTTCCTTCAGCAACCGCGACACGGCATGGTGTATGTTGCGACGAAACTGGAGTGGAGAAACGTTCACGGCTACTGTCATTTCGGGCATTCCGGCCTTTTGCCATGCAAACGCCTGTTGGCAGGCGCGGCGCAACACCCATTCGCCAAGCGGGATAATGAGGCCGCATTCCTCAGCCACGGAAATGAATTGTCCCGGCGGGACAATGCCACGTTCAGGGTGGACCCAGCGCACCAAAGCCTCGGCTCCGATGATCCTTCCGCTGGCGATATCGAGTTGGGGCTGGAAATGCAGAATAAATTCGTCACGCTCCAGTGCCCGCCTGAGGCTGCTTTCCAACGAGATGCGCTGCAACGAACTGGTATTCATCTCCGGAGTAAAGAACTGGTAGTGATTGCCACCGTTCTGCTTGGCGCGCCGCATCCCCGCCTCGGCACTTTGTACCAACCCCACCGCCGTGTCCCCATCATTGGGATAGATGGCAATGCCGACACTGGCTGAAGCAAAAACTTCAAGCGATTCCGCCAGCAGAAATGGTTCGGCGAAGGCGCCGAGAATCTTGTTCGCCACCCGTCCCGCGTCCTGTGCGTCCCTGACGCTTGGCAGGAAGATGGCGAACTCATCACCGCTCACGTGGGACAAGACATCCATTTCCCGAATCACAAGCTTGAGCCGCTCACCAGTCTGCCTGAGCAGATCGTCCCCAACATCGTGCCCCAGGCATTCGTTAACCTGCTTGAAGCGGTCCAGCCCAAGATAGAGGATGGCACCGGGAGGCGAATCCGCGCCGGACGCCAGTTCGAGGGTAATCCTTAGACATTCGAGAAACATTTCCCGCTTTGGCAACCCGGTGAGCACGCTGTAATTGGACAGAAAGCGTATCTGTGCTTCGGCTACCTTATGGGCGGTGATATCCGCTACGATCAGCAGCACCCCGCTGACCAGCGAATGGGCGTCGCACAAGGGGGCCACCCAGATCGCGATGTCTAGCGAAGAACCATTCCGCCGGCACTGCTTTGTCAATTCGACGCCGGCAATAGTCTTGTTCTGCAAGGCGTACTGGCAATGCCGCCTGATTTCCTCCCGGCCGTCCGCCGACAAAACCGGCATCGTCTGACCGACCAGATCGCGTTCGCTCCACCCGAAGAGTTTTTCCGCCCCTTGGTTCCAGAGCATGATTCTGGCATCGCCGTCCAAAGTGATGATAGCCAGCGGCGATGCATTCAGCAGCGCGCGCAGGCGGTCATTGCTTTTCTGCAGCGATGTTTTCAGCTTCCTGTAGGCTGAAATGTCATGCAGCGAGACCACGTAAGCCACTGCACTGTCTTCCCAGCGGGTGATGGACACCTGCATCTCCACGACCATGGTGTCGCCGTCTTGACGGTGGATCTCGATCTCGGTGTTTGCGCCATCGGCGAGCGCAAATCCAAAAGGTTTTCCGACCAAGCCGCCTTCCCTGCTCTGCAACAGTTTGCCGGCAGCAGCGTTGGCGAACAGGACGATGCCATTGCGCGCCGCGACCACCACGGCGATGTGGGTGTTTTCCACCAGCGCGCGGAAAGGGCTTCCGCCGTCGTCCCGGCAGGCTATGCATCGATCCATCGGAAAGGGTTTGATGCCTCTAAGGGCAGTCGTCTGCAGAAAATTCATGACATGCCTCACATCGCACTGAGCGTTACCAGCGACACATCATCGAGTGGCTCAAGCCCGTCGATGAAGGAAATCAGGCTGGACTTGATGGAGTCGAAAATATGCGTGGCCGGGTTCGAACCTCGAATCGCCATGCCCAGCCGGTCATGGCCGAACATTTCGCCATCGGGATTGACCGCCTCGGTCAAACCGTCGCTGTACATGACGAGCAGGGAACTGGGGGGGAAGGCAAGGCATTCGGTTGCCCTATCGAACAATTGCGGCGGCAGCACGCCTAGTGCGAGTTTGGAACTCCGCACCATTCCGGCAACCTGGAATACCTGGTCGACGATGAGTACAGGAGGAAGCCCTCCGTTCCACACCTCCACCAGGTCCTGCTGAGAATCAAAGCTAACCAGGCATGCAGCACAGAAATGACCGGTGGGCATCGATCTGAACAACTTCTCGTTGATTTCCTCGGCGATCACACCGATCTCAAGGCCCTTCCTCGTCATGGAAAAGAAAGTTTCAGATGCCGGAAGCGCGCCTACGGCTGCGGACAATCCGTGGCCGGCAAAGTCCCCCAGAAGCAGGTGCAGTGCCCCTTGTGGGGTGTATTCATAAAGCAGGACGTCGCCGCTGAAGTGTCCCGCAGCCCAATTCCAGTGCTGTACATTGGAAATGTTCGTCGGCCTGCGGCTGATGAGCGCATCGAACACCTGCTTCGCCAAGCCGATTTCCATGTTGGTTTTCTGTTTGAATTTTTGCAGGCTGTCGTGTATCTGGGTCGAACGCTCAAGCACCGCGATTCTCGCCTTCAACGCGTGCGGATTGTGCGGCTGCTCTATAAAATCGTCGGCGTAGCTTTCGATGAAGGATGCCAGATGGGCGTCGTCCAGGATAGACGATAGGAAGACGACTGGCATTAGCCGCCTTGCACACAGTGATTTCACCTTTCGCGTCAGCGTGTGGGCATCAGCATTGTCCATCTGCGCATCTACCAGGATCATCTCTGGCCAGCCAGTAGCCACCGACGCCAAGGCCTCCTCCTCACTCTCCACGACGTGGATGACGTGCCCGTTGGCGTGCAAGTGTTGCGTCTGGACTGGATTTTCCACTGCGCCGCCATGGCACTCGATAAGCAGAATTTTCATGGTTCCTCCGCGTGAAATATGGGAATTCAGCACAACCATGCAGGAAGGAAACACCCCACATGGCTGTCAAAAAAGGCGTTGAAACCCTCTCTGGAAGAAACATGTTGCCGCATTTCAGATGAACGCTATATCAGCAAAGTCGGATTTTTCGGTAAGGCTTGGCTGGGAAGTCGTAAGGAAAGGATTACACCCCGGCTGACCGGGATTGGTGTCGCTCGAGTAAACTGTGATCCATCCCGTAACGAATCAGATCGGCATTGTTCTGGACGTTGAGCTTGCGCATGAGGCGTGCCTTGTGCGTGCTAATCGTCTTGGCGCTAAGAGACAGCTCCAATGCAATTTCGCTGATGTGCTTTCCGGACAGCACCTGTTGGAGCACCTGGAATTCGCGCTCAGAAAGCTGTTCATAGAGAGGTCGAGTATCTGACAGGCTGAACTCCAGCACCATTTGCTCTGCCAGCATAGGATCGACGAAGCGTCCGCCCGCCGCCACTTTCCGGATAGCTGTGAGCAGCAATTCCGGATCGCTGCCCTTGGTAACATAACCGGCCGCACCTGCCTTCAATGCGCGGCTGGCAAGCTGGCCCTCGTTGTATATGCTCAGCACCAGGATCGGCAGTGCCGGCTTTTCCTCTTTTACCCGCTTGATCAAGTCCACGCCGCTGATCCCGGGCATGGAAACATCCAGCAACAGAACGTTGCACGCAATCTGGTGGACCTTTTCCAGGACTTCCCAGCCACTCACCGCTTCGCCCACAACGGCTATGTTTTGGGCGTTGCCGATGATCTGTTTCAGGCCTTCACGCACAAGCGCATGGTCATCCGCCACAAGGATTTTTATCATTTTTGTTTCCGATGTTCGTGCAATCAAAACGCATAGATTTAACGATCGTATTGTCTCTTGAGCTACGAGGATGTTGAGAGCCGCCTTCAGTAAAAGTATAGAGTCGCATAGTCAAGAATACCTATAGGGGTTCATCTGATTATTCGTTGAGGTAAAGCTCAGGTTGTTTGTAGGGTTAATCCGACATGAGCAGGAAGGTTTGTCCGATATGGTGTTTACCGGCAAGCGTGTCGCTCCGCCCCTGCTGGCGCTTTCCAAAATGCATGGCCACAAAATACCAGGGAGATGCTTGACGTCCGTCCAAATAATGGCTTGTCCATCCGCAAAAATAATTCAAGAAACGCTGGTGTCCCCGAGACCCGACATATGACAGCATGATTCTTGCGCGCTATCCTGTTTCATCGTAATGTGCCACGTCTGTGGCAGCAACCGTGGAGAAGCAATGCGTCACTGGAAGGTGCATACCGGATGGATAGTTCCGCTTCTGGCAATCTTGCTCGCCGGCGGCATATTATGGGCGCAGACTGGCAGCCCCCCAGCCAGGAAACCCTACGTGATCGGCGCAATACAACTTACGGACGTAGATGCCTCGACCTTCGCCGGATTGAAAGAAGAGCTGGAAGAGCTGGGTTACCACGAGGGGAGGGATATCGTTTACCTGAATTCCGGCTCTGCGGTCACAATCGACAAATTGGAACCGATGATCAGGCGCCTTCTCGCCAGGAAAGTCGACCTGCTTTTCGTGTCAAGCACGCCCGCCACCCTGGCAGCACAACGCGCGACAAGGGAAAGCGGCACCCCGGTGGTCTTTGCGCCGGTGAACGACCCGGTCGGCTCGGGCATCGTAAAAAGCCTGCGAAACCCGGGCGGCAACATCACCGGGATTCGCCTGCCGATGGGCGATGACCTGCGGCTGCAATGGTTCGCTAAATCCATCCCGAGAATGAGGCGAATACTGGTGCCTTATAATCCATCAGACGCGAGCGCGGTGTTATCCCTTGACCTGATTAGCGACGCCGCTGGGAAACTCCAACTGACTCTGTTACCTCTCCCGATCAACGGCAGCGCGGAATTAAGCAGCATGTTGAATCAGCTCCCATCCGGCATTGATGCCATTTTCCTGCCGCGCGACAGCACTCTCGAATCCCACATAAGGGATATCGTCGGCGCCGCACAGCAACGGGGCTTGCCGGTCTGCGCCCCCAGCTTAAGCCAGGTTAGCGCCGGAGCCTTGTTGAGTTACGGCTACATGCATCACAAAATCGGCCACCAGGCCGCCGGTTTGGTTGACCAAGTACTGCGTGGCACGCCCACGGCCGACCTGCCGGTGGAAACGGCGGAAAACTATCTTGCCGTCAACCTGCGCGTTGCGCATGCACTCGGCCTTGGAATTCCCGAAGATATACTGGCGCAGGCCGACCTGATACTCAATGAATGACAATAGACTAGTGCACAACTATAGCTATAGCCTGCGCAATCGTCTGATCGCAGCCTTCATCGGCCTGGCCGTCGTTCCGCTCATCATCGTCGGGGCCCTGCTTGGCTGGTATATATACTCCACCCATGTGGAAGATGCATACGCCCGCGAAGAAATGCTGGCGCAACGCACTGCGGATCAGCTGTCCAATTTTCTCCGCAGTATCGAACTGGAACTGCACAAAGCAAGCTCGCTGACGAGCATTGCCAAGCTGGATAAAAGTGCGCAACAGTTGCTCCTGGAACGTTTGCTGGCAAAACAGTGGCTTTTTCGCGAAATCTGGTTCATGGACGCCGCAGGCAGGGAACGCGTGCACATTTCCAAATATCGCCTGTTGGTTGAAACGCCGCATAGCGACCAGATAGGCAGCGAGCTTTTTCTCAAAGCGGCACGTTCCGGCCAAACCTATTTCGGACCAATCTATTACGAAGCCACGACCGGCGAACCCATGCTCGATATCGCACTACCGATAATAGATCGGGGGAGTTCCCGCCTGGCCGGAGTTTTGGTGGCCCAGGTGCGCGCGATGCAAATATGGGATCTAATTTCCCGTGTGAAAACCGTGCCGGGTGAGGCCATCTACATCCTGGACCAGAGACAAAGAGTCATCGCACACCGCAACCCGTCCATCGTCCTACGCGAAACCCTCTTCCCCTTGCGCCATGATCTGAAGCGACAAATCGGGCTGCAGGGCAAGGACGCATTCATTGCTACAGATA
>JBDKRR010000102.1:0-2624 GCA_039683315.1 Sulfuricella sp.
TTAACGCAGCGCAGCCAGAGTGGTTTTACCCTGCTCGAACTCACAATCGTCCTGGTGATTATCGGTCTGATCGTCGGTGCCGCGACGATCGGCAAGGACGTGCAGCGCAATGCCATCTACCAGCGCATCGCCAGTGATTACGTCCAGGGCTGGGCGATTGCCTACGACCGCTATTACGACGGCACCGGCCACCCGCCGGGCGACACACCGGCAACACCGACCGGCAAGGTCAACGCTGCGCTTGCTTCGGAACTGTGCGGCGCCAACCTGCGCGGCGCGATGCAAGCCGCCGGTATCGAGATGCCGTCAGGACGCGCCGAGGGTTCGGAAACATTTTATGTTTATGAGGATAGCAACGGGATACCTCACCAACTGGAAATCTGTTTCGAGAACGTGACCTGGAGCGAACCCGGCGCCACCACCGGTACCTATGTGACGCGTCCGCGCAATGTCATGGTGTTGAAAGGCATGACCCCGGCGCTGGCCACCTTGCTGGACAACTCGTTCGACTCGGTCGTCGATGCGCGCTTCGGCAAGTTGCGCGAGCAAGCGGTAGCCGCCTATACCTCGACCGCCAGTATTGCCTGGAGCGTTAACGAAAGTATGGCTTATGGCTCAACCACCGAGACGAATCTTGACGAATCGCAGGTTGCCGAGGTTCTTGGTTATCTGAAAATGACCCGCTGAAACACACTCCGTTCAAACCACTGAGATCACGGAGATGGCATGGGATTTGCCTGCTTTTAGTGTTCACAGGATGGAGGAATTACCTATTTGCGGTAACTCACTGATTCTCCAATGTGGACCCTATGTTTTCCGTGGCTGATTTTTTTCGAGTTAAATGCTGCGTTAAGAATATTCCTTGTAGGAGTTGGTTTATCCGCGAATTGCTGTCGCGGGTAAACCCCCGCTCCTGAGTTGTCACCCATTCTTCAAACATTTACCGGCCAGATCAGAGTCATGTGGTCGGGTTTTGCAAGCCGCTCAGCCCATATTCTGGGGCGCCGCATGCTTTCATTCCTACAACGGGATCAGGGGATCCCTTATGGCTAACCCACCTCATTTTCCTTCATAATTAAAAATGGTTAAGAAATAACGACAAAAGTCATTTTTAACCCTGAGATAAGTTTGAATTCTCAGCGTCGATCAGGAGATCGACGACTGCCAGTAAATTCTTTTTAAGGCTGCGGACTAGGATAATGGCGTTACTGTATTTGCGGACGCTGGGGAATTTTGAGCTTGTTCGTCGAGATCGGAATGCGTCCGTGTCCGTGCCAGCTGGAAAAAGCCGCGCGCTTCTTGTTTACCTGACACTTACTTCCCAAATAGTGCGCCGCGAGCGCCTGGCGGACTTGATCTGGCCGGATTTGCCGGCGGAGGCGGGGCGTTTCAATCTGCGCCATGCGTTGTTCCATTTGCGGCGCCTGTGCAATCCTGCATGCGGCACGAAGGATTTGTTGAGGCTTGACCGCGATCATGTCAGCCTCACGCCGGGCGTGGTGGAGGTGGATGCGTCTCTGTTGCTCACGTCCGGGACCAATGTGGAAGCGATGCTGTGTCAGGGTGACTTCATGGCCGATTTTCACCTGCCGGGCTGCGACGAGTTCGAGGAATGGCTGGTTTCCATGCGAGAGCGAGTGCGGCTGGCGCAGGTGGGGGGGCTGGATGTCCTGTCCAAGCGTTGCGAAACAATGGGAGACATCGACGCAGCCATCGTCCATGCCCGTCAGCTAACGGATATCACGCCCTATAGCGACGAAGCGCGGCAGCGCCTGATGCGCCTGCTGGCCGCAGCAGGTCGGCGGCAGACGGTAATAGCCGAATTCGAATGCTTCTCTTCCTTGCTGATGCGCGATCTTGGCGTATATCCCCAAGAGGAAACCTTGCGCTTGGCCAGAGAACTGAGCGTCGAAGATCCGGATCTGGCCGTACCTGCCGTTGCCCCCAAGGAGCGCCGTTCGACGCCGCGGCGAGAGCGGCGCAGTGCCACGGTGCTGTACTGCGAGCTGGCAAATCCTCCTGCCGCCGACGAGTCCGTAGACTATAAGGCAGAGGCAGAAAAGCTGTTTGCCTCCGTGATGGAGAAACATCAGGGCACGGTCTTGCGTTCCCCGCGTTGGGGCATGCTGGCGTATTTCGGTTATCCCTTGGCATTAGAGGCTGCGCCGACTCGTGCCGTCTGTGCAGCCCTTGCAGCGAGCGAGGCCTTCACGGCTGCGGGAATGCCTGTGCGTTGCGGCCTGCATCTGGGATTCATGGTGTGCGACGCACTTTTTCCAGACCTCACCGGCGAGATGGCCGAAATCGCTCAACGCTTATGCCTGGTCGGGGAACACGGGGAAATCATAATCAGCAGCGAACTGAACGGCGCGGTAGCCGGGCGTTTTGCTACAGTGCCCCTGGGTGAGCGGCAGTTCCGCGGCCTGGGGCGGCCGTTCCAGTTGGCGCGCGTCACTGGCTTGGCTACGTCCACGCACGGGGAAGGAGCGCCGTTGCGATTATTCGGACGCCAAAGGGAGATCGGTCTTCTGGAGAAAGCGCTGGTCCGGGTGCAGTTGGGTGAAACATTGTGCCTGCCGGTTTACGGTGCGGCGGGTATGGGCAAATCGGCTCTGGCGAGCGTG
>JBDKRR010000103.1:0-9221 GCA_039683315.1 Sulfuricella sp.
AAGTCCTCCGGGATGGTGCGGGCGGAAATATCCTGAACCTTGCCGCTCTTGAGCTCGGCCGCTTCCAGCTTGAAACTGCGCAGATTGGTGGAGAAAAACAGTTCCCCGCCCGGCGTGAGCAGTTGCAGGCAGGCATTGATCAGGCGCGGATGGTCGCGCTGCACGTCGAGCACGCCCTGCATTTTCTTGGAGTTGGAAAAACTCGGCGGGTCCATGACGATCAGGTCGAATTTCTTGCCTACCGATACCGCATGATCGAGATAGGTAAATACATCGGCGCGCACCAATTGATGGCGCGCCAGGTCCATGTGGTTGAGCGCGAAATTGCGCTTCGACCAGTCCTGGTAGGTGTTGCTCATGTCGACCGTGACCGATTCGCTTGCGCCGCCCGCCGCCGCGTAAACCGTGAAACTGCCGGTATAGGCGAACAGGTTGAGGAAACGTTTCCCCGCCGCGCGTTCCTGCACCATGCGGCGCGTGATGCGGTGGTCGAGGAACAGGCCGGTGTCGAGGTAGGCTTCCAGGTTGACGATGAAACGGTGCCCGCCCTCCTCCACGTCGAAATCGTCTCCCGCCGCGCCGGTCTTCTCGTACTGGCTCTCCCCGCGCTGGCGCGCGCGCAGCTTGTAGGTGATGTGCTGCAGGGGCAGATCGAGGGCTTGCGCAGCGTGCTCGCGCACTGCGGCCACCCATAGCGCATACTCGTCGTCGAGCATTTTCCAGCCGGTATCGAATTCCTGCAGGTGCGCGCGGTCGCCATAGATATCCACCGCAAGGGGAAACTCCGGAACATCGCGGTCGTAGACGCGATAGCAGGTGATGGACTGGCGTCGCGCCCATTTGCCCCAGTGACGGGCGCTCTTGTGCAGGCGGTTGAAAAAGGCGGAGAAGTCGGACATGAATTTTGCGGAATGGAGGGAATTTTCGGGATTAACGGGGCAGGACGAAGTCCTGGCCCAACGTTAATCCCGTCAAGCTTGCTATCAGTGCTGCATATGCATGTGGTCGTGATCCATCGGCATCGGCGTAGACATCGGCATCATAGCCTGCACCTTGCGCACCTGAGCATCGAATTTCTTGCTGCTGCCGTCCTCGAACGTGACGCTGATGGCGACATTCTCTCCTTCCTTGAGCGGCTTCTTGAGGTCGATCAGCATGATGTGCAGGCCGCCCGGCTGAAGTGCCGTTTCGCCCTTGGCCTTGATTTCGATGTCTTTCACCGGGCGCATTTTCATCATGCCGCCCTCGTTGACGTGGGTATGCAGTTCCGCGACCTTGGATGCCGGGCTGTCGGCCTTGACCACCTTGTGATCCTTGTCGTCGCCATTCTTGAACACCATAAATGCACCCGTAACGTTTTGTCCGGGCGCCACCAGGCGAACATAGGGATCGCCCATGGTGACGTTGTCGGCGGCGTTGCCGGCGGCAAAAAGCGGTGCGGAGGCGGCCAGCGTAACTGCAGCAAGGGTGGTGGCTATTGTCAATTTCATGCTTCTCTCCTGAGGGGTTATTTTAAAGACGAGCCCAAGATTTATACCAGACCCGGTAACACCACACCTGCGTCACAACGTCGCAGGCTATTTGGTCCACGAATCCTTGAGCGTCACGCTCCGGTTGAAAACCAGCTTTTCTCCCGGCACGTGATCGCGGCGGTCGGCGCAGAAGTAGCCAAGACGCTCGAACTGGAAGCGCGTCTCGGGCGCGATGTCGCGCACGCAGGGCTCGATCCAGCCCTGCACCACGGCCAGGGATGCGGGATTGATGAATTCGCGAAAATCGCGTTCCTTGTCGCCGTCCGGCCTGGCCACGGTGAACAGGCGGTCGTACAGGCGCATCTCGGCCGGCAGGGCATGTTCTGCCGACACCCAGTGAATCACGCCCTTGACCTTGCGTCCCTGCGGATTCTTGCCCAGGGTGTCGGGGTCGATGGAGCAGCGCAACTCGGTGACCTTGCCTTGCGCATCCTTGACCACCTCGTCGCACCGGATGACGTAGCTGTAACGCAGGCGCACTTCTCCACCTGGCACCAGGCGTTGCCAGCCTTCCGGCGGCGTTTCGGCGAAATCGTCGGCCTCGATCCAGATTTCCCTGGCAATCGGCACCAGACGGGCGCCGAACTCCGGGTGATTGGGATGAAACCCCGCCTCGCGGGCTTGCGTCACGCCGGCCTCGAAATTGGTCAGCACCACCTTGAGCGGCTGCACCACCGCCATCACACGCGGCACGCTGGTTTCCATGTCCTCGCGGATGCAGCCTTCGAGCACCGACATGTCGATCACATTGTCGCTCTTGGAAATGCCTATGCGCCGCGCGAACTCGCGGATGCCCGCAGGGGTATAGCCGCGCCGCCGCATACCGGTGATGGTGGGCATGCGCGGGTCGTCCCAGCTGGAAACCAGCTTCTCCGTCACCAGCTGGTTGAGCTTGCGCTTGCTGGTCAGGGTGTATTGCAGTTCCAGGCGCGAGAACTCGTACTGGCGCGGGTGACAGGAGATGGTGATGTTGTCCAGCACCCAGTCGTAGAGCGGGCGGTGGTCTTCGAACTCCAGCGTGCACAGGGAATGGGTGATACCCTCCAGCGCGTCGGAAATGCAGTGGGTGTAGTCGTACATCGGGTAGATGCACCATTTGTCGCCGGTACGGATGTGGTGGGCGCGGCGGATGCGGTATATGGCCGGGTCGCGCATGTTGATGTTGGGCGAGGCCCTGTCGATTTTGGCGCGCAGCACCTTGCTGCCGTCGGGGAATTCGCCGTTCTTCATGCGCTCGAACAGGTCGAGGTTTTCCGCCACGCTGCGCTCGCGGTAGGGGCTGTTCTTGCCGGGTTCGGTGAGCGTGCCGCGGTAGGCGCGCATTTCGTCCGGCGTCAGGTCGCACACGTAGGCCTTGCCGCTGTTGATCAGTTCCACCGCGTAACCGTACAGCGCATCGAAATAATCCGAGGCCCAGCGCACCGCCCCATCCCACTGGAAGCCCAGCCAGCGCACGTCTTCCTGGATGGAACTGGCGTACTCGTCGCTCTCCTTCTCCGGGTTGGTGTCGTCGAAACGCAGGTTGCACTTGCCGCCGAAGTCCAGCGCCAGGCCGAAATTCAGGCAGATCGACTTGGCATGGCCGACATGCAGATAGCCGTTCGGCTCCGGCGGAAAGCGAGTCACGATGCTCTGGTGCTTGCCGCTTTTCAGGTCGTCTTCGATGATGTTGCGGATGAAATGGGGAACGGGTTCGCGCTCGTTGCTCATGGCCGGTGCTTTATTTAAGAAATTCAACGCGCCGATTTTACCCGAAAACCGCGCGTCACGCCGTGTAAGGAATGGCGCTAAACATCAGTTCTTGCTAAAATCATGACGATATTTTAGTTCATGAGATTTCTCATCAATGAGCCGTTCCCGTTTGTTGCCCCTGTTTTCCACCCTCGCCATAGCGCTGCTCCTCACTATCTCCTCTGCCCGCGCCGACGAAGCGCAGGAAATCAGCCGCATGCTGAAGCAGGGGCAGGCAGACAAGGCCATGGAACGCGCCAACAGCTTCCTCGCCGCCCACCCCAAGGATGCGCAGGTGCGCTTCCTCAAGGGTCTGATCCTGACCGAGCAGAACAAGAACGCAGAAGCGATCAAGGTGTTCTCCGGCCTCACCGACGATTACCCCGAATTGCCGGAACCATATAACAACCTGGCAGTGCTGTACGCCTCCCAGGGGCAGTACGAAAAGGCCAAAACCGCGCTGGAAATGGCGATCAACACTCATCCGAGCTACGCCACCGCGCACGAAAACCTCGGCGACATTTACGCCAAGATGGCCAGCCAGGCCTACGACAAGGCGCTGCAACTGGACAAGAGCAATTCGAACGCGCAGGCCAAGCTGGCCCTGATCAAGGACATTTTCGCCAAGCCGGCGCTACGTCAGCCGGCGAAACCGGTACTCGTGGCAAGTGCGCCTGCTACCCCCGCAGCAGCCAAACCGGCCGCGCCTGCCACGCCACCCGCAGTTCCCGCAGCGGCTGCGGCGAAGCCCGCCGCCCCTGCAGCCGCCCCTGCCGCCAAGCCTGCTGCCGAACCCGCCAAGGCCATCGAGCCCGCCAAACCCGTGGCAACAGAAAAACCCGCAGCCGAAACCAGCAAGGGCGACAGCAACGAAGCCGTGCTGGCCGCGGTACACGCCTGGGCCAAAGCATGGTCGTCCAAGAACGTCAGCGGCTACCTCAAGTCGTACGCCCCCGACCTGGTCCTCCCCAAGGGTGAGAATCGCGCCAGTTGGGAGAAAACCCGCAAGGAACGCATCGGCAAGCCGAAATCCATTGCTGTGACCATCGCCTCGCCCGAGGTGAAAATCATAGACGCGACCCATGCCAAGGTGGCTTTCAAACAGGTCTATCGTTCTTCCGGGCTCAACAGCGAAACGGGGAAAACCCTGCTGATGGTCAAATCGAACGGAAAATGGCTGATCCATGAAGAGCGGATCGGGCGCTAACCTTCGACTGATGGGTAAGCTCAAATACGCCATACGTCTACTTCTGGTTCTGGCAACGGGCCTGGTTGCACTACCGGCCGGCGGCATGGGCGACCTGCTGCCGCCCCTGCAATACGCCCGCACCCACAACAACAACCCTGAAGCGCTGCTCGTCAACATCCTGCTCGAGATCAGGCAGGACCGGCTCAACACGGCACTGCGCGATGTCGATGCGCTGCTTCACATCAATCCCAACTTCAGGCTCGCCAGCCTCATCCGCGGCGACCTGCTCATGGCACGGGCGAAGCCCCTGACCGCTTTCGGCAGTGCGGCAGGCGCGACACCCGAACAGGTGGCAAACTTCCGCGACGAAGCGCGGGTACGGCTGCAGCGCTACCTGGAACAGCCGCCGTCAGGAAAAATCCCCAAATACCTGCTGCAGATGCAGCCCGAACAAACCCACGCCATCGTGGTGGACACCAGCAAATCACGCCTTTACCTATTTGAAAACAATGCCGGCGAGCCGCGCTATGTCGCCGATTACTACATCACCAGCGGCAAGGCCGGCGCGGAAAAACTGCGAGAAGGCGACCAGAAAACCCCGCTAGGCGTGTACTTCGTCACTTCCAGCCTGGCGATGGAAAAACTTTCCGACTTTTACGGCGTGGGGGCTTTTCCCTTGAGCTACCCCAACGAGTGGGACAAACGCCAGGGCAGGAACGGCCACGGCATCTGGCTCCACGGCGTGCCGCGCGACACCTACAGCCGTCCTCCCAGGGCCAGCAGCGGTTGCGTGGTACTCACCAACCCCGACATGGCAACGCTGGGCAAGACGCTGCAGGCGGGTCTGACGCCGGTGGTCATCAGCGATCACGTGGAATGGGTCAGCGCCGAGGAATGGCGCTCGCAGCGTGAGCGATTCAAGGGCGAGGTGGAGGCCTGGCGCCGGGATTGGGAAAGCCTCGACAACGAGCGCTATCTCAACCACTACTCTCGGGCTTTCAGCGCCAACGGGCAGGATTTCGCCACGTTCAGCGCGCAGAAAAGACAGGTCCATGCCGGCAAATCGACCTTGCAGGTCAGGCTTTCCGATGTCAGCATATTCCAGTATCCCGGCAAGGAGAATATCGTCGTCGTGACCTTTACCCAGGACTACCAGAGCAACAACCTGAGCAACGTGATGCGCAAACGCCAGTATTGGCAAATGGAAAATGGCCAGTGGCGCATCATGTATGAAGGCGCGGCCTGACACACCGCCTTTGAATTTTGCGTAGAAAAGGAAAAAACATGTCCCACTTTCGCTTCCTGCTGTCCGCACTTGCACTGCTGGCGAGCCTTGGCGCCCAAGCCGCCAGCAACCCGCAGGTCATGATCAAGACCAGCCTCGGCGAAATGGTCGTGGAGCTGTATCCCCAGAAAGCGCCCAAGACCGTGGAAAACTTCCTCCATTACGTGAAGGACGGCTTCTACAACGGCACGATCTTTCACCGCGTCATCAGCGATTTCATGATCCAGGGCGGCGGCCTGACCCCGGCTTTCGAGCAGAAAGCCACCTTGCCGCCCATCCCCAACGAGGCCGACAACGGCTTGAGAAACGTGCCCGGCACGCTGGCCATGGCTCATGCCGCCGACCCGAACTCGGCCACCGCGCAATTTTTCATCAACCTCGATGACAACAAGCATCTCGACTTCTACAAGCCGGAGTCCTACTACTACGGTTATTGCGTGTTCGGCAAAGTCATCAAGGGACTGGACGTCGCCAGGAAAATCGGCGCAATCCCCACTTCCGCGGGCGGACCGTTCGCTTCCGACGTGCCCCAGGAAAAGATTGTCATCGAGGAAGTCGCCCCCATAACGCTCCAGGTCGCGGCGGAACCGGCCAGCGACAAGAAAATCACCAAACAACTCACTCGCAAGAAAAAGGACGTAAAACATGGTTAAGCTTCAAACCAACTTCGGCACCATCACCCTCGAACTGGACGCCGAGAAGGCACCTCTGACCGTTGCCAATTTTCTCCAGTACGTGAATGACGGCTTCTTCAACGACACCATTTTCCACCGCGTAATCGACGGCTTCATGATCCAGGGCGGCGGATTCATGGCGGACATGATGCAGAAAGGCACGCGCGACCAGATCCAGAACGAGGCCACCAACGGCCTGAAAAACGATGCCTACACCATCGCCATGGCGCGCACGCCGAACCCGCACTCCGCCAGTTCCCAGTTCTTCATCAACGTCGCCGACAACAGCTTCCTCAACCACACCTCGCAAACTTCACAAGGCTGGGGCTACTGCGTGTTCGGCAAAGTGGTGGAAGGGCAGGACGTGGTCGACAAGATCGCCAAAGTACGCACCGGCAACAAAGCCGGCCACCAGGACGTTCCGGTCGAGCCAGTGATCATCGAAAGCGCGGAAGTCGTTTAGGTGAGGCGTGAGGGGTGAGGAGTGAGTCGAAACAGCTCCCCTTCACCCTTTACCGAAAATGGCTCACAGCCTGTTCATCTCCGATCTGCACCTGAGTGCTGATCGCCCGGAAATTCTTTCCGCCTTTAGCGAATTCCTTGTAACAACTGCAGTCCACGCCGACGCCTTGTACATTCTGGGCGACCTGTTCGAATACTGGGCGGGGGACGACGATCTGGATACGCCGTTCAATCGCCAGGTTGTTTCCGCGCTCGCCAATCTGAGCCTCAGCGGCACGGCCTTGTACCTGATGCACGGCAACCGCGACTTTCTCATGGGCGATGCCCTGGCGGCAGACTGCGGTGCAAGCTTGCTGCCCGACCCCCAGATGCGCGTCATCCACGGCGTAGCAACCCTGCTCATGCACGGCGACACGCTATGCACAGACGACACGGCGTACATGGCCTTTCGCGAGCAGGTGCGCGACGCGCAATGGCAGCAGGCCTTTCTCGCCCAGCCGCTGGCACTGCGCAAGGCGCAGATCGAGCAGTTGCGCGAGCAAAGCAAACAGGCGCAACGCGAGAAGGCGGCCGAAATCATGGACGTGAACGCCGAATCTGTTATAAATTCACTGCGGAAGCACGGCTATCCGCGTCTGATCCACGGCCACACCCACCGTCCGGCCCTGCATGTGCATGAAATCGACGGTCACCGCTGCGAGCGCTGGGTGCTGCCGGACTGGTACGAGCAGGGCGGCTACTTGCGCTGCGACGAACACGGTTGTGCGGCAATCAAGATTGAAGGGGTACAAAAATGATTCTGATCCTGGCCCAAGACATTTCCCACGAGAGCGCCGATTTCCGGCAACTGATGGACCACCTCCACGCGCTGCCCGGCATCAAGACGCGTATCCACCAGGAAAAGGGCGAGCAACAGACGCTCACGGAAGTCTACCTGATCGGCGACACCGGCCCGCTTGCCGTCGAGGACATGAGAACCCTGCCCGGTGTGGAGCGCGTGGTGCGGGTCTCGGAAGAATACCGCGTGCTCGGCCGCCACAAGGACGACGACCGGCCCACGCACTTCGATTACAACGGCGTGCGCTTCGGCCAGGACACGCTCAACATTTTCGCCGGCCTGTGCGCCGTGGACGTACCCGAGCACGTGGAAGCGATGATGAAGGCGCTGCGCGACAACGGCCAGACATGCACGCGCATGGGTGCCTACAAGCCGCGCACCAGCCCCTACGCCTTCCAGGGCCACGGCAAGGCCTGCCTGCCATGGGTGTTCGAACTGGCGGGCAAATACGGCATCAAGGTGATCGCCATGGAAATCACCCACGAATCCCACCTCGACGAGATCCGCGAAGCACTACGGCTAACCGGCAACCCCACCGGCGTGATGCTGCAGATCGGCACGCGCAACACGCAGAATTTCGAACTGCTGAAAATCGTCGGCCGCCAGCAGGAACTCCCGGTGCTGTTCAAGCGCGGCTTCGGCATCACCCTGGATGAATCGCTCAACGCCGCCGAATATCTCGCCTCGGAGGGCAACCGCAAGGTCGTGTTCGGCCTGCGCGGCATGAAGACCAACATGGGCGACCCGCACCGCAACTTCGTCGATTTCGCCCACGTGCCGGTGGTCAAACGCCTCACCCGCATGCCGGTATGCATCGACCCGTCCCATTCGGTCGGCGCGCGTTCGCGCGCGCCGGATGGCCTGCTGGATATTTTCCACGTGGTGGCGCAGGGAGTCGTCGCTGGCGCCAACATGATCCTGGTGGACTTCCACCCAGCGCCGAAAAAAGCCTTGGTCGACGGCCCGCAGGCTTTGTTGATGGAAGAACTGCCGCACTTCATCGAGGACGTGCAGCTGGCGCGGGAAACCTACCTGCAGCGTCAGGCGCTGGCCCAGCGCTACCAGATATAGCAATGCCCACCCGGTCTGACAGCGCATGTCAGATCGGCGTTGTTCGATAGTCTCGCGCCCGCCCGATCGGGGGTGCCGAATCACATCTCGAAGTGCTGCCGTACGCGGTCTTCCAGGAGCTGGCGAGCATCGCTTTCGCTGGTGCTTGCCAGGCGATTGAAAATTTCGAGCGCCATAGTGCGAAACACCGCCATGACCGATGGGTCGAAATGGCTGCCCGTGTCTTTTTCAAGAATCGCCATTGCCGCCTCGAAGCCCATGGGTTCCTTGTACGGGCGTTTGGAACAGAGTGCGTCGAATACATCGGCGACGGCAAAAATTCGCGCTGCGAGCGGTATCGCCTCACCGGAGACCTTGTGCGGATAGCCGGAACCGTCCCATTTTTCATGATGTGCGGCCACGACCGCGTTGGCCCCATCTAGCCAGCCCATGCCGGTAA
>JBDKRR010000104.1:0-6548 GCA_039683315.1 Sulfuricella sp.
ATGGGGCCCGCGCCGATGATGAGGTTGCTTTGGATGTCGGTACGTTTTGGCATTGTTGGGGGTGGGGTGTGGCGTGAGGCGTGTGGGGAAAACCCGCCACGCCTCACGCCTCACCCCTCACCATACAATGCCAAAACGTACCGACATCCATAGCATCCTCATCATCGGCGCGGGCCCGATCGTCATCGGTCAGGCGTGCGAATTCGACTATTCCGGCGCCCAGGCGTGCAAGGCTTTGCGCGAGGAGGGCTACCGCGTCATTCTGGTCAACTCCAATCCGGCCACCATCATGACCGACCCGGAAATGGCCGATGCCACCTACATCGAGCCGATAACCTGGCAGGTGGTGGAAAAAATCATCGAGAAAGAGCGTCCCGACGCACTGCTGCCGACCATGGGCGGACAGACCGCGCTTAACTGCGCGCTCGACCTGGCCAAGCATGGCGTGCTGGAAAAGTACGGCGTGCACATGATCGGCGCCACCAAGGAGGCCATCGACAAGGCCGAGGACCGGGAAAAATTCAAGAAGGCGATGGAGAAGATCGGTCTCGCCTGCCCGCGTGCGGCGATTGCGCACAGCATGGAAGAGGCTTTCCAGGTGCAGGCCATGGTCGGCTATCCCACCATCATCCGCCCTTCCTTCACCATGGGCGGTTCCGGTGGCGGCATCGCCTACAACAAGGAAGAGTTCGTCGCCATCTGCGAACGCGGCCTGGAGGCTTCGCCGACGCGCGAACTGCTGATCGAGGAATCGCTGATCGGCTGGAAAGAATACGAGATGGAGGTGGTGCGGGATACCAAGGACAACTGCATCATCATCTGCTCGATCGAGAATTTCGACGCCATGGGCGTGCACACCGGCGATTCCATCACCGTTGCGCCGGCCCAGACGCTGACCGACCGCGAATACCAGATCATGCGCAACGCTTCCCTGGCGGTGCTGCGCGAAATCGGCGTGGAAACCGGCGGTTCCAACGTGCAGTTCGGCATCAACCCGAAAGACGGGCGCATGGTGTTGATCGAGATGAACCCGCGCGTGTCGCGTTCCTCGGCGCTGGCATCCAAGGCTACCGGCTTCCCCATCGCCAAGATCGCGGCGAAGCTGGCGGTCGGCTATACCCTGGACGAGTTGCAGAACGATATCACCGGCGGCGCCACGCCGGCGTCGTTCGAGCCCAGTATCGATTACGTGGTGACCAAGATCCCGCGTTTCGCCTTCGAAAAATTTCCCCAGGCCAACAGCCGCCTGACCACCCAGATGAAATCGGTGGGCGAGGTGATGGCGATCGGCCGCACCTTCCAGGAATCGCTGCAAAAAGCCTTGCGCGGGCTGGAAACCGGCAATGACGGGCTGGACGAAAAAACCACCGACATCGAGACGCTGGAAACCGAACTGAGCGAACCCGGCCCGGAACGCATCTGGTACATAGCCGACGCCATGCGCTGCGGCATGAGCCAGGAGAAGATTTACCAGTTGACCCATGTTGACCCGTGGTTTCTGGCGCAAATGGAGGACCTGGTCAAGCAGGAGCAATCGCTTTCAGGCCGCAAGCTGGCCGACCTGAGACGCGATGAAATACGCCGCCTCAAGCGCAGCGGCTTTTCCGACCGCCGCCTGGCCAAGCTGCTCGGGGTGACCCAGCATGAAGTGCGCAACGCGCGCCAGACTCTGGGCGTGCGCCCGGTGTACAAGCGCGTGGATACCTGTGCCGCCGAGTTTGCCACCCACACTGCCTACATGTACTCGAGCTACGAGGAAGAGTGCGAGGCCGCGCCCACCGACAAGAAGAAAATCATGGTGCTGGGCGGCGGGCCGAACCGCATCGGTCAGGGCATCGAGTTCGATTACTGTTGTGTGCATGCCGCGCTGGCGATGCGCGAGGACGGTTACGAGACCATCATGGTCAACTGCAACCCGGAAACCGTGTCCACCGACTACGATACCTCCGACCGCCTGTATTTCGAGCCGCTCACGCTGGAAGACGTGCTGGAGATCGTGCACGTCGAGCAGCCCTACGGCGTGATCGTGCAGTATGGCGGCCAGACTCCGCTCAAGCTGGCACGCGACCTGGAAGCCAATGGTGTGGCCATTATCGGCACCACGCCGGACATGATCGACGCAGCGGAAGATCGCGAGCGCTTCCAGAAACTGCTGCACGACCTCAAGCTCAGGCAGCCGCCCAACCGTACCGCGCGTACCGAAGCGCAGGCACTTGCCGCTGCAGTGGAAATCGGCTACCCGCTGGTGGTGCGCCCCTCCTACGTGCTGGGCGGGCGAGCGATGGAAATTGTGCATGAGCAGTCCGACCTGGAGCGCTACATGCGCGAGGCGGTGAAAGTTTCGAACGACTCGCCGGTGCTGCTCGACCGCTTCCTCAACGACGCCACCGAAGTGGACGTCGATGCGATCTGCGACGGCACGGATGTGCTGATCGGCGGCATCATGGAACACATCGAGGAGGCCGGGGTGCATTCCGGCGATTCCGCCTGTTCCCTGCCGCCCTACAACCTCAGCCAGTCCCTGCAGGACGAGCTGCGCCGCCAGACCGTGGCGATGGCCAAGGGGCTCAACGTCGTGGGCCTGATGAACGTTCAGTTCGCCATCCAGGGCGAGACGGTGTTCGTGCTGGAAGTGAACCCGCGCGCCTCGCGCACCGTGCCTTTCGTGTCCAAGGCCACCGGCCTGCCACTGGCGAAAATCGCGGCGCGCTGCATGGTAGGCCAGACGCTCAAGCAGCAGGGCATCACCCGTGAAGTGATCCCGCCCTACTACTCGGTGAAGGAAGCGGTATTCCCCTTCATCAAGTTCCCGGGCGTGGATCCGATTCTCGGCCCGGAAATGAAATCCACCGGCGAGGTGATGGGCGTCGGCAGCACCTTCGCCGAAGCTTTCCTCAAGTCGCAGATGGCGGCGAGCGTCAAGCTGCCGTCCGGCGGCAAGGCGCTTATCAGCGTCAAGAGCGGCGACAAGGAAAAGGTCGTGGATATCGCCCGCAACCTGGTCAATCTGGGCTTCGGCCTGTTTGCCACGCGCGGCACGGCCGCCGCGATCCAGGCGGCAGGCATTCCGGTTACGGCGGTGAACAAGGTGCATGAAGGCCGTCCGCACATCGTCGACCTGATCAAGAACGGCGAAATCAGCCTGATCATCAACACCGTGGAAGACAAGCGGGCGGTGCAGGACTCCTACGCCATTCGCCACGCCACGCTGCAGCAGCGGATAACCTATTACACCACCATGTCCGGTGCGCGCGCCGCCTGTGTCGGAATGCAGCACATGAAAGAATTGCAGGTTTACGGCCTGCAGGAATTGCATAAACGCCTGAATTGATCCGGCGCCAGCTATGAATTGTGCGGATCGGGGTGACCCGATCCGCATTGTTATTTGATTTCAAGGAAATAGAGTAATGAGCAAAGTTCCCCTGACTGTCCTGGGTGCCGAGTTGTTGCGCGCAGAATTGCAGAATCTGAAAAACGTTGAGCGGCCGAGCGTCATTGCCGCCATCGCCGAAGCCCGTTCCCACGGGGATCTTTCGGAAAACGCCGAATACGATGCGGCCAAGGAGCGCCAGAGCTTCGTCGAAGGACGTATCGCCGAAGTCGAGGGCAAGCTGTCCAACGCGCAGATCATCGATCCCAAGCTGCTGGATGCGGAAGGCCGCTGCGTGTTTGCTGCTACGGTGGATCTCGAAGACCTGGAAAGTGGCGACAAGGTGACTTACCAGATCGTCGGCGACGACGAAGCCGATATCAAGCAGGGCAAGATTTCCATCAGCTCTCCCATCGCGCGAGCACTGATCGGCAAGTCGGCCGGCGATGTGGCGGAAGTCCAGGCGCCGGGCGGCATTCGCGAATATGAAATTCTGGACGTGAAGTACATCTGATGAACCGCTTCGCCGACAAGCTCGCCCTGGTCGCGGTCACACTGTGGGTGGGCGCGCTCTGGGCCATCGGCTACCTTTCCGCCCCGGTGCTCTTTTCTGCGCTTGCGGATAAAACCATGGCGGGAATGCTGGCTGGCAAGATGTTCACGCTCGTCGCCTACATCGGCATGGCCTGCGGCTTTTACCTGCTGATCCACCGTCTGGCGGGTTTCGGCAGCACCGCGCTAAAGCAGGGGTTCTTCTGGGCCACATTGGTGATGCTGCTTCTGGCGGTTGCCGGGCATTTCGGCATTCAGCCGATTCTGGAAGGACTCAAGGAGCAGGCACTGCCCAAAGGCGTGATGGAAAGCATGTTTCGCGACCGCTTCGCGCGCTGGCATGGCATTTCCAGCATCGTTTATCTGGTGCAGAGCGTGCTCGGACTGGTGTTGGTCCTGGCGCCGCGAAAAGGCTAATCTTTCGGCAGTACGATCCGGGGTTTCTGCGCCGGCTTGTAGATCACCAGGGTCTTGCCGATATGCTGCACCGCCGCGGCCTCCAGCGTGGCGCAGATTTCCGCCAGCATGCTTTCCCGCTGTTCGCGGTCGCCGCCGGCCACTTTGACCTTGAGCAGCTCGTGGCTGTTCAGGCTGTGCTCTATTTCTTTCATGACGCCCGCCGTCAGCCCGGCATCGCCGATCAGGACCACGGGGCTGAGCGAGTGGGCCTGGGCGCGCAGATAGCGGCGTTGGCCGGGAGTGATATTCAACATACTTGATGGTCCAAAAAATGCGACAGTTTACCCCATGAAGAGAACCCGAACCAGCAAAGGCTGGATGCGCGAGCATGTCAACGACCCCTATGTGCAGTTGGCGAAGAGAGAGGGCTACCGTTCCCGCGCGGCCTACAAACTGATGGAGCTCGACGAGCGCGATCATCTGCTCAAGCCCGGCATGACGGTGGTGGACCTTGGGGCGGCCCCCGGCGGCTGGACCCAGGTGGCGGCAAAAAAGATCGGCGCCGGTGATCCTTCACGTGGCGGCATGCTGGTCGCCTTCGATATTTTGCCAATGGATCCGGTGCACGGTGCGGTGTTTATTCAGGGCGATTTTCGTGAGGATGCCGCGCTGGCCCAGCTCGAGGAGGCGCTGCACGGGCGGGCCGTGGACCTTGTTATTTCCGATATCGCACCCAACATCAGTGGCATTGGGATATCGGACCAAGCTCGCAGCATGCATCTGGCCGAGTTGGCGCTGGAATTTGCCGCACAACACCTGAAACCCGGCGGCGTGTTCGTGGTCAAAGTTTTTCAGGGCGAAGGTTTCGATGATTACGTGCGCGAGATGCGCGCTCATTTTGCTCAGGTGATGGTGCGCAAGCCGAAGGCATCGCGAGACCGAAGCACCGAGGTGTACATGCTGGGCAAGGGGCTGGAGCCCGGCAGCAAATAAATCTGGCTGCGCCAAATAAATCACCCCGCAGCCAGGTCAAAGAGTTTAAAATTCATTTCATTTATAGATGCTGGTTGCTAAGGAGCAAGCTTGAACAACCTGATGAAAAACATCGCAATTTGGCTGGTAATCGCGCTGGTTTTGATGACTGTATTCAACCATTTCGGCGCGCGCCAGGCAATGCAAAGCCCGCTGGAATATTCCCAGTTCCTCGAAGAGGTGAAGCAGGGCAAGGTCTCCAAAGTGACCATCGAGGGCCATGTTCTCAAGGGCGTGCAAGCGGATGGAAAGCGCGTAACCACGTACGCCCCTTCCGACCCGTGGATGGTTTCTGACCTGCTCAAGAATGGCGTCATTGTTGAGGCCAAACCAGAGGAAGAGCCTTCCTTCCTGATGAATATCTTCGTCTCGTGGTTCCCGATGCTGTTGCTGATCGGCGTGTGGGTATTTTTCATGCGGCAGATGCAGGGCGGCGGCAAGGGCGGTGCTTTTTCGTTCGGCAAGAGCAAGGCTCGCCTGCTTGACGAGGCGACCAACACGGTGACTTTCGCCGACGTGGCAGGCTGCGACGAGGCCAAGGAAGAAGTGTCCGAACTGGTCGAGTTCCTGCGCGACCCCACCAAGTTTCAGAAGCTGGGTGGGCGCATTCCGCGCGGCGTGCTGATGGTGGGTAACCCCGGAACTGGTAAGACGCTGTTGGCGAAGGCGATTGCCGGCGAGGCGAAAGTGCCGTTCTTCAGTATTTCCGGCTCCGATTTCGTCGAAATGTTTGTCGGGGTGGGGGCGGCACGGGTCCGCGACATGTTCGAACAGGCCAAGAAAAACGCCCCGTGCATCATATTCATCGACGAAATAGACGCGGTCGGCCGTCAACGTGGTGCAGGACTGGGGGGCGGCAACGACGAACGCGAGCAAACGCTCAACCAGTTGCTGGTGGAAATGGACGGTTTCGAGGGTACTGCAGGGGTGATCGTGGTTGCCGCTACCAACCGGCCTGACGTGCTTGACCCGGCATTGTTGCGGCCGGGGCGTTTCGACCGGCAGGTGGTAGTGCCGCTGCCCGACATTCGTGGCCGCGAGCAAATTCTCATGGTACATATGCGCAAGGTGCCGGTCGCGCCCGATGTGAAAGCCGATATCCTTGCACGAGGAACACCGGGTATGTCCGGTGCAGATCTGGCCAACCTAGTGAACGAGGCGGCCCTGTTTGCGGCGCGCTTCAACAAGCGTCTGG
>JBDKRR010000105.1:0-10986 GCA_039683315.1 Sulfuricella sp.
AGTGATGGTAGAGCATCACCATACACCGAAGGCTGTTCCCGACCTGCTGCAGCGTCAGTTCAATGTTGGCGCACCCAACCGTGCCTGGGTCGGCGATATGACGTTTATTCGCACTCGGCAAGGCTGGTTGCATCTGGTGGTATTGCTCGACTTGTTCTCACGCAAGGTAGTGGGCTGGTCGATGGGAGAACGCGCCACAACGGCATTGCATCAGGCGGCGCTTACGATGGCGATCACCCAGCGCAAGCCCGAGCCGGGGCTCGTGCATCACACTGACAGGGGCGCAGTATATAGTGCACCGTCTTATCGGGAGCAGTTGGCTCAGGCTGGGATGCAACCCAGCATGAACGGCAGAAAGACGGCTTACGACAACGCAGTAGCGGAAAGCTTCTTCTCCAACCTGAAGAATGAATGGGTACATCATCATGATTTCATGACCAGAGAAGAGGCGAAGCTAGCGATCTTCGATTACATCGAGTGTTTCTATAATCGAAACCGGATACATCAGTCGCTCGGTTACAGAACGCCAGATGAGGTGGAGAGGCTGTACTTTGGTGATTAATTCAATTGTCCGGGAAACCGGGGTTAGCTCAAGCTGACCCCAATGGCTCAATGGCTTCCTGTAAAACAAATACAACTTAAGGGCAATGGCGTATTTCACTGAAATTGACGCCACATGTGTATATAAATCATTTATTGTTCTATTTTTATCCAGATTGGTTTTTAGTTGTGACGCAGAATTCGCGTTAGGACTGCAAGGTTAGAATATGAGCATCAAATACGTTTCAAAAGTGAAAACAAACCACAGAATTTCGGCGGCCTTACGACAAAAAATGCTTGAGAAATACGATCACGCCTGCGTTGTATGTGGTGTTAAGGATGATGTGGTGCCCCTTCAGATCACTCACCTTGTTCCCCTCTCTAGCGGCGGCGAATCTTCTGAAGAAAATCTGACGATTCTTTGCCCCAATTGCCATCTAGCATTGGATCGTCAGCCACGAGAAATTGAGTTTGTTAGTTTTCTTGCGGAACTCCTGAAACACCATCCTAATTTCACTGATGTACAGCAGGAAATGCTTTTGGTGGGTCGCGAAAATCGCTACCGAGTCGATCTTCTTGCTAATCGGAGAGAGAAAGGTGTTAGCGAAATATTACTGATCGAGTGTAAAACCTATCTGGTACTAACCTCATCTCACATAAACAACGTTATCGCACATCTAGAAGAATACCAGGCTATGTATGGCGATTGCCGTATGGTACTCGCCGTTCCGGCTACGCTAAGGGATAAGGACTTGTTGGCGCTTAACGCGGCGAACATCGAAGCGTGGGATCTGGGCTACATCGCAGCACATTACTCAGAACAGATACGAGGAGCACGTCCCAGCTATTACAAAGCATTATTTCTTGCACAGGCTGCTCGCCCCAAGAATAATCTGACTCGGGAGCAAGAGCTACTTAATGCTCTGTTCTCTTGTAACCCAGGGAAAGCTGACTGTTATCTATTCCAAAGCCTCGTTGGGGAAATTTTTGAATGGCTATTTACACCACCCCTGGGAAAGCCCATTTCGGAACTGTCGGATAAGTCGCAGGCCAATCGTCGCGACTTCATCATGCCGAACTACGCGGAAAACGGATTCTGGTCCTTCTTACGGCAAAAATACGAAGCCGACTACATCGTTATCGACGCCAAGAACAACGCTAGAAAGGTCAAGAAATCTGAGGTCTTACAGATCGCCAACTACTTGAAGCCTCATGGAGCCGGCCTTTTTGGACTAATCATATCTCGAATAGGTGGCGATGCATCTGGTTGTGAACATACCTTGAGAGAGCAATGGTTAGTGCATCGGAAGTTGATCTTGGTTCTGGATGATGAGGATATCAAAGCGATGCTCATGGCAAAATCAGATGGACGACCACCAGAGGATATCTTGGGGCAGAAAATTGAACACTTCCGGCTATCAATGTAGCCTACTACTCAAGCGGGACTGCTCAAGGCCGTCGCCGCATAGCTCGTTCGTCATGTGATAAATATGAATGCAGTGCGTTTAACTAGATAGCACTCAATATGAGAAGAACAAATGTATATCAATAAAATAATAATTAAAAAATTCCGTCATCTTGAGGAAGAAGAACTCGGTCCATTTGGGTTCAATAATAAGACCTCAGATCTGATTGCATTTGCAGGGCCAAACGGAAGTGGAAAAAGTTCAGTTTTAGAGTTAATTGGCTACTCATTATCCAATTCATATAGTCTTAACTGGCATCTGTCACGCACCTTTAGTGGTTTTTCATTTGAAGTTGGAATCGGTTTAAGTCCGGATGAGAAAAAGATTGTTATAGACTCACTCAAAAAAGAACTGAAGCCAGCGGAAGAAAAACTAGAAGAAGCCCTTCGCCAGATAGATGAAAAGAATGATCTCTCTTTTGAACAAAAAGAACTTCAAAAGCAACAGTTCACAGAGCAGCAGAAACGCCCACTAAAACACCAATACGACATAATCCAGTACTTATCCAGTAACAGCGTTTACTATCGCGCATTTAATTATGACGAAGGAGAATATGGTAAAAATCAAACGCTTCATAATCAAATTCACGCTTATGCCTCAAGAGAATTAAAAGATCTTCTCAAGCGTTCGTTGGGGTTTTTTCTGCGAGCAGATCGACACTACCCTCAAGCAGGTTTCGATCAGAGAAAGATATTTCAATATGAGAACGTCAGGAGGAAGGAACACTTGTGGACTATGGCGTTCAACACAAGTGAAATTCAGTACCAAGACATGTATGAGTTTCTGGTGCAGCAGAGATACCACTATCTAAGGGAGTTGGGAAACTTCCATAATCAAAAAAATAAGGGAGCAGAAGTAGGGGGGGAGCCTAGCGATCCAATTGTTCCCTACGAGAAACTCCTAAATAGGCTATTTCCCTTTTATAAGTTTGCTGACAAGAATGAAGATGTACCAACAAACTTATTTATCGAAATCCCATCTGGTGATGTTATTACATTTAATGATCTTTCCTCTGGCGAAAAGGAAGTGTTTTTTATTCTATCGTTCTTCATACGCCATAACGTCGAGAATGCAATCATAGTAATTGATGAACCTGAACTCCATCTACATCCCGAGCTTTCTAGGCTTTTGATAAGAAACATGAAGTCCATTCGAGAAGGAAATCAAATATGGGTAGCTACACACAATTCAGAGATTATTGATGAAGCCGGACGGGATAAGGTTATATATGTAGCTAGGGATCTGACAACGAGAAAGGCCAAGTTTATAGCTGGGGAACATGAGCAGCAGGTAATAGCTCAATTAAGAGATATGTTTGGATTTTCTGGCTATATCGGTGTTGCAAAAAACCTTGTTTTTCTGGAAGGGGATAATTCAAGCCAAGATCGGAAATTCTATAGCACATTGTTTCCCGGTAATAGTTCTAACTTCAAACTTGTGCCTTCGAATAGTAGTGACAATTTAAGCCGGATAAACAGTGCGATCTTGTCAATCATAGAAGCAAGTCTTGGGTGGATGAACTTTTATCTTGTCAGGGATAGAGATTATCTAACTGAGGAAATGGTTGAAAAATATAAGAACCACGTTGCTGGAAAAATATTCGTTCTATCAAAACACGAGATAGAAAATTATCTTATTGATTTCGAAGTGTTTTCAGTTGTATTGCGAGATATCTTTAATCTAGAGAAATCCGCAGATGATGTAAAAAATATTTTTTACCAAGCGGCATTGAAATTATCCTCTGACGTTATTCGCGATATGGTTGCATTCCGATTAAACCTTATTCTGAGTCCTCAAGATTTTTCAATTGGGCGAGTATTAAGCAAACAGGCATACTTCAATTCATCCGAGGGGAGTATCACTCCCAAGGAAAGTCATAGCGCAATTTTGAAAAATAAATTTAATGAGACTACGTCGAAAATTCATGCCTCTCTAACTTCATCATTGTCCCAAGATGAAATCGAAAGGGTAATAACAGAATGCGAATTAGAAGTTAGAGCGGCTATTGAATCTGAAGGATGGTTGAACTTGTTTCCTGGCAAAGAATTGATAGAAACGGTAGCAAGAGAATTAGGAATCACTAACACTATTAGTTTGCAGAACTCACTTATAAAAGAATTTTCTAATCAAAGGCAGCGAATAGATCCTGAGCTCGAAGAAATATTTGGGCTTATTAACGCTAGCTGATTTTGATATCTGTGGGAGAACGCTGGATTTTGCCTGATCACATCAGCCTACTATAGGCCTACTAACACTAGAAATAAAAAAGCCCCGCATCGCTGCGAGGCTTTATTTATCTGGCTCCCCGACCTGGACTCGAACCAGGGACCTGCGGATTAACAGTCCGTCGCTCTACCGACTGAGCTATCAGGGAATGAAGAAGGCGCTATGATAATTATTTGAGGCTCGTCGGTCAACTGTTATGTGCTGAACTCGGGCGCGCAACAGCCCGGTTCGTGGCGCCGGCAAAGGGTTTGCGCGGGATGGCGAGGCCCGGTGCTCAGCCAATGATCGGATTTTTTTCGCTACTCGTGGGAAAATAACGCTTATCCATCCCCATGAGCTTTCCATGCCGCTTGCCAAACTACTTCCGCAACAGCTGCGCCTGACCCTTGATCCGGCGCAGCTGGGCTTTTCCGATACTTCCGAACTGGCTGCCGAGCCCTTGCCGTGGATCGGCCAGGAGCGTGCAGAGAAGGCGGCGCGTTTCGGTTTGTCGCTGGATCAGCCGGGTTATAACCTGTTCGTGCTGGGCGAGGTGGGGAGCGGGCGCTCTTCCTTGCTGGAAGTGGCGATGCGCGAAGAAGCGGCGAAGCGGCCGGTGCCGCCCGATCTGTGTTATCTGCATAATTTCGACGTGCCCGAGCGGCCGGTCGCCTTGCGCTTGCCGGCGGGGCAGGGGCGGGTGCTGCGCGACATGATGGCGGCACTGGCGAAGACCTTGCGGACGGAGATTCCGCGGCGTCTGTCCGGGCCGGAATTCAAGGCCGAAAGCGAACGCATCCAGAAGACATACAAGGATGAAGAGGTTGTGGCCTATGCGGAGCTGACTGCCTTTGCCGCGGCGCGCCACTTTACGCTGCACCGCGAGGACGAGCGCATGATTTTCACCCTGCTCGGCGAGGGGCATGCGGTGACCGAGGATGAGATGCTGGCGCTCCCCCCTGAGCGCAAGGCCGAGATCGACCGCGCCGAGCAGGAGTTGCGCGTTGAAATCACGCGCTTCGTGGAGCGCATGCGGCCCAAGGAGCGGGCGGCTAACGAGGCGCTGACCCAGCTCAAGCACCGCACGGTCAAGCCACTGGTCGAACACGAGGTCGGCAATATTCGTGCTGCCATGAAGCAGCAGATCAAGGATTCGCTCAAACTCGGCGGCTATCTCGACGAGGTGGTGCGGGACGTACTTGCTCAACTGGAGTTGTTCGGCAGCGAAGACGCCGAGCAACAGGCGGACCTGGCGGACGTGCTGGCGCGCTATCGCGTCAACCTGGTAGTGGATAACTGTGGCTTGTCCGGTGCGCCGTCACTGGTGGAGGACAACCCCCTGTTTCGTTCACTGTTCGGCAGCATCGAATACCAGGTGGAAAACGATGTGCTGGTAACGGATTTCTCGCGCATTAGGGCCGGCAGCCTGCTGCGCGCGCACGGAGGCTTTCTGCTGCTGCATCTGCGCGACTTGCTGGGCGATCCGCTGGTGTGGGAAAAGCTGCGCCGCTTCCTGCGCAGCGGGCGTTTGCTGATCGAGGAGCCGGGCACGCTCTATGCGCCCAACCCGGCGGTGTCGCTGGAGCCGGAGGCGGTTGACGTGGCGGTGAAGATCATCCTGGTCGGCAGCCGCGAGCATTATTACGAGCTGCAGGAGGAGGAACCGGAGTTCGGGCGCTATTTCCGCATCAAGGTGGATTTTGCCGAGAGTTTCAAGGCGGGAACGGATACCCGCCGTGCGGCGGCAATCTTCATCGCTCACACCTGCCAGCGTCTGGGCTTGCCCCATTTTTCCGCCTCCGCCGTGGCGCGTTTGCTGGAGGAAATGCACCGCGAGGCGGACGATCAGTTGCGGCTCTATGCCGTATTCGCCTACCTGGAGCAGCTGGTGACGGAGAGCGCGGCCCTGGCCGCTGGCGATTTGGTGCAGCGCAGCCACGTGGAAGCGGCGCTCGAAGCCAAGACCTGGCGCCACGATTACCCGGACCAGCGCCTGCACGAGTCGATAACCGAAGGCGACTTGCTGATCGCGGTGCAGGGCGAGCGGGTGGGGCGCATCAACGGCCTGACCCAGATCGACCTGGGTGACCACCGTTTCGGTATGCCGGTGTGCGTTTCGGCGCGCACTTTCCCCGGCAAGGAGGGGGTGCTCAACATCGAACGCGAAGTGCAGATGTCCGGCCCGATCCACGACAAGGGCGTGTTCATCCTGCAGGCCTATTTCGCGTCGTTGTTCACCCATCTCGGTCCGCTGTCGGTGAACGGCGCGCTGGTGTTCGAGCAGGAATACCACGGCGTGGAGGGCGATTCCGCTTCCTGCGCCGAGCTTTATGTCTTGCTCTCGAGCCTGTCCGGTCTGCCGATCCGTCAGGGGATCGCCGTCACCGGCGCACTGAACCAGTTCGGCGAAGTGATGCCGGTCGGCGGGTTGAACGAGAAGATCGAAGGTTTTTTCCGCGTCTGCAGCGAGGCGGGGCTGGACGGCACGCAGGGTGTGATCATCCCGTCGCGCAACGTCTCGCAGCTGATGCTCAACGCGGAAGTGGTCGAGGCGGTCGAGCAGGGGAAATTCCACCTCCACGTCATCGACGAGGTGGGCGAGGCGCTGGAGTTGCTGATGGGCGAGCCGGCGGGTGAGCTCGACGAGAACGGCATTTATCCGCATGGCAGCGTGCTGGGGCTGGCGCAGAAAACCCTGATGCATTACCGCCGCATCTGTCATCTGGCGGATCACCCCAAATCGGGGCGCAAGACGCGCCACGGGGCGTATTAGTGATGGAACTTGGCCTGATCGGTTTTTTTGCCGCGCTGGTGTGGTTCTGGGTCGACAGCATGGCGGCGCGGGAGGCGGCCGAGCTCGCGGGGAAGCGGGCATGCCGCGAGGAGGGGGTGCAGTTTCTCGACGATACCGTGGCCTTTGCCAAACTCGGCTTCGGCCGAGACGGTTGGGGCCACCTCAAGCTCCGCCGCACCTACCGCTTCGAGTTCAGCGACACCGGTGACAACCGGCTCAAAGGCATGGTGGTGATGCTGGGGCGCAAGGTGGAAACCCTGGATCTGGAACGCCGCTATATCGAGGTCATGACGCCTGAAGTAATTCGACCTCAAATACCAGCGTGGCGTTGGGAGGGATCACGCCGCCCGCACCACGGGCACCATAGCCGAGATGAGGAGGAATCGTGAGCTTGCGCACGCCGCCCACTTTCATGCCTTGCACGCCTTCGTCCCAGCCCTTGATGACGTGTCCGGCGCCGAGGGGGAAGGCGAACGGGTCGTTGCGATCCTTGCTGGAATCGAACTTGGTGCCGTCTGTGAGCCAGCCGGTATAATGCACCGACACTCGCTGGCCGGCCTTTGCTTCGTCGCCTGTGCCCGGGGTAACGTCTTCGTAGATCAGCCCGCTTTCGGTGGTGATTTCAGCCATGGAAACTCCGCTTCGGTTGGAAAAAAAGGCATTATGCCAGAGCCTGCCGCGGGCTTGAAATCAAACTTGCCGAGCTGTTCAAAAATCCTTTAGGATTGCACACCTATGACCATTATCGCAGTCTTCAATCAAAAGGGTGGTGTCGGCAAGACCACTACCAGTCTCAACCTTGTGGGCGCCCTGGCGCGCGGTGGGCTCGACCCGCTGGCCATCGACCTCGATCCGCAGGCCCATCTCACGATCATCGGCGACGTGCCGGTGGCGTCCGGAACGGACAGCATGTTCGGCTTTTATACCGAAGCCAGCTCCCTGTCCGAACTGGTGCGCAAGTTCCCCATCGGCGGCAACATCATTCCTTCGCACATGGAGTTGTCCAAGGTGGACGCCCTCCAGGGCAAGGGCCTCAAGTCGGTGATGCGCCTCAAGAACGCCATCCAGGCAGAGATGCTGGAGCACGAGGGCGCGCCGATCGTGATCGACTGCTGCCCCATGCTCAACGTGCTGTCGCTCAACGCCATTTTCGCCTCGCGCAAGCTGCTGGTGCCGATTTCAGCGGACTTTCTCTCGGTGAAGGGAGCGATCCAGCTGGAAAACACCCTCAAGGCGCTCGAGCATGTGGTGAAAAAACGCATTGAGCGGCGCTACGTGGTGACCCGCTTCGACTCGCGCCGCCGCATGGCGCACGATATCGTGGCGCAGTTGCGCGAACGTTTCGGCGCCGAGTTGTGTGCTACACACATCACGGAAAATGTCAGCCTGGCGGAAAGCCCGGCCTACAACAAGGATGTCTTTACCCATGCGCCGCACAGCCAGGGTGCGAAGGATTACGATGCCCTGGTGACGGAACTGGCGGAAACAGGCTTCCTCTGATGCCGTCCGGATTTGCGATGAGGCCCGGTGTTTAAGCGCAATTCCTCCTTCATCATCGCCACCGGTTTCGGCATCGCCGTGGTGCTGATGCTGGCCATCACCTTTATCGGCACTTCCCGCATGTACGCCATCAAGGGCGAGATGGAAGCGATCGTGCGCCAGAACAGTGCCCAAACCGAATACGTGTCTACCATGCGCGCTGTCGCACGGGAGCGGGTTGTCAACCTGTATGCCATGACCATGCTGGAGGATCCTTTCGCGAAGGATGAAGCTTTCCAGCGCTATCAGAGCCTGGCCAACGATTTTATTGCAGCGCGCATCCGGCTGGAGAAAATGCAACTTAACCAGGCGGAGCGCGGTGCGTTGCAGGATGCGCTGCGCCTCGTCGGCATGGCCTCGGAGTACCAGCAACAGGTGGCGGAACTGGTGATGGAAAACGATACCACCGCAGCCCATCGTATTCTGCTGCAAAAGGTCATCCCGGTGCAGGACGAGATATTCGTGCAGTATTCCCACCTGCTCGGCATGCAGGCGCAGTCGACACGGCGGGCCATGGAGGCTGCCGATGATGCCTTCCGTTTCGCCACACAGATCATGCAATTGAGCGGGGCGGGCGCTGTGCTGGTGGTGCTGGGTTTTTCCGCTTATGTCATCCGGCGCACGCGCCGGATCGAGGATGCCTTGTTCCAGGAAAAGGAACTGGCGCAAGTCACGCTGCATTCCATCGGCGATGCGGTGATTACCACCGATGAAAAAGGGCAGGTGGATTATCTCAATTCCGTGGCCGAGATCATGACCGGCTGGCCCCTTGCGGAAGCGCGCGGCAAGTCGCTGCGCGAGGTATTCCAAGTAGTGGATGAGGCGACGCGAGAGCAGATCACGCATCTCGCCAGCCACGCGCTGCCGGACGGCGAAGTGGTCGGACTCAAGAGCCAGTCGCTGCTGCTGCGGCGCGGCGATGGCAAGGAATTTACCGTAGAGGACCGCCTGTCTCCGATCTGCAACCGCAGCGGCGACGTGATCGGCTCGGTAGTGGTGTTCCACGACGTCTCCCAGGCACGCCACATGGCCAACCAGCTTTCCTGGCAGGCGTCCCACGATGCCCTGACTGGCCTGCTCAACCGGCGCGAGTTTGAACGCCTGCTGCAGGAACTGGTCGACAGCGCTGTATCGGATGGCAAGCATCACGCCGTGCTGTTCATGGACCTGGACCAGTTCAAGGTGGTCAACGATACCTGCGGCCATATGGCGGGCGACGAACTGCTGCGCCAGCTGGTGGCGGTGTTCGTGGCGCGCGGCCGTGATTCCGACGTGGTGGCGCGACTCGGAGGCGACGAATTCGGCATGCTGCTATACGGCTGCCCGCTGGAACCCGCCTTGCGTCTGGCAAACGAAATTCGCGAGGCGGTGCTGGGTTTTCGTTTCATGTGGCAGGACAAGTCCTTCGAAGTCGGCATCAGCATCGGCCTGGTTGAAATAACCGCGTCGAGCGGCAACCCCGCCACGGTGATGAGCAATGCGGACGCAGCCTGTTATGCCGCCAAGGAGGGTGGTCGCAACCGCGTGCAGGTTTATCTGGAAGATGACATCGAGCTGGCGAGACGGCACGGCGAAATGCAATGGATCTCGCGCATCAGCAAGGCTTTCGAGGAAGAACGCTTCCGCCTTTATTACCAGGAAATCGCGGCGGTGATGCCGCACCAGCAGGACACACAGCATTTCGAAGTATTGTTGCGTATGCTCGATGAAGAAGGGAAGCTGGTTCCGCCAGACGCATTCATTCCCGCCGCCGAGCGTTACAACCTGATGCCGACCGTAGACCGCTGGGTGATCCGCACCCTGTTCAGCTCGCGTAGCGCGGAATGGCGCCGCTTGTGGGAGGAATACGAAGACAAGGAGGAGCCTTTCCCGGTCCTTTGCGCGGTGAATCTTTCCGCCACCAGCTTCAACGATGACATGTTCCCGGCGTTTCTCAAGGAGCAGTTCGAGTATTACGGCATGCCGCCCCAGGCGTTGTGCCTCGAAATCACGGAAACTTCTGCGATCGCCAATCTCAACAAGGCTTCGAACTTCATGCGCGAGCTCTCCAAACTGGGTTGCAGGTTCGCGCTCGACGATTTCGGCAGCGGCATGTCTTCCTTCGCCTATCTCAAGGATCTCCCGGTGCACTATCTGAAAATCGACGGTGCTTTCGTGCGCGGCATGGACCGGAACCCGGTCAACCACGCCATGGTCGAGGCGATCGCTCATATCGCCAGCGTCATGGGCATCGAAACCGTGGCGGAATTCGTCGAGGACCGTGCGCTGATCGAGAAACTCGCGATTCTGGGCGTGGACTACGCCCAGGGTTATGGCATCCACAAGCCGGCGCCGATGGAGGGTATCGACTATGGTCAGACACGCTCTTAAAAAACGCTCGAAAAAAGCCGGCCTGCCGCCGGGGTCGCTGGTGCACATCGGCGACAGAAAGACCGATGTGGT
>JBDKRR010000106.1:0-10141 GCA_039683315.1 Sulfuricella sp.
CGCTCGACGATCTCGGCGAAGTCGACCACGCTGTAGGCAACGGGCGCAGAAGCGGCGGATCGTTCCGGCGCCGGCCGCGCAACCATGGCGGCATGCACCGGCGATATGCTGCGCGAAGCGAAGTGCAGATAGGCGCCGACGAAGGCGGCGACAAGCACTGCGGCAAAGACGCCGTTGATCAGGTTTTTGCGATTCATCAAGCACTCCTCAGGGACAGCGTGGATCGAAACACGCGCTATTCCATTTTTTCCGGCCAGTTGTGCGAGCCCTTGGGGCCCGCGAGTATCTGGTACACCCCCAGACTGCCTTCCTCGAAAGCCTGCGCGCAGGCTGCCATGTACAGGCGCCAGACACGGTACACGCTTTCGCTGGTGTGGCGCAACGCTTCTTCCCTGCGTTCCTCCAGCCGCTTCACCCAGTGGCGCAGGGTGAGCGCGTAATGCGGTCTCAGCGCTTCGACGTGAAGGATTTCGAAACAGGATTCCTCCATAAGCCCTTGGATGCTGCTGACGCGATCAAGTTCGCCGTCCGGGAATACATATCGGTTGATGAACTGGGTGGTCAGGCATTTCTCCCAGCCGTCCTCTTCATGGGTGATGCCGTGGTTCAGGAACAGCCCGTCGGGCTTCAGCAGGCGGCGCACGGTGCGGAAGTAGAGCGGGAGATTCTTGAGGCCGACGTGCTCGAACATGCCGACGCTGGCGATCTTGTCGAACCCGGCTTCGCCGGCGAGGTCGCGATAGTCCTTGAGCTCCAGCGTCACCAGGTGTTCGAGTCCCTGTTCGCGGATCATGCGCTGGCCGAATTCGAACTGGTTGCGGCTCAGCGTGACGCCGTGGGCATGCACGCCATAGTGCCTCGCCGCCCACAGGACCAGCGCGCCCCAGCCGCACCCGATGTCGAGCAGGCGCTCACCAGGCCTGAGGCGCAGCTTGCGGCAGATGAGGTCGAGCTTGTTGCACTGGGCCTGGTCGAGGTCCTGGTCCGGGCGTTCGAAATAGGCGCAGGAATAGACCATCTGGCGGTCGAGCCACAGGCCGTAAAATTCGTTGGAAACATCGTAGTGATAGGAAATGGCCTCACGGTTGTGCTCCTTTCCGTTGCGCTTCAGGAGCGCTGAATACCAAGGCCTGCGATAGCCGACGCGATCATCGTCGCCGGCCTTGGCCCTGTCCCGCAGCAGCAGGGCCGCAACGGCGAAAACGGTTTTTTCCCGCGCGGAAAGCGAAAAGGAACAGAGGTGGTCCTTGAGCTTAAGGACCTCGTAGATATCACCTTCCACATCGACCATGCCGGAAAAATACGCCTCCGCCAGCCGGAGAGGATCGCGGAACAGGATCATGTCACGCAAGGGCCGCGCCCGGTCGAATACCAGGGTTGCGCTCTGCGGAGCGTCGTTGAAGCACAGGGTTTCATCGTTCCATAGCCGTACCGCCAGATTGCCGCAATAGTCCTGAAAGACCCGCTGCAGTATCCGCATTGCTCGAACGATGCCAGGGTTTGGATGGCTCATGTTTCCTCCGATCTCCGTCATGAAGGAATGAAATCAAACGGCGAATGGCGGCAGAAGCCGTGATCGCGCATCTCGCGGCTTATCCCCCATCGAGAATGATGCGAACATTCCCTGCAGGTAACAATAAGGGCTTCTGCGTAGACGCCCAGGGGGGAAAGCCGCATGGCGGGCTTCGCAATGCCATGTCATATTGAAGACCGGGAACCCAGCAAAACGGAGAAAGCATCATGACCAAGCAATCCTTGCCCCTGTCCGAAGTCTACGGCCTGCTCGAACCGGGCCCGGTGGTACTGCTCACCACGGCCGGGGAGGACCGGCCCAACATCATGACCCTGTCGTGGCACACCATGATCGAATTCGAGCCGCCGCTGGTCGGCTGCGTGCTCAGCAACCGGGACTACAGTTTCGACCTGCTGCGGCAAAGCGGGGAATGCACGATCAACATCCCTGCAGTGGAACTGGCTGAGAAGGTGGTGGGTTGCGGCAACACCACCGGGCGCGAAACGGACAAGTTCGCGACTTTCGGCCTCACCCCGGTACCCGCCGCGCGGGTCAAGGCGCCGCTGATCGACGAATGCTTCGCCAGCCTGGAATGCGAAGTCTTCGATGACGGGATGGTGGAACAATACGGTTTTTTCATCCTCCGGGTGATCGAGGCATGGATCGACCCGCTGCAGCAAGACCCGCGCACCCTGCATCACCGCGGAAAAGGGGCCTTCATGATCGCCGGCGATACCATCCGCCTGCCCTCCAGGATGAAATGATGCCGGATTGCCCGTAAGTCGCGTTTGGTCCCGCTGTGCAGCGGTCCGCTCCCCGATTCATGCAATTCGTCGCTTTCTGTCCCCGTGTTCGACTTCGCCTGTTTACAATGCATTCTGCATGGCGCCGTATCCATCCACGAACATTGAGGCCGAACATGAGCGACAACACCGATCATCCGCCGATCCTGAAGCTGCGCAACGTGCGGCGCCGCTTCCTGCTGGGAGAGACAACCATCGACGCGCTGCACGGCATCTCGCTGGACATTCATGCCGGAGAATTCCTCGCGGTTTGGGGGCCGTCCGGTAGCGGCAAATCCACCCTGATGAACATCATCGGGCTGATCGACGCGCCGACCGAAGGCGAAGTGCACTTTGAGGAGCAGGACACGGGGATGCTGGGGGACGACGCCCTCACCGATTTTCGCGCCCGGAAAATCGGCTTCGTGTTCCAGAACTTCAACCTCGTGCCGGTGCTCTCAGCGCTGGAGAACGTGATGCTGCCCTTGCAGATCCAGGGCGTGGCGGAGCACGCGGCGCGCGAACGGGCCGCAGCCGCGCTGGTCGATGTCGGGCTGGAGCGTTTCAGGAACTCCCTGCCCGACAAGCTCTCCGGCGGGCAGCGCCAGCGCGTCGCCATCGCCCGCGCGCTGGTGGTCGAGCCCAGGCTGGTCATCGCCGACGAGCCGACGGCGAACCTGGATTCCGAGAACAGCCGCATGGTGGTGGACCTGATGCGCGAGATGAACCGCGCGCGCAAGGTGACCTTCGTGTTCACCACCCACGACCCGCGCCTGCTCGAACACGTGGACCGGAAAATTTTGCTGCGCGACGGCAGCATCGAAAGCGACGAGGTGATGGCATGAAGAACATGTTCAAACTGGCATTGCGCGGGCTCATGCGCAACCGCCGCCGTTCCCTTGTGACGCTGCTGGCCATCGCCCTCGGCTTTGCCGCCATCGCGCTGTTCGCCGGTTACACGCACAACGTCTATGACGGTCTCGCACGTCTGTCCATCCACGGCGAAATGATCGGCCATCTCACCGTCAGCAAGCGCGGCATGCGCAAGGAAGGCAAGCTCGACCCGGAACGCTATCTGCTCACTTCGAAGGAAGTCGAGACCATCACCAAGCTGCTGAAAGATGAGCCTCACGTCGAGATGGTCGCGCCGCGCCTGGCTTTGAGCGGGCTGGTCAGCAATGGCCGCGCCAGCACCATCTTCATCGCCGAAGGCATAGAGCCGGCGGCGATGGAACACATGCAGAAAAACGAGCTGACCGAACAGGAAAGGAAGACCGGCTTGTACCGCAACACCAGGAAGCAACTCGACCCGGCGCACCCGGAAGTGGTGGAGCTGAGCGAAGGCCTGGTCGAGATGCTGCATCTTTCCGCCGGGGGACAGGCGGCGATGCTGGTGAACACACTTATGGGCCAGGCCAATGCGCTCGACATCACGGTGGGGCACATCTTCAACACCGGCAACGCGGGCAGCAACGACAAGTTCGCCTTCGTCTCGCTGGCTCTGGCGCGCTCCCTGCTGGATGCGGAAGGACGCGCCGATCGTCTGACCGTCCTGCTCGACGACGTGAACCAGACCGCAGCGATGCGCGACCGCCTGCTGCCGAAACTCCGCGCTGCCGGGTTCGACGTCGAGATCCAGACCTGGCAGGACCTGTCCGATTTCTACAACCAGGTGCATGGCATGTTCGACATGATCTTCGGCTTCATCTTCTCCATCGTGCTCACCGTGGTGGTGATGAGCGTGGCCAACTCGATGGGCATGACGGTGGTGGAGCGCACCCGCGAGATCGGCACGCTGCGCGCCATCGGCTTGAAGCGCAGCGGCGTGGTACGTTTGTTCACCACCGAGTCGATGCTGCTTTCGCTGATCGGCTGCATCGTCGGATTGTTCATCACGCTGGGCGTGCGCTGGGGTATCAACATGGCCAATATCTCCTACGTGCCGCCCAACAGCGTCAGCCCGGTGCCGCTGCTGGTGGACATGGATACCGGGCGCGTGCTATTCACCTTCGTGCTGATGGGCGTGGTGGGAACGCTGGCGGCTTATCTGCCGGCAAGACGCGCCGCGAAGAAGGACATCATTGATGCACTTGGACATGTGTGAGGAAAAAACGATGAACAGGATTTTCGGCGTATTGATACTTGGGTTGCTTGGTTTGGGTAACTCGGCTTTTGCCGCTCCCGATGCGCACAGCATCCTCAAGGATTCCGACCAAGCGCGCGGCGGCGGCCTGGCCGGCATCGTGTGGGAGATCAGGCTGGCATCGCGCGACGGCGAGCGCGTGGACGAGCCGCAGCGCATCCTGGTCAAGGCGGTGGACGACTCGAGCGTGGCCGAGACGCTCGAACCGGCGCGTTTCAAGGGTTCCAAGCTGTTGCAGGTGGAGCGCAACATGTGGCTCACGCGCCCCGGACTGTCCAAGCCCATCCCCATCTCGCCGCGCCAGCGCATGAGCGGTCAGGCCTCCAACGGCGACATCGCGGCGACCAACTACGCGGGCGACTACGATGCACAGCTGAAGGGAACCGAGACACTGGACGGCGAGGCCTGCTACGTGCTCGACCTCGCCGCGAAGCACAAGCGCACCACCTACGACCGCATCCGCTACTGGGTATCGGTCAAGCGCGTGGTGGGGCTCAAGGCGGAGTTCTATTCGGTGAGCGGCAAGCTGCTCAAGACCGCGCGCTTCGAATACGGCAACACCATCGAACACGACGGCAAGCGCATCCCCTTCATCAGCAAAATGACCATCCGCGACGCGCTGATCGACGCCGAGACCACGATGGAGTTCGGCACGGTCAAGGTGAAGAAGATCGCGGCCTCGGAATTCGATCTGGGGCAGATGCAATGAGCTTGAATCCCCCCTTCGCCCCCCTTTTTCAAAGGGGGGTTCCAGAAGCCGATGTTCTTGAACCTTCTTACTCCCTCCTTTGCAAAAAGGGAGTTCCAGAAACCGATGTTCTTGAACCTCGCCCTTACTCCCCCCTTTGCAAAAAGGGCGTTACAGAAGCCGATGTTCTTGAACCCTGTTCTTACTCCCCCCTTTGCAAAAGGGGGGCTGGGGGGGATTTTCTTTTCGCCCTACTCCTGTTAATCGGCTCTGCGACTGCATCGGCAGCCGAGTCCGACTGGCATTCCTCGTGGGACGGCACGCTCTACGGCTACGCCAACAGCACCGCCTTGCGCAGCGACAGCGTGCTCAACCCGGGCAACCAGGTCGCGGGGCTGGCGCAGCGCAGCGAAGTCGCGGAACTGCGCCTCAACCTCAAGGCCGAAAATGAAGACGTGCGGCTGACGGCACGCCCCATCGTCACCACGCGCGAGATGCGCAACGCTTCCGGCACGCAGCAGCACAACGAAATTTATTTCAGCCGCTGGCAGGTGCAGGTGCGGGCCGGGGAAGGATGGAACGTCGCAGCGGGGCGCGATGTGTTGAACTGGGGGCCGGCGCAGTTCCGCTCGCCTTCCAGCCCGTTCTATTTCGACAACGGGCGCAGCGATCCGATGCGCGAACTGGTCGGCATGGATACGCTGAAGCTTTCCCTGACCACGGACATGCAGAACAGCGTCAGCCTGGCGCGCATCGTGCGTTCCGGCCACGGCGCGGCGCAGCCGGATGTGTGGCGCGACAGCTGGCTGGCGAAATTCGACCGGCGCGGCGACGAGTGGGCATACGGCCTGGTCGCGCTCAAGGCGCCGGACCTGCCTGCCTTCTACGGCGCGCACGGGCAGATCACCCTGAGCGATGCGCTGATGCTGTACGGCGAATTCGGTTCGTCGGGGCAGGCGGTGGCGCTGCAATCGTCCGCCGACACCGCGCAGCCGTTCGTGGCACAAGCTCCGGGACCGCGCCGCAGCACCGCCCTGGTAGGTGCGTCGCACACCTTCGAGGACGGCAAATCGCTCGCCGCCGAATATCTGCACGAAGGCCATGGCTACACTGCAGCGCAGGAGAGCGCTTACTTCCAGCGCGCAACCGCCGCCCCCGACATCGCATTGGGCCTGGCGCCGCGCCTGCTGGGGCGCGACTACCTGCACCTGGTGTGGCAGAGCAACCTGATGGACGAGCGCGGTTATTGGCGCCTGATGTTCACGCGCAACCTGAGCGACGGCGGCAACGAGATCGCCGCTTACGGCGAGACCGTCCTGAGCAGCGAAACCAGCGCCTTCATGCTGGCTGTGCTGCCGCAGGGCAACGCGCGGCAGGAATTCTCCGCCCTGCTGCAGCGCAGCGTGACGCTGGGGTTGAAGATTGCGCTGCCGTGTAATTGTACGGAAATTCTTTCATGAAAAAAACGCTGTCCTACCTGGTCGCCACGCTCGTTTTCAACACCGCCATCGCCGGCATGCTGACCATGCTGCTACCGCACATCTCGTTCTGGCACAACTTCATCTATTCGCAGTGCATCGGCCTGTCCGTGTTGTCCATCAATCTACTGGTGTTCACTTATATGAAGAGCGGCATCATACGCTGGGCGACATTGGCGGTTTCCCTGCCTGCCAGTGTGGCGATTGGTGCAACTATGGCTTTTTTCATCCCCGGGGTGGGAAGCTGGAGCGATTCACAAGTCTGGCAACCCATGGTGATTGGTCTATTCTTCGGCTTCATCGGGGCAGTCACGGTACTGCTCTCCGAACGCATCGAGGCGGAAGTAAAACAGCGGCAGCTCATCGAGAGCGAGAGCGGAAGACGCGTGATCGAAGCGCATCTCAAGCTGCTGCAGGCGCAGATCGAACCGCATTTCCTGTTCAACACCCTGGCGAACGTCGGCAGCCTGATCGACGGCGATCCGGCCCTGGCAAAAGAATTGCTGGAACGCCTCAACGACTGGCTGCGCGTGGCCCTGGCGCGGGCGCGCAGCGACAGGGCGACGCTGGGCGACGAGCTGGACATGCTGGAGAACTACCTGCAGATCATGAAAATCCGTTTCGGCGAACGGCTGATCTGGCGTATCGAGGTGTCTGAAGATGCCCGTCGTTCGGCCTTCCCGCCGATGCTGCTGCAGCCGCTGGTGGAGAACGCGGTGCGTCACGGCATCGAACCGAAACTGGGCGGCGGCGAGATCGGCATCCGCGCCGGCATCGCGCATGCAGTGTTGCGCATCGAAGTCAGCGACAACGGCGTGGGCCTGCAGGACAAGAATGCCGCGGGAACGGGGCTGGCGAACGTGCGCGCACGGTTGGCGACCCTGTTCGGGGAGGCCGGATACCTGACGCTGCGCGGCGATATCGAGGCCGGCGCGATCGCCACCCTGGAGCTTCCTCTATGAAAGCCATCATCGCCGACGACGAACGACATCTGGCGGACGACCTGCAGCGTCGCCTGCAGCGCCTGTGGCCGGAACTGCAGATCGTGGCGGTTGTGCACGACGGGGTGGCGGCTGCGGCGGCACTGGCGGAAATCAAGCCGGATTTCGCCTTCCTCGACATCCGCATGCCGGGGCAAAGCGGCCTGGACGCGGCGCGCGCCGCGCCGGCCGGGTGCCGCGTGGTGTTCGTCACCGCCTACGACGACCACGCGGTGCAGGCCTTCGAGCAGGCGGCGGCGGACTACCTGCTCAAGCCGGTCTCGGACGAGCGCCTGGCGCGTTGCGTGGAACGGCTGAAACGGCATGCGGCTGCGACACCTGACGAATTGCTGGCGCGCCTGCAACGGCTGCTCGCCGCGCCCGCCAAACCGGAACCGCTGCGCTGGCTGCGCGCGCAAGTGGGTCAGACGGTACGCATGGTGGCAGTGGAGGAAGTGTGCTGCTTTCAGTCCGCCGACAAGTACACGTTGCTGCTGACACGCGATGCCGAACTGCTGCTGCGCACGCCGCTCAAGGAGTTGCTCGCGCAACTTGATCCGCAGCAGTTCTGGCAGGTGCATCGCGGCGCGGTGGTGAACGTGGGTCAGATCGTCTCCGCGCACCACGATTTGTTGGGCAAGGTCTCGCTCACCCTGCGCGACCGGCCGGAGGAGGTCGCGGTAAGCCGCAGCTATGCGCACTTGTTCCGGCAAATGTGAAAACCGTTTTGCCGCCGAGGGTGCGGCGAAAGTCCGCCTACACCGGAAAATACAGCCTTGACCCTAGATCAAACCCATAGTCATTCACGTAATCTTGTGTCGTTGTGTCCCAGGGAAGATACGACCATGCGGCAAAAACTCGGCACTGAGTGGTGAAAAGTGGATAATAAAAATGTCGGCTTCCGCAAAAACAGGAAAGAACGCCGACGTACGGTTGAAAGGCGCCGCCCCAAAGCAACGGAGCGTTGTTTCGAAGCATTCACGCCTTTCTTGGCTTGGCAAGCAGCCTAAGTTCCCAGTGCTGCAATTGCCACTGGTGTTGAATTCCCCATTTTTCACAGGTGATGAAATGACTGATATCCAGGAACTCCTGAAATTAATGGTCGAGCGCGGGGCATCAGATCTTTTTATCTCCGCCGAAATCTCTCCCCGCATGAAAATACAGGGGGAAACGCTCCCCGTTAACCTTCCCGCGCATCGCCGCCAGGGTGATGAAAAAGATGACCTCAAAATCCATATCCCCTGGCCCGCACTGAAACAGGGAGAATCCAAGAAAATCGCCTATGAGCTGATGACAAGCGCGCAACGCAGGGAGTTCGAACAGACAAAAGAGTGCAACTTTGCCCTGGCTTCGGACCACACCGGCCGTTACCGCGTTAACGTCTACTACCAGCGAGGAGAAGTTTCGGTAGCGGTTCGACTGATCAAGGCGGATATCCCCACTTTCGACGCACTCGGCCTGCCCCCTCAGGCGGCGCAGCTCTCATTGCTCAAACGCGGACTGGTGCTGATGGTCGGTGCGGCAGGCACCGGAAAAAGCACGACCATGGCGGCCATGGTCGGGCACAGGACCAAAACGGTGGATGGTCGCATCATCACCATCGAGGACCCGATCGAATTTCTGTTTACACATGGGAAATCGATGGTCGAGCAAAGGGAAGTCGGGGTGGACACCCTGACATTCGGCGATGCGTTGAGAAATGCGATGCGCGAAGCGCCGGACGTGATCGTCATCGGCGAAATCCGGGACCGTGACACGGCCCAGCATGCGATCATGTACGCGGAAGCCGGCGCGCTGTGTATTTCCACGTTGCACTCCAACAACGCGAACCAGGCGATCGACCGGCTGTTAAACTTCTTTCCGGAAGACGCGCGCAAGCAGGTTTTGATGGATTTGTCGCTCAACCTCAAGGGCGTGATTTCTCAGAGGCTGATTCCCGGCATGGAAGGCGGCCTGGTGCTGGCGACGGAAGTTCTGCTGCAATCCGCCTATTCCTCGGATCTGATCCAGAAAGGACAGATCGATGTGCTGAAAGATGCAATCAAAAAAGGCACGGAAGTCGGCATGCAATTATTCGACGATTGCCTGTACAAGCTCTACAAGGCGCGAAAAATATCGGAGCAGGAAGCTTTGCACAATGCAGATACGAGAACTGATCTGGCGCTCAAGATCAAGCTGTCGTGAGCCTTCGGACGACACAGTCTTTGCAGCTGACTTGAGCCATACTTTTCAACCCTTCCTTATCCCCGGAGATAAAAATGAAACATCGTATTGTTTTGCTGCTTGTAGCCGCCTTCCTGTCCGGCCCTGCCTTTGCCGCCGACACGACCTCCAAATCTCAATATGCGGAAGCAAAGAAGGTCGCTGCCAGCCGCTATGCCGATGACAAGAAACTCTGTGCCGACGAATCTTCCTCCAGCGCCCGCATGCAATGCTTGCGCGACGCCAAGGCTGAATACAACAAGGCGCTGGCCACTGCGAAGTCCGAGTACGCGGCTGCCCCGGCCCGCAGCGGCAAGGTGTGTGCCGACTGCGGCAAGGTGCTGTCGGTGAGGGT
>JBDKRR010000107.1:0-1861 GCA_039683315.1 Sulfuricella sp.
GCCAGCAGGCCTGCTAGAGGGAATTTCATTACACTAATTTTCATTATCCGCCCAATCCATCCAGTTTCATCTGTACCAGACCACGGTAAGCGCTGGTCGGGTCGATTTTTTCCAAAGCCAGCTTGTATGATGCCTGTGCTTCGCCTTCCTTACCGGAGGCGAGCAGGACGTCTCCCTTGAGATCGGCATAAAGTCCGTCGAATGCCGTGCCATGCTTGGTCTCCAGCTGTTTCAACGCCTCGCCATAGTTTTTCTCGTCCAGCAATATTCCGGCCAGACGCAGACGTGCCACATCCCTGACCTCATCGCTATCGTTATGATCCAGCACCCATTGCAATTGTGCCTTGGCGCTCTTGGCGTCGCCGCTCTCGTAATTGGCGTTGGCAGCCACCAGGGCGGCATGCGTGGCGTAGGCCGTGCGCGGAAAATTCTCGATCAGCTGGCCCGCAGCTTCCCGCACCTTGGTGACATCATGGCTATCGGCTGCGCCCTGCAGCACTTCATACAAACCGGCAGCCTGCCCAGCCTGTTTATGCTGATATGCGCGCCAGCCCTGGATACCCGCCACGATGGCCACGAACACCGCGACACTGAGCAAAACGGTATTGCCGTTTTGCTTCCACCACGCCTTGATCGCGTCTATCTGTTCCTGCTCTTCCAAATCGTAAGCCATGTCTACCTCTTGAATAACTTAATTAACCACGGAGTACACGGAGAACACGGAGAAAAACAGGGCCTTTATTGCTCCGTGTTATCCGTGCTCTCCGTGGTTAAACTGCCTTTCCTCCCAGCACATCGCTGGCTTCCGCCACCGTCATCCGCGCCTGATCACCCATTTCGCGCAACGGTTTAAGCGTTACTTGCTCTGCCGCCGCCTCATCGTCGCCGATGATGACTGAAAAGCGTGCCCCGCTGGCGTCGGCTTTCTTCATCTGCGACTTGAAGCTGCCGCCGCCGCAATGCAGGGTCACGTGCAGCCCCTGCTCGCGCAAGGATTCCGCGACCTGGGATGCAAAACGGCTGGCGGCCTCGCCCTGATGCACTACGTAGGCGTCCACTGCTTGTTCCGGCGCGACGAATTGCTGCTCTTCCAGCAAGGCCAGCAAACGCTCCACCCCCATGGCGAAACCACAGGCCGGCGCTGGTTTGCCGCCGATCTGCGCGATCAGGCCGTCATAACGTCCACCGGCGCACACCGTGCCCTGCGCACCGAGGCGCGTGGTCACCCATTCGAACACGGTGAAGTTGTAGTAATCCAGCCCGCGCACCAGGCGCGGGTTGATGCGGTACTCGATGCCGGCGGCGCGCAGCATCTCCTGCAGCTTCTCGAAATGCAGCAGCGAATCCTCGTCCAGGTCATCCAGCAGCTTGGGGGCAGCTTCGATCAGGGCTTGCAGAGCCGGGTTCTTGCTGTCCAGCACGCGCAGCGGATTGGTGTGCAAACGGCGCTTCGAATCCTCGTCCAGCACATCGAGATGCTGCTCCAGGTAATTCACCAGCCGCGCGCGGTGACGAGCACGATCTTCGGAACTGCCGAGGGTATTGATCTCGAGCGCCACGTCCTGGATGCCGAGCCGCTTCCACAGGCGGGAAGTCATGATGATCTGCTCGGCGTCGATGTCCGGACCGGCGAAACCGAGCGACTCCACGCCGACCTGGTGAAACTGTCGGTAACGCCCTTTCTGCGGACGCTCGTGGCGGAACATCGGCCCCATGTACCACAGGCGCTGCGGGGCGTTGTAGAGCAGGTTGTGCTGCAGCACCGCGCGCACGCAGGAGGCGGTACCCTCTGGGCGCAGCGTCAGGCTTTCGCCGTTGAGGGCATCGGTGAAGGTGTACATTTCCTTCTCCACGATGTCAG
>JBDKRR010000108.1:0-14054 GCA_039683315.1 Sulfuricella sp.
ATTTGAAGCAACCCACGTAATGCCACCATCAAGGGCTAGAAATCCGGGGTCAGGTCTTGCGTTGACACATAATGCTTGTAGATGCGCCCTAGACAGCACAACCAAAGTCGCGGGAATTCGGGTCAGATCTATACCCGTCGCATTGAGACGCATGGTGTTGTGCACTTCGCGGGAGTTTTGATTGCTGGGAGCAGTTCGACTTGCTGGCCGTTCTTGCGTACTTTCCGCGATTTGGTATCACAGCCCGAAAAAGCGTTTAACCCTGTCCAGTATTTCCGAGTGCTGCTGTGCCTTGGAACGCTGGGCTTCGGCGAGATCATCCTGCACGGAATGCAGCTCGGTCTGGCGCGCCACCAGCACCTGGGTGATTTCCTCCGCCATGGAGGGGCGTGAATGGATGATGCTTTCGAAGGACTTCTTGTCCAGCCGGTAGCATTCCACGTCGGTTTTGGCCGTCACCGTGGCACTGCGCGGTGCACCGGTCATCATGCCCATTTCGCCGAAAAAGCTCGGCGCCTTGATGGAATTCAGGGTGCGTTTGCCGTTGGGGGTTTCCAGCACCACGTCGGTTTCGCCTTCGGTCAGGATGTAGAGCCAGTGGGCCACCGCGCCTTGCGTGGTGATCACGTCGCCTTTGGCGAAGGGCGCGAATTTCAGGCTTTCCGCCACGGCATGCAGTTCGCTCTCGCTGAATAGCCGGAACAGGTCGATTTTGCGCAGGGCGGCGACCCGCCGGTTCGTCTCGCGCGTATGCCGCGCCTGGTCCTGTTTTTCGCCTTCCTTGATGACGTGCACGTTCTGCTCCGGTACCGGCAGCCTGATCCCGGCGCGTGCCAACGCGGTGTAAATATGGGCGCGCACGGCAGAATCGGTGGGGTCGTCGTTGGCGAGGTCGGTCAGCCAGTAGCGTACCGCGTAGCGCGCTGAGCTCTTGTCAAAATCCATCATGACGCAATTGGGCGCGGGCTGTTTGGCCACCAGCGGGATGGCGGCGGCCTGGATGGCTTTCTCCACGATGTCGGTCACCCGCACCGGCGGAACGCTGTAGTCCACGTTGAACCATACCCAGCGCCGCCACTGTTCGGGCTGGCCCACGCGCTTGCCGAGCACGCTGAACTTGGTTTTCATCAGCACGCTGTTGGGGATGACTACCGTTTCCCAGTTGCGGGTCTCGATCGAGGTGGAGCGCCAGCGGATGTCCACCACCTTGCCGATGACGTCGTCCGCCTTGATCCAGTCGCCGATTTCGAAGGAGTTGTCGAGTTCCAGGGCCAGTCCGCCGAGGATGTTGCCGAGCGTGTCCTGCATGGAGAAAGCGATGACCGCGGTGATGACGGCCGATGTCGTGACGATGCCGGAGAGGTCCACGCCGGCGTAGCGCAGCCGCACCATGCCCCAGACGATGTAGGCCAGGATGACCAGCATGTCTTCAAGAATGCTGGGCGGCGTCAGACGCACGAGGGGGAGCAGGATGCGGAAGACGAACAGTCCGGAGAGCCGGATGACGGCCATTCCTTCGGCGACGATGAAGAGTTCGTGCAGAGCGGAGGCCGCGCCGGCAAATCCGAGATGATCGACAACGCCGCTGATGAACAGCCCGCCCAGGCAGGCGACGAAGAAGCCGAGCGTGTTCGTCAGCGTGCGCCGCACGCCAGGTTTGAAGCGGTAGAGCAGCAGCGCCGCCAGCAGCACGATACCGATCAGATAGGCGATATCCTGATGCCAGGCGAAAGCGGAAATCCGTTGCAGATCGTTCATGCTGCAACTTTAGCAATAATCCTGACGCAATGGGAACTCCTGCTAAAATTGCGCAATCAATTTAAATCGGGAATGGCGATGGGCTGGTACGGCTTGCTGGCGGTAGGTGTGGGCGCGGCGGTGGGGGCTTGGCTGCGCTGGTGGTTTGGCATGTTGCTCAACCCGCTTTTTCCGACCTTGCCGCTGGGCACGCTGGCGGCCAATCTGCTCGGCGGTTACCTGATGGGGGTGGCGATGGTGGTGTTCGCCGAACACCCCAGTCTCACGCCCGAACTGCGCTTGCTCATCGCGACAGGCTTCCTTGGTGGTTTGACCACCTTTTCCACCTTCTCCGGCGAGACGGTCACGCTCATGCTGCGCGCCCAGTATGCCTGGGCGGCCGGAATCATCGGCCTGCACGTGGCCGGTTCGCTGGCGATGACGCTGTTCGGCGTCTGGACTGTCAAGGCTTTGAAAGGATAAATCATGCTCGGCATTTGTCTGAAACTATATGTGAGCGAGGCGCAACGTCAGGATGGCAAGCTGCTCCACGAGTGGCTGCTGGAGGAGGCGAAGGCATTGGGGATCAAGGGTGGCACGGCGATCCGCGCCATCGACGGCTACGGACGCCACGGCAGGCTGCACGAAGAGACTTTCTTTGAACTGGCCGGAGAACTGCCCGTGGAAGTTGAATTTCTGCTGGACGAAGCGCACTGCGAACGCTTGCTGGAACTCCTCAAGGTACGCCAACTGAGGCTGTTCTACGTGAAGATGCCCGCTGAGTTCGGAGTCACGCAATAAGGATGGTCCTTTCCGATCATCTCGTACTTTTCGTCGCCTCCTTTGCCGCCAACTGGTTTTCCGCCCTGTCCGGGGGCGGCGCCGGCCTGATCCAGTTTCCCATGCTGATTTTTCTCGGCCTGCCGTTCGGCGTGGCGCTGGCGACCCACAAGGTGGCGAGCGTCGCGCTGGGATTGGGGGCAACCGTGCGCCATTTCAGGGAAAGCCACCTGGAGCGGCGTTTCTCCCTGATTATCCTCGGTGCCGGCCTGCCCGGCGTGGTATTGGGCGCGGGCACCATCCTCAAGATTCCGGCCGGTTACGCCCAGTTCGCCCTGGGCGTTTTGACCCTCGCCCTCGGCCTGTATTCGGTATTCAAACCCAGGCTGGGCATGGAATACAGCCCGAGAAACCGCGAGGGCAGGGCGCTGCTCGCCGGCATGCTCGGCTTGTTCGTGGTCGGCTTCCTCAACGGTTCGATCACCTCCGGCACCGGGCTGTTCCGGACCATGTGGCTGATCCACCATTTCGGCCTCGATTACAAGCGCGCCGTGGCTTATACCCTGGTGCTGTGCGGCCTGGTGTGGAACGGCACCGGCGCCGTGGTGCTGGGCCTGCTCGGCACCATCGCCTGGAGCTGGATGCCGGCCTTGCTGGCGGGCTCGCTGATCGGCGGTTATTTCGGCAGCCACTACGCGCTTAAAAAAGGCAATCTGTGGATCAAGCGCGCTTTCGAAATCGTGACGATCCTCATCGGGCTCAAGCTGATTATCGGCTAGGCCTGTGCTGGATTAACCGGGAATTTTCCGCCACAATGGCGACCTTTGGGCCTGCGGGTCCGGTTGTGAATTTTCAACGAGAAAAACCATGAATCTGCACGAATATCAGGCGAAACAGTTGCTGCGCGACCAGGGCATTCCCACGCCGCGCGGCGTGGTGCTGGACAACGCGGGACAGGCCGAAATGGCGGCGACTCATCTGGGTGGGGACGCCTGGGTGGTCAAGGCGCAAATTCACGCCGGCGGCAGGGGCAAGGCGGGCGGGGTGCGCGTGGTGCGCAGCGTGGACGAGCTGATCCATGCGGTGAGCACTTTGCTCGGCAGCTGTCTGGTGACATATCAGAACGCCCCCGACGGACAAATGGTGACGCGCCTGCTGGTGGAGGAAACCCTCGACATCGCGCGCGAGATTTACCTCAGTCTCACCGTGGACCGTGAATCGGAACGCGTCGTGCTGGTGGCTTCCGGCAGCGGCGGCATGGAAATCGAGGAAATCGCCCGCACCGATCCGGACAAGATCTTGCGCGAAGTGTGCGATCCGATCTGGGGGCTGCAGGACTACCAGTGCCGCAACGTCGCTTTCGGCCTGGGGCTGGAAGGCGCGCAGATCGGCGCTTTTACCCGCCTCGCCAAGGGCATTTACCAGATATTCATGCGCAACGACCTCTCGCTGGTGGAAATCAATCCGCTGGTGGTGACGGCCGCCGGCGAACTGGTGGCGCTGGACTGCAAGATCAGCGTGGAGGACAACGCCCTCTACCGCCAGAAGGAACTGGCAGTGCTGCGCGACCCGACCCAGGAAGACGCCAAGGAAGTGGCGGCGCGCGAGGCCGATCTCAATTACATCGCCCTCACCGGCAACATCGGCTGCATGGTGAACGGCGCGGGCCTGGCCATGGCCACCATGGACCTGATCAAGCTGCACGGCGGCCAGCCGGCCAACTTCCTCGACGTGGGCGGCGGCGCGACGGCGGAGACGGTGGCGAAGGCCTTCAAGATCATCCTCTCCGACACCAACGTCAAAGCCATCCTGGTCAATATCTTCGGCGGCATCATGCGCTGCGACATCATCGCCGAGGGCATCATCACGGCGGTCAAGGAAGTGGGCGTCAAAGTGCCGGTGATCGTGCGCCTGGAAGGCACCAACGTCGAACTGGGACAGAAGATGCTGGCCGAAAGCGGGGTGGGGGTGATCTCCGCCGATGATCTGACCGATGCGGCCAAGCGCGCCGTGGCAGCGGTGGCTTGATCGAGAACTGAATTTAACCGCAAAGGACGCAAAGGTTCGCAAAGGAATTCTTGATGGTTTTACTTCGCGTTCCTTTGCGTCCTTTGCGGTGAGAAAAGAATTTAAGGATTTTCCATGAGCATTCTGGTCAACAAGAACACCAAGGTCATCTGCCAGGGCTTCACCGGCAAGCAGGGCACTTTCCACTCCGAGCAGGCCATCGCCTACGGCACCAAGATGGTGGGCGGCGTGACGCCGGGCAAGGGCGGGCAGACCCACCTCAATCTTCCCGTGTTCAACACGGTGCGCGACGCGGTGAAGGAAACCGGCGCCAACGCCACCATGATCTACGTGCCGCCGGCATTTGCCGCGGATTCGATCATGGAAGCTGCTGCGGCTGGAATTGAAGTGATCGTCTGCATCACCGAAGGCATTCCGGTGCTGGACATGATGAAAGTCAAGGCGGCGCTGCAGGATAGCCAGTCCGTGCTGATCGGACCCAACTGCCCCGGCATCATCACCCCGGACGAATGCAAGATCGGCATCATGCCCGGCTTCATCCACAAGAAGGGCAAGGTCGGCATCGTCTCGCGTTCCGGCACGCTCACCTACGAGGCCGTGTATCAGACCACCAAGGCCGGCCTGGGCCAGACCACTTGCGTAGGTATCGGCGGCGACCCGATCAAGGGGCTGGATTTCATCGACTGCCTGAAAATGTTCCAGGACGACCCCGAGACCGAGGCCATCATCATGGTGGGCGAAATCGGCGGCACGCGCGAAGAGGCGGCGGCGGAATACATCAAGGCCCATGTCACCAAGCCGGTGGCGGGTTACATCGCCGGTCAGACCGCGCCAAAAGGCAAGCGCATGGGCCATGCCGGCGCCATCATCGCGGGCGGCAGCGGGCTGGCTTCGGACAAGATCAAGGCGCTGCAGGCGGCCGGTGTGGTGGTGGCGGAATCGCCGGCGGGACTTGGCGAGGCCGTGCTGGAGGCAATCCGGCGGTAATCGCTTAACAACTCCGGAACCTGCGGGAAATCATTCCGGCAGGTTCCGGAAATACTCCTCGCGCCTGCGCTCACCTGTTCCGCATCGCCGCCGCATTTCCCGCCGGCGGCCATTCCACCGTCATGCTTCGTGTACGCCCTGTAATGGAAGCGCAGCGGGAACTGTGTTCCAATCATTACCCATCGCTTTACAAATTTCTTGTTTCTGCGGGCCACTTCCCGCATCCCCATTCGCGTAAAAGCTGCAACCAGATCGCGAAACCTTTGTCTCAAACAATTCCCGGATATTGCCAGAAGGAGATTCCATTATGGATCGAGATACGCATTTCCTCAGTTTCTTTCATACCGTAAAGCACATTTTCAGCCACGCCGCCGTCACCCTGCTGGCTGTCGGCGTGGCTTTCTCCCTGCCGATGGCGGCCCAGTACATCCTGTATACCTGGTGGCCCAGAGTGGAAAGCAACTCGCAACTGCTGATGATTACCGAGATCAGTTTTGCCGCCGTGCTCGTCGTGCTGTTCAACCTGATTCTGATTGCCAGGGCGGGGCGGCGCAGCCTCCGGATGAACCGCATCGCCTCGCTGGTGCACGTGCGCGAAGGCGATAGCTGGTTTTCGCGCTGGAGCGATCGCGACATGCGCAACAAGATCAGCGGCGCACGGGACGTGTCGGTGATGTCCGTCACGGGTTACGACACCTTCGTGTCGGAAAAGCGTGATCTGCATCGCTTCATCGACGACAGCTACGAGCTGCGCGTGATGCTGATGAATCCATACGGCGCGGGAGCCAAGCGGCGCGTGCAGTCACTGGGTGAACTGGCCTCCATCGAAGACTACATCAAGGAAACCGAAGCCACGATCGAACGTCTGGCCACTCTCGCGGCGGCGGGCAAGAAGGTCACGCTCAAATTCTATGAGGATCCCCCATTCTGGAATCTGATCATCACGGGGGAATACGTCTGGGTGCAGTATTGTCACGACGGCCACGAGTTGAAGACCCAGCCGGAATACGTCTTCGCACTGCGCAAGGACAAACCTGCGCAAGGGCTGTTCTCGCCTTTCTACGTGCATTTTCTCAACCAGTGGGATGATCCGCGCCACCCGGAATACAATTTTGCCAATAAGGAGTTGATCTACCGCAACGACAAGGGTAATGAGGTGGGGTGCATTTCCTATCCACCGCAGAAAGAGCGGCGCGAGGAAGCTCGCCTCGTGATGGTAGCGAGCTGAAGAGGCATTTCACAGCAGCGCTGTTTACATGCCGACCTTGTCCGCAGTGATGCCACGCTGGCAGACATGCTCCAGAACGGCGTCGGAACTTACGGTTTCGGGATTGTAGGTGATCGTCAGCATGTGCGGATGGCCCTGGCTGAAGCATGCCGATACCACGCCGTCCAGTTTGTTGATCGACGACTCCAGACGCAAGCGCTCGTCCATGGGAAGTGCTGGATGCACATTGATGAGAAAGTCCACGAGGTCCATGATCGTTCTCCTTGGAATTGATGTCGCAGCCCTTTTTTGTTCCCTTGACGATCGAGCCTACACTTGAGAGTGGTAGGCTGCTATTACGTAAAGCATGTAATTACATATGGGTTGAGTACTTAAGCCTGAAGTATTGCTAAGGGCTTTAACACTGACTGCACGTCTGCCGATGGGGCGCCACGCATGCTTTCCGCGACTTTGCGAAACCGGTCCACGATTTTGTTGTCATTGTTAATTGAGAACTCAATGGTTATCAGGAGGGAAAGCTCATGGCAAACAAGCTCAAGCCCCGAAACGGAAAGGATAGGCGCACTTTGAAATTGGGCCCGCTTTCTGGTTGGATGGAGCGCCGCAGCTCCGTCGAACGCCGTAAGCCGCGTGCCAGTAAGCATTTCTTCTGAAACGGGTGTTCAGTGAGATACGTGCCCAGTAATCCCCCTCCAGTTTCTGCGGTAGATGCGGAAGGGGTGAGGCTGGTCGAACGGGCTCGACCTGTCCGGCCCATCTCCACGCCGGTTCTCGCGCCGATCATAATTACCCATTATCGGCGTCCTGTGGGAGTCGGTGCGGAGCGAGAAGAAGAGAGCGTGGAACATCGGACCGAGACGGACAGGCGCGGCATATGCAGGCGAATCGGCAAAGAGCGCGATAAATTGCTGTTGGATTCCCGTGCTGAACAGGAGCGCAGGCGCAATAACCGCCGTCAGGCGGATGTGCGGACTAATATAGACGAAGAAATTTAAGGGGCGTTTTTTGTTGTCGATGCGAAAGGGTCTAGCTGATAATCGGCCAGTAAATTGTTTTCCTTGAAGCGGCGGAAAGGCATTTGGCACATCAATGCGACGCATTCCTCGAAGGAGAGTTCAACTACCACCGGCATACGCCGTTCCACCGTTCTCCGGCGGTCTTTCCAGCCCTTGGGCGGATCGCATTCGATTTTTCGCCTGTCGGTCCTGGCTCTTTGCTGAAAGACCTTGGTCATGATTTCTCTCCTGGCGCAGTTATGGGGCCAAGATTACTGGAATTGATGGACAATTGATCTACAGCCCAGCCTGTATTTTGTTGGAATTTACCCAGTTTTGGGGGGCTGAACGCATGCAAAAGTGACGTAATTGGGCAGAATACCGGTAAATTTTGCCGCGTTTCATTTCGTGTTGCCGGACTAAATCCGTTCTGTCGCCGCCCCGTGCCAATGTTGGAGCCATTTTTGCCAGAATGCACGAGGGCTGGTACGCCTATTGCTCGTGATCAGGCATGGAGGCTAAAACTCAAGTTAAGCGGCCAGGAGCCGATAAATAACTTAAGCAAAGCGTCCGGGAAGCAAAGGAGAACATCATGAAAAAAGAGGATATGATCAGGCAGATTCTGAGGGGTCTCGAGTCCGATTTCTTCAAGATCAGCCGCCCTGAACTGGACAAGGAACTGAAAGCCGAGTGGCGGCGCCTTGATGAAAAGACCTATAGCGAAGTCGCGGAGCTTTACTACACGACTGCATGAGCGAACGGCAATATTCAGGGATTCTTTGATTTATACTCACTCCCTCGACCACGGCGGCACGGGCTCCCAAGCCCGTCAGGCTGCCCACAACCCGAATTGAGTGATGGTGAACGCGAATAAATCCCGGCAGGAAGACCAGCCTGCCTATGTCCTGCATACCTACCCCTACCGCGAGACCAGCCTGATCGTCGAAGTGTTCAGCCAGAACTTCGGCCGCCTGCCGCTCATGGCGCGCGGGGCGCGACGCCCCCGGTCGGCGGTGCGCGGCTTGCTGATGGCTTTTCAGCCGCTGCACTTGAGCTGGTTCGGCAAGGCCGAGTTGCGCACTCTGCACAGCGCGGAGTGGCAGGGCGGCCAGCCGCAGTTGCAGGGCATGGCTCTGATGTGCGGTTTTTATCTCAACGAGCTGCTGCTCAAGCTGCTGCCGCGCGACGACCCCCACGAGACTTTGTTCCGCCATTACCAGGAGACGCTGCAATTGCTGAGTTCCTGCAGCGATTTTGCGGCAATTTTGCGGCGTTTCGAAAAGCGCCTGCTGCAGGAGTTGGGCTACGCGCTGACGCTCGACCGAGAAGCCGGCACGAACGCGCCGGTAGTGGCCGGAGAACCCTACCGCTACGTGATCGAGCGCGGCCCGGTGCGGCAATCTGCGGGCGAAATCGGTGTAGAATTGCGCGGCAAAACCCTGCTCGATCTGGCGGCCGACGACTATAGCGATCCGGTCACGCTGCAGCAGAGCAAAACACTCATGCGTACGCTGCTCAACCACTATCTGGGAGATCAGCAGCTCCATACGCGGCAATTTTTGAAGGATTTACAGCAAATATGATCCTGGAAACCTTGGTTGAACAGGCGGGAGTGTGCGATTTTTCGGGCACTGGGCAAGGCATAACGACGCGGAATGGTTGTTCCATTCCAAGGAGTTATAACGCTGCCTGGTGTTCGAAAAATCGTGCAATCCAGCCTGTAGCGGGGAAAATAAATGCATAATCATGATGTTAATTATAAAAATGAGCGGTCAACCGAGGTTTCCAGGATGATCCAGCTCGGCGTCAACATCGACCACGTCGCCACCCTGCGCCAGGCGCGCGGCACGCGTTATCCCAGTCCGGTACAGGCGGCGCTGATGGCGGAATCCGCCGGGGCGGACGTGATTACCCTGCACCTGCGCGAAGACCGTCGCCACATTCAGGACGCCGATGTGGAAATCCTGCGCCAGTCGCTGCAGACGCGCATGAACCTGGAAATGGCGGTGACCGACGAGATGGTGCAGATCGCGTTGCGCATTCGCCCCCAGGACGTGTGCCTGGTGCCGGAAAAACGCGAGGAGCTGACGACCGAGGGCGGGCTGGATGTGGTGACCCATTTCCCCAAGGTGAGCGAGGCTTGTGCCGCCTTGGGCGCGGCGGGGATTCGCGTGTCGCTGTTCATCGATGCCGACCGCCGGCAACTGGACGCGGCGAAAGCGGCCGGTTCACCGGTGGTGGAATTTCATACTGGCCATTACGCCGACGCTGCCAGCCGGGTCGAGCAACAAAAGGAATTCGAACGCATTGCCGATGCCGTTGCCTACGGCCAGTCCATCGGCTTGCAGGTCAATGCCGGACACGGTTTGCACTACCACAACGTGCAGTCCATCGCCGCGCTGCCGGGCATGGCCGAACTCAACATCGGCCATGCCATCGTGGCCCACGCGCTGTTCGTGGGCTGGGAGAACGCGGTGCGGGAAATGAAATCCCTGATGCTGGCGGCCACCTCGTCATTGCGAGGAACGAAGTGACGAAGCAATCCTGGTATGTGGAAAAGCAAAAGGCAAGATTGCTTCGCGGTGCTCGCAATGACCATGCCGCACTGAACCTGGGCCGGCTTCCTTGATTTTCGGCATCGGTACCGACATCGTTTCCACCCAACGCATCGCGGCGGCTTTGGCGCGGCATGGCGAGCCCTTCGCGCAACGCATTCTGGCGCCGGAAGAATGGGCGGGATTTTCCGAGGCTAGCCAGCCGGCACGCTTTCTCGCCAAGCGATTCGCCGCCAAAGAGGCTTTCTCCAAAGCCCTCGGCACGGGGATGCGCGCCCCGGTGACCTGGCACAACATCCGTGTCACCCACGATGAACTCGGCAAGCCCATACTGGATTTTGCCCATGAGCTGGCGGTTCTGCTGGAGTGTCATGCCATTCGTAGCCATCACCTTTCCATCAGCGATGAGAAAGAAATGGCTGCGGCTTTCGTGGTTCTGGAAAAATAAGGAGAGAGCATGTCGCTGGGCCCGGTGATGCTGGATGTGGTGGGGAAGACGCTGAACGATGACGATCGCCGGCGATTGAAGCATCCGCTGGTCGGCGGCGTGATCCTGTTCACCCGCAATTACGAATCGCCGGAACAACTGCGCCAACTCACCGCCGAAATTCACGCCTTGCGCACGCCGCCGCTGCTGATCGCGGTGGACCATGAGGGGGGCAGGGTGCAGCGCTTCAAGGAAGGTTTCACCCGCCTGCCGCCGATGCGCGAACTGGGGATGATCTGGGACGAACATCCCAGTCGCGCCAAGTCTCTCGCGCAGCAGACCGGCCACGTACTCGCCGCAGAGCTGCGCGCGCACGGGGTGGATTTCAGCTTCACACCGGTGCTGGATATCGACTACGGCGCCAGCGGGGTGATCGGCAGCCGCGCTTTTCACCGCAAGCCGCAGGCCATTGCCGATCTGGCGCACAGCCTGATGCTGGGCTTGAAGCAGGGCGGCATGGCGGCGGTAGGGAAGCATTTTCCCGGCCACGGCTTCGTACGCGCCGACTCGCATCTTGAGGTGCCGGTGGACGAACGCCATTTTGCCGATATCGAGGACGAAGACCTGGTACCGTTCCGGCAGATGATCGATTTCGGCATGGCTGCCGTCATGCCCGCCCACGTGATCTACCCCCGGGTGGACCCGAATCCGGCGGGGTTTTCCAGCGTCTGGCTGAAAGATATTTTGCGCAAGCGGCTGGGCTTCGACGGCGTGATCTTCAGCGACGATCTCTCCATGGCCGGGGCGCACGTGGCTGGCGGGCCGGTGCAACGTGCGGCGGCGGCGCTCAAGGCCGGTTGCGACATGGTGCTGCTATGCAACAAACCGGATGACGCGGACGAACTGCTGGCCGGCCTGCATTACGAAATGCCGGCGGTGGGCGTGTTGCGCCTGTTGCGCATGCACGGCAAGCCCCATCCGCTATCGATGGCGAAGTTGCACGAAGACGCCCACTTCCTCAAGGCGATCCATGCGGTGGGCAGCATCGGCATCCACGAGGGCAATCTGCCGCTGAACGATCCCACCAACAGTTGCGGACATAGTTGATGAACCTTTCTTCCTGTCGCCAGTGCCCGCGCCTGGCCGATTTTCTCGACCAGGTACGGCTGGACAGCCCGGATTATTTCGCGCGTCCGGTGCCGCCCTTCGGCGTCGCCGACCCGCGTCTGCTGATCGTCGGCCTGGCGCCCGGCATGCACGGTGCAAACCGCACCGGGCGTCCTTTTACCGGCGATTTTGCGGGCATCCTGCTGTATCGAACGCTGCACCGCTTCGGTTTTGCCAGCCAGCCGGAATCCGTCAGCGCCGACGATGCGCTGCGGCTGCTGGACTGCCGCATCACCAATGCAGTGAAATGCCTGCCGCCGCAGAATAAGCCGGAAACCGCCGAGATCCGCCAGTGCAATGCTTACCTGCGCAGCGAGCTGGCGGGCTTGCCGGAAGGCACGGCGGTACTGGCGCTGGGCAACGTCGCACATCAGGCGGTGCTTCTGGCGCAGGGGCTGAAGATCAAGGCTTACCCGTTCGGGCACGGCACGCACTACCAGCTGCCCAGCGGCCTGAGCCTTTATTCCAGCTACCACTGCAGCCGCTATAATACCCAGACCAAGCGCCTTACCGCAGAGATGTTCGAGGCGGTGTTCGCCGATATTCGTCATTACCTTGATGGAACTTCACCATGCCCTACGTCAATATCCGCATCGCCGGAACGCTGAGCCGCGAACAGACGCAGAAAATCGCCGAGGAAATCACCGACACGCTGGAGCGCATCGCCCTCAAGCCGAAATCCTATACCTACATCGCTTTTGACGAATTGCCCGACGAAAACTGGGCGATCGCGGGAAAGCTGCTAGACGAAGAGTAATGTTCGACAGTAAGCCCCTTCTTGCCAATTTACCGCACCTTCCGGGGGTATACCGCATGTTCAACGCGGTAGGGGAGGTGATCTACGTCGGCAAGGCGCGCGACCTCAAAAAGCGCGTGACATCCTATTTCCAGAAAACCGACCACATCCCGCGCACGCGCCTGATGGTGTCGCAGATCGCCAATATCGAGACCACGGTCACGCGCAGCGAGGCCGAAGCGCTGCTGCTGGAAAACAACCTGATCAAGTCGCTCGCCCCGCGTTTCAATATCCTGTTCCGCGACGACAAGTCCTATCCCTTCATCGTCCTCACCGGGCACCGTTTTCCCCGGCTCGGCTACTACCGCGGCGTGCAGCACAAGGGCAACCAGTATTTCGGCCCTTTTCCCAATGCCGGCGCGGTCAAGGAGAGCATTCAGCTGCTCCAGAAGGTGTTCCGCCTGCGCACCTGCGAGGACAGCGTGTTCAGTAACCGTTCACGCCCCTGCCTGCTGCACCAGATTCACCGCTGCACCGCGCCCTGCGTGGGTTTGATCGATCCGGAGAGCTATCGCGCCGACGTGCATCATGCCGCGCTGTTCATGCAGGGCAAGGATCAGCAGGTGATAGCCGCAATTTCCGAAAAGATGCAGCTGGCGGCGGAGCAGTTCCATTACGAGGAAGCTGCGCTGTATCGCGACCAGATCGGCGCCTTGCGCCGGGTGCAGGAGAAGCAGTACGTCAGCAGCAGCAGCGGGGCGGACGCGGATATTGTTGCCTGTTATGAACAGCAGGGCATGGTGTGCGTCAACCTGGTGATGGTGCGGGGCGGGCGGCACCTGGGCGACAAGAGCTTTTTCCCCAGCAATGCCGGGGAGTACGACACTGCTGCGGCACTCGAGGCTTTTCTGGAGCAGCACTATCTCAGCCAGCCGGTGCCGCGCCAGATTCTTGTCAGCGAAGCGCTTGACGGCGAAGTGCTGGAGACCTTGCTGAGCGAGCAGGCGCGCCACAAGGTGCAGATCAGCTGGCGCGTCACCGGTGAGCGCCGTGTGTGGGTGGAAATGGCGCTCACCAACGCGCGTCTGGCCGTGGCGCAGCGCCTCAGCCAGCAGGCAAACCAGGAGGCCCGGTTGGCGTCGTTGCAGCAGGCGCTGGACCTGAGCGAAAGCCTGCAGCGCATCGAGTGCTTCGACATCAGCCATACCATGGGCGAAGCGACGGTGGCATCGTGCGTGGTGTTCGACCAGGGCGACATGCGCAACAGCGAATACCGCCGCTACAACATCAGCGGCATTACGCCGGGTGACGATTTCGCCGCCATGCGCGACGCGCTGCAGCGGCGCTACAGCAAGATCGCGGCGGGCGAGGGCAAGATGCCGGACTTGATCCTGATCGATGGCGGCAAGGGGCA
>JBDKRR010000109.1:0-28818 GCA_039683315.1 Sulfuricella sp.
CACCACGCCCGGCGACCACAAACACGTCTGCATCACCAGTTTCATCGACACGCAGCGCGACGTTGGTAAGCAGCTCCTTGTTCAGGCGCTCGCGAATCTGGCGGCTGGTAACGAATTTCCCTTCCTGCCCGGCCAGGGGTGAGTTGTTGACCTGGAAATTCATGGTCAGGGTGGGCTCGTCCACGGTCAGCATCGGCAACGCTTCGGGCGCGTCGACCGCGGTCAGCGTGACGCCGATACCGATCTCATCGACTCCGTTGATCACCACGATATCGCCCGCCTGCGCTTCATCCAGCTGCACCCGGTTCAAGCCGCTGAAGCCCAGCACCTGGTTGACTTTCGCACGCACGCCCTTGTCTCCCGGGCCACGCATCACCAGCACTTCCTGCCCCGGCTTCAAACGACCGCGAGCAACACGGCCGATACCGATGCGGCCGACGTAACTGGAATAATCGAGGGCCGAAATCTGCAGTTGCAGCGGCAGATCGGGATTGCCTTCCGGCGAGGGCACATGCTTGAGGACAGCTTCGAACAGCACGCGCATGTTGTCGCTCGGCGTGTTGTAATCCAGCGAGGCAAAGCCGTTCAGGGCCGAAGCATAGACCACGGGAAAATCCAGTTGCTCTTCGGTCGCACCCAGCTTGTCGAACAGGTCGAAGGTCTGGTTCACCACCCAGTCCGGACGCGAGCCGGGACGGTCGATCTTATTCACCACCACGATCGGCTTGAGGCCAAGCGCCAGGGCTTTCTTGGTCACGAAGCGCGTCTGCGGCATCGGGCCTTCGACCGCATCCACCAGCAGCAGCACACCGTCGACCATCGACAGCACGCGTTCCACCTCGCCGCCGAAGTCGGCGTGTCCCGGGGTATCCACGATATTGATGTGGTGGCCTTCAAACTCGATCGAGGTGTTCTTGGCCAGAATGGTAATGCCACGCTCTTTTTCCAGATCGTTGCTGTCCATCACTCGTTCAACCACATGTTGGTGTGCGGCGAAGGTGCCTGCCTGCTGCAGGAGCTTGTCCACCAGGGTGGTCTTGCCGTGGTCGACGTGGGCGATAATGGCGATATTACGGAGGGCGCGTGACATGAAAACTTTCCGGTGCTGTAAAAAGCCGACAATTCTAGCATAACTATCTGGTAATTTTCTGAATTACACGTATAATGCGCCACCTTGTCTGGTAGAAATCTTCCAGGCACTTGGTTCATCGTTCCCTGGCCCCCTAGAATTCAGCCTTTCTGAATTTCAGCTTTACCCCCGGTTAGCGACGATGTTTTAGTTGCGCCGCGCGGTGTTTTGCTGACGTTTATCTCCGGTATTTCCGGTTGTCTCGCCGTTCCCTGCCTGCGCATTTGTTTTATTTCGCAAGGAATTTTCCGTGTCTTTTGAATCTTTAAATCTTAATCCTTCCATTCTCAAAGCTATCATCGAGAGCGGCTACACCGAACCCACCCCAATCCAGTCTGCGGCGATTCCTGAAGTCATCGCCGGCCATGACCTGATGGCCTCGGCACAAACCGGCACCGGCAAAACCGCGGCCTTCATGCTGCCGGCCCTGCACAAGCTGGCAACGCCTTCGGCGGTCAAAAGCCGCGGCCCGCGCGTACTGGTACTGACACCTACCCGCGAACTGGCGAACCAGGTCAACGAAGCTGCGCGCAAGTACGGCAAGAACCTGCGCGTCAACACCGTTTGCATCCTGGGCGGCATGCCTTACCCGCTGCAAAACAAGCTGCTGTCGCAGCCCGTCGACATCCTGGTTGCCACGCCCGGCCGCCTGATCGACCACCTGGAACGCGGCCGTATCGATTTTTCGCGCCTCGAAATGCTGATCCTGGACGAAGCCGACCGCATGCTGGACATGGGATTCATCGACGACGTGGAAAAAATCGCTGCCGCCACGCCTGCCAGCCGCCAGACACTGCTCTTCTCCGCCACGCTGGAAGGCGTGATCGGCAAACTGGCCGCACGCCTGCTGAAAGACCCCAAGCGCATTCAGATCGCCGCGCAACAAGCACGCCACGAAAACATCGAACAGCGTCTGCATTTCGTTGACGACATGGCACACAAGAGCCGCCTGCTGCAACATCTGCTTACCGATGTCGACCTCAAGCAAGCCATCGTCTTCACCTCCACCAAGCGCGACGCCGACATGCTGGCGGAAGACCTGTTCGCACAAGGCCACTCCTCGGCAGCGCTGCACGGCGACATGAACCAGGGCGCACGCACGCGCACCCTGACCAAAATGCGCCGCGGCGGCATCCGCGTTCTGGTTGCCACCGACGTGGCAGCGCGCGGCCTGGACGTGCCCGGCATCAGCCACGTGATCAACTTCGATCTGCCCAAGTTCGCCGAAGATTACGTCCACCGCATCGGCCGTACCGGTCGCGCCGGCGCCTCGGGTATCGCGGTTTCTTTCGCGTCGTACAAGGACATGCAGCACCTGCAGCGCATCGAACGCTTTACCGGACAAGCTATTGCACCGCACACCATCCCCGGCTTCGAGCCGAAGCGTGTGCCGCGCGCCGGTGGCGCGCCACGCTCAGGCGCAGGGCAGGATCGCAAATTCGCCGGCAAGCCTGCCGGCAGCCGCAGCTTTACCGGTCAACCGCGGCGCGAAGGCGGTTTCGGTAGCGGCGAAAAGCGTCCAAATGCGGGTGGTTTCGGCCACCACAACGGACGCCGCCACGGCTAAACCGTTGTAGCAACCAATAAAAAAGGCGCTGAAAAGCGCCTTTTTTATTTCCCGTCCAGCCAGGTCAATCGTCGTAGCGATCGCCCCCGCGGCCGTGACCATGCTTGTAATGCCCGCGATGACGACCGTTGTCGTGATGGTCATGCTCGTCCACATAAACCACTTCCCTGCGCACCGACGGTTCGCGCCGATTCGAAGTCATCACTGCTGTTCCGGTAGCGCCGCCGATTGCCCCGCCGATGATCGCACCATCGCGTCCACCCACGGCAGAGCCGATTGCAGCACCCGTTGCGCCACCCAGAGCGCCGCCCAGGACAGCGTTGCCATCCACACCTGCGTACGCGGGAACCGCAAGAGCGCCGAGCAATGCGATACCGGTCAAACCAGCAAACAATTTCATGAATATTCCCTCGTTACAATAATCTGAACGGTAATGGTAGCAACTGTCCACCGCCGGAATAATTACGGCTTGTTCACCAAACCGTCTTCCGTGTTAAGCAGCCGAGCCGTCGTAATGAAAGACAAGGTTCGGTGCCCCTGGATGTCGGCGTGCAGGGCTTCCACGATAGGCGGGTTGGCGGGCGCATCGGCCTGCCACGAAATCACGAAGTTGGCACCCGAGCCACCGGCCGACTCCTTGCGTTCCACATACATTTCGTAAGTCGCCATGGGCGCGATTGTCTTGGGCGTAGACACATACTCGTTCAACAGCTTGCCACGGGTGTCGTAATAGCGCGCTGACATGATGCGGATGGAACGCGCCATGTCAGTATTGCGGATACTCACCAGCGCGGAAACGAGGCTTTTGAGCGGCACGCCCGCCTTGTCCAGATCGCCGTGCCACACGTGGGAATAAATCGGCAAATACAGCGTTTGCCCCCTGGAGAGCGTGGGGACCTCTTCGGCTATAGCCAGGCCAGTCATGCACATGGCACCGATCAACCACAGCAGGCGGATAATTTTCATGGGGCTCCTCAACCTTCCTTGTTGCGCATGAAGTCCGCGGTCTTGTGGAACGCCGCCGTCAGTTCCTTGCGCAGCTTGTCGTCCACGCCCACGTCGTCCATGGCGCGCATCATGCACCTCATCCACTGATCGCGCTCCGCCTCGCCGATGGCGAACGGCAAGTGGCGCTGGCGCAGGCGCGGATGGCCGAACTGTTCCACGTACAGTTGCGGCCCGCCGGTCCAGCCAGAGAGGAACATAAACAGTTTGCTGCGCGCCCCGGAAAGGTCCTGGGGATGCAACTTGCGAATGCCGTAGTAGTCCGGGTCTTCGTCCATGATTTCGTAAAAGCGGTCCACCAGGCGGCGTATGGTTTCCTCGCCGCCAATCTTTTGGTAATGCGTTTCCATTGTTTGAAATCCTTTTAACCACGGAGAGCACGGAGCACACGGAGAAAACTCATGAGCCACGAGCCACACACCTTGTTTTCTCCGTGCCCTCCGTGTGCTCCGTGGTTATAAAATCAGCTCTTCACCGGCTTCACCAAGCTCGCCGCCAGCTTGGCGCGGCTAAGCGCTTCCTCTACGTTGGCGCCATTAGCCAGCGCCACGCCCATGCGGCGACGCACGAAGCTTTCCGGCTTGCCGAACAGGCGGATGTCGCTGTGCGGCACCATCAGGGCCTGCGCCACGCCCTCGAAGGCAATGCCTTTTTCGTCCATGCCGCCGTAGATCACCGCCGACGCCCCCGGTTCGCGCAGGCTCACGTCCACCGACAAGCCGAGAATCGCGCGTGCGTGCAGTTCGAATTCGGACAGGCGCTGACTGCACATGGTCACCATGCCGGTGTCGTGCGGCCGCGGGCTGACTTCGGAGAACCACACCCGATCGCCCCTGACGAACAATTCCACGCCGAAAATACCGCGTCCGCCGAGATTGTCGGTGACGGCTTTGGCCACCTGCTGCGCCTTCTTCAGGGCTTCCGGGCTCATCGCCTGGGGCTGCCAGCTTTCGACGTAATCGCCCTTGACCTGCACATGCCCGATGGGGTCGCAGAAATGGGTTTCGATCTCCCCGTTCGCGCCGAGCGCGCGCACGGTCAACAGCGTGATCTCGAAATCGAACTCGATCATTTCCTCGACGATCACCCGCCCGCGGTTCACCCGGCCGCCGCTCATGGCGTAGTTCCAGGCCTTTTCCACGTCCTCGGGGCCATTCACTGTGGACTGTCCCTTGCCGGAGGAGGACATTACCGGTTTGACGATGCAGGGGTAGCCGATGGCCTTGTCGATCCACATCTGCAGTTCGTTCTGCGTATCGGCGAAAGCATAGCGCGAAGTAGGCAGTTCCAGTTCTTCCGCGGCAAGGCAGCGGATGCCCTCGCGGTTCATGGTGAGCCGGGCCGCGCGGGCGGTCGGGATCACTTCCGCCAGCCCGGCCTGTTCGATTTCGGCCAGCATGTCGGTGGCGATAGCCTCGATCTCGGGCACGACGAGGTGCGGCTTTTCCCGCTCCACCAGCGCGCGCAGGGCCTGTCCGTCGGCCATGTTGATGACGTGGGCGCGGTGCGCCACCTGGTGGCCAGGCGCATCCGGGTAGCGGTCCACCGCGATCACTTCGGCACCCAGGCGTTGCAGGGCGATGATGACTTCCTTGCCCAGTTCGCCGCTACCGAGCAGCATGACGCGGGTGGCGGAAGGGCTTAAGGGGGTACCGATCTTCATGTAGGTTGCCTCAGATGGTTAGCTCTGGCGGCATGATAAATTGATCCCATGCCTGGTGGCTAGGACTGGAACAGAGTTTTTGCAGCAGCGCCAGGGCAGATTCGAGATTGGACGCAGCCGCATCACTCAGCGGTTCGCCCAGATCAAAGGCCTCCCCGCGCACGCCCAGCAGGTAGGTGGGCGGCGGCGCGCCGTACAGTTCATGGTAGGCTTGGAGCACGGCTGCCGGGCTCATGGCATGAGAAGTGTAGCTGGTGTCTTTGGCGGCAGTGAGACGGGTGAAGGCGTAAGGCGGCGCACAGGAAACGCTGGCATCGATGAACAGCACCAGCTCGCGATCCAGCACGTCCGCCGCATGCTCGACCTGCAACTGAAAGTCGGTGAGCAGTTCGACGTCGGGCGGATTCAGTGCCTCCAGCCGCTCCAGCAGCAGCGGGCCGAGGGCGTCGTCGCCGCGGCTCGGGTTGCCGTAGGCGAATACCAGCAGCGGTGCCGTCAAACGCCGCAACTGCCCGCGCTATTGCGCTCCATGCGATCGACCACTCGCCCCTCGGCATCCCATAACTCCACTTCCAGCGGCATCTTGCCCAGGGCATGGGTAGCGCAGGAGAGACAGGGGTCGAAGGCGCGGATCGCCACTTCGATATGGTTGAGCAATCCTTCGGTGAGCTCATTGCCGTCCAGGTATTTGAGCGCCACCTGGCGCACCGCCTCGTTCATCGCCTGGTTGTTGTGGGTGGTGGAAACGATCAGGTTGGCACGGACGATCAGCTCGTCCTCGTTGATGCGATAGTGATGAATCAGGGTGCCGCGCGGCGCCTCGATCACGCCCACGCCGCGCAGGGAGCGCTCACCCGTGGTGACCAGTTCGTCGCCCAGCAGGTCGCCGTCGTGCAGCAGTTCCTTGATGCCTTCGGCGCAATGCAGCATCTCGATCATGCGCGCCCAGTGGTAGGCCAGCGTGGACTGGATAGCCATACCGCCGCCGAACTCCTTGAAAGTCTTTCTCTCGGCCTCGGCCAGCGGGGTCGGAATGAAATCGCAGTTGTTGACCCGCGCCAGCGGCCCGACCCGGTACCAGCCGTTTTCCCGCCCCATGGAACGGATGAACGGGACTTTCATGTAAGACCAGGGCCGCACTTCCTCGTGGACTTGATCCCAGTAATGGCTGTAGTCCAGGTGATCAAAAATGACCTGGTCGTTCTGGTCCTTCGCGCGCAAGCCGCCATGGAAAAGGTCGAGGGCGCCGTCTTCGCGCACCAGGCTCATGAAACTGGACTTGAAATAGCCAAAACCGTTATGAAAATCCGGGGTCTCGCAATAGACCTTCCTGATCAGGTCCACGGCATCGCGGCTCCAGGCGATCATCTGGTCGATGTCTTTCAGCAGCGCATAGCGTTCGGCCAGCGTCAGATTCTTGTTCACCCCGCCCGGCACCGCGCCGGTGCCGTGCACCCGCTTGCCGGAGGTGAGCTTGATGATCTCCTGCCCGTATTTGCGCAGCGCCACGCCCTGCCGGGCGATTTCCGGATAGGCGGCGGCGACGCCGACGATGTTGCGCTTGGCCACATCGCTGTCGAAACCGAACAGCAGATCGGGCGAGGCCAGGTAATAAAAATGCAGCGCATGGGATTGCAGCACCTGCCCCAGGTGCATCAGACGGCGCAGCTTCTCGGCGGTAGGCGTAAGCTTGGCGCCGACGATCATGTCCATGGCCTTGGCCGCGCCCAGGTTGTGGCTCACCGGGCAGATGCCGCACAGGCGCTGGACGATCACCGGCACTTCCCAGAACGGCCGGCCCTGGATGAATTTCTCGAAGCCGCGGAATTCGACGATATGGAAGCGCGCCTGATGCACGTGGTTGTTTTCGTCGAGCAGGAGCGTCACCTTGCCGTGCCCTTCCACGCGCGTGACCGGCTCGATCACCACGCGTTTCAGGTTTTCGGGATGGGCGGCTGTTTCAAGTTCAAAAGTCATGGCAAACCCTTTAACCGCTAAGGACGCCAAAGTGCGCGAAGGAAAAACAAGAACGGTTTACCTTGCGAGCCTTTGCGTCCATTGCGGTAAAGAAATTAATCAAAATGCAGCATCTCGTAATCCAGCTTCGGCTCGCGCCCCGCCAGCAGGTCGGTGAGGAATTGCCAGATCGCCTCGCCCGAGGGCGGGCAGCCGGGGAGGAAATAATCCACATTCACCACTTCGTAGATCGGGTGCACCTTGTCGAAAGGCAGCGGCAATTCGGGGTCGTTCGGCACTTGGCCGCCCTCCAGCCCGCCTTCGTACTGGTAGACCTCCTGGAAGCAATCCCACAGGTCGATGTTATTGCGCAAGGCGGGCAGGCCGCCGTTGATGGCGCAGGCGCCGATGGCGACCAGCACCTTGCAGTTCTTGCGGAACTCGCGCAGCACGTGGACGTTCTCGGCGTTGCACACGCCGCCCTCGACGATACCGACATCGCACGGCCCGCAGTGCTTGATGTCGGTGAGCGGCGTGCGGTTGAATTCGACCAGCTCCACCAGATCGAACAGGCGCTCGTCGATGTCGAGCAGGGACATGTGGCAGCCGAAGCAGCCGGCCAGCGAGCACGTGGCGAGGCGGATTTTCTGTTCACTCATGGTCGCCTCCGGTCTGCACTTCCTTGATGCTGAGATGGTCATACATGCGATCGCCGATCGGCACGGCGAAACCCCGCCGCTTGACCAGCAGCGCCCCGGTCGGGCACACCTGCAGCGCCTTGTCCGTCGCTGCGATACTGGTGTCGCCCAGCCGGCCGCTGGTCGAGTTGACCACCAGCGTGGTGCCGATGCCGCGCCCCGACAGGCCGAACACGCTCTTGCCGTCCACGTCGCGACTGGCGCGCACGCACAGCTCGCAATAGATGCAGCGGTTGCGGTCGAGCAGCACGTCGGGATGGGAAGCATCCACCTCGCGCTGCGGGTAAAAGTGGTTGAAATGCGGGCTCATCATGCCGAGATAGTAGGCCACGGCCTGCAGCTGGCAGTTGCCGCTCTTCTCGCAGCCGGGGCACAGATGGTTGCCCTCGACGAACAGCATCTGCGTCAGCACCAGGCGCTCGGCATTGAGCTCCTCGGTGTCGCTCAGCACCTCCTGCCCCTCTACCGCCGGCATGGTGCAGGATGCGACATTGCGCCCGTTCACCTTCACCGTGCACAGCTTGCAGCTGCCATGGGGCTTGAATTCCGGGTTGTGGCACAGGTGCGGAATATAGACCCCCGCCGCCAGGGCCGCGTCCATGATCGTTTGGCCGTCCGAGAAGGCCACGCTTTGACCGTCTATGCTGATGGTTTTGCTCATAGGTGCGCCCACTCGTCGTCGCGTCCGGTAATTTTCCGCGCCGTTTCCAACGCGCCGTCGAGGTCGAAGGCGGGTTCGAAGGCGAGGGCCTTGAGCTTGCGCTCGAATGTGCCGGGGAATTTCTTGAGGGTGTCCAGCACCGGGTTGGCCGCACTGTGTCCCAGGCCGCAATGGCTCATGGAACCGAGGATGCCGCCGAGGTGCTTGAGTTCCTCCAGGTCGGCGGGCGTGCCGTGGCCGCCGGCGATCTTGTCCATGATTTTTTTCTGCAACTGCGTCCCCACCCGGCACGGGGTGCAGAAGCCGCAGCTCTCATGGGCGAAGAAATGGGTGAAATTATGCGCCGCGGCAAACATCTCGCGCTTGCGGTGGAACACCATGAAAGCCCCCGCCGTGGGGAGATCCTCGAAGGCGATGCGGCGGCCGAATTCCTGCCACGACACCAGCGTGCCGGAAGGGCCGCTGATCTGCACCGCGTGCGCGTCATCACCGCCGCAATCGCGCAGGATCTGCTCCACTGTCACGCCGAAGGGATATTCATATATGCCGGGGCGGGACACGTCGCCGGAAATGGACAGCAGCTTGGTGCCGGTGGACTGCGGCGTACCCTGGGCGGCGAACCACTCACCGCCGTGCAGGCCGATCTTCGCCGCTGCGGCAAAGGTTTCGACATTATCGACCACGGTCGGTCGGCCCTTGTAGCCATGGGTCACGGGGAACGGCGGCCGGTTGCGCGGGCGTCCGCGTTTGCCTTCGAGGGACTCGATCAGCGCGGATTCCTCGCCGCAGATGTAGGCACCGGCCCCGAGGTGAATCTCGATATCGAAGCGGAACCCGGCCTCGCCGAGGATGTTTTCGCCCAGCAAACCGGCCTCACGCCGGCGCTGCAGCACCGCCTCGAGCGGCCCCAGCAGGTAACGGTATTCGCCGCGCAGGTAGAGGAAGCCCTTGCTCGCCCCGACCACGCGCGCTCCTATCGTCATGCCCTCGAACACTAGGTCGGCGTAGCTGGTGAGCAGCACCCGGTCCTTGAATGTCCCCGGCTCACCCTCGTCGGCGTTGCACACGATGAAGCGCTCGGGATTGCCGCCGATGTCGCAGATCACGCTGCCTTCTTCCTCGGCCACCGCGGCGTGGCAGAAAGTCCATTTCGAAGCGGTTTTGAAACCCGCACCGCCGCGCCCGCGCAAATTGGCTTTATCCACCTCGGCCAAGGTTTCCCGTGTACCGCGCGCCAGGGTGGCGCGGATGGCGCTGCCGGATTCGAACGCGTCGCCGAGCAGGGTGTCCTTGCGCCGGATGTTGTCCACCACCTCGAACAGCATGGGCGGCCAATCGGCAACCGGCTTGCGGCTGCGGATCAGTTCCGAGATCAGGTCGAGCCGGTTCTGGTCCAGGTTGGTCAGCGCCCAGCCGTTCACCAGGGCCGCCGGCCCCTGATCGCACATGCCGGTGCAGGACGTGGTGTCCACGCTCACCAGGTTGTCTTCCGACACCCGGCCCTGCTCCACCCATAGCTTGTTGCAGAAATATTGCATCAGCTCGCGGTTGCCCAGCATGTTGTCGGTGATGTTATCGGAGAACAGGACGCGGTATTCTCCCGCAGGTTCTAGCGAGAGAAAGGAATAAAAACCAGCCACGCCTTCCACTGAATCCCGGGGAATGCCCAGATGGCTTGAAATGCAGGTCACCGCCTCGGGAGGAATGAAGTGGAGCGTGTCCTGCACGTCGCGCAGGATCTGCAGCAATCGCGATGCATCGGCGCCGTGCCGCTGAAGCACAGGCGCCAGACGTTGTTCAATATCGGGAAACTCGCATCGTTCCATGGGACCACCCTTTGCCAAGGTATGAGGTACTGAACTTCGGATTCACTATACTATAAAGTTATGACAATTCCTCTACCTAAAAATACTCCATCGGGCTTCCGCAGATATACGCCCTCGCGCCATCTCCAGCTTTACTGCTAGAATTTCCGGCCACGCCGCAATGAGGGAACAGCATGCCGCGCATTCTCTTGAACCGTACCCCGATGCTCGCCGGCAGCGATATACAGGCGCTGCGCCACGAGATACGCGACTATTTTCACGCCACCTGCGACCGCTACGAACAACTGTTCGAGGCGCTCGCCAGCGATGAAGCCTATTACCGGAAACCGATCGCGCTGCGCCATCCGCTGATTTTCTATTACGGCCACACTGCCACTTTCTTCGTCAACAAGCTGGTGCTGGCCGGACTGCTGGAACAGCGCATCGATCCGAAATTCGAATCCATGTTCGCCGTGGGCGTGGACGAGATGAGCTGGGACGACCTCGACGACGCGCACTATGACTGGCCGCGCGTAGATGAGGTGCGCGCCTACCGGGCCAGGATGCGGGAGGCGGTTGACGAAGTAATCCGCAGTGCGCCGCTGGAACTGCCGGTGAACTGGGACAGCCCGTGGTGGGCGATCATGATGGGCATCGAACACGAGCGCATCCACCTCGAAACTTCCTCGGTGCTGATCCGCCAGCACGCTCTATCGTTCGTCAGGCCGCACCCAGCCTTCGTTCCCTGCCGCACCGGCGGCGCGGCCCCGAAAAACGATCTGGTCGACATCCCGGCCGGCACAGTGCGCCTCGGCAAGGACAAGAACGACCCGTATTACGGCTGGGACAACGAATACGGCCAACATCAGGCCGACACCCCCGCCTTCCGCGCCGCGCGCCACCTGGTCAGCAACGGCGAGTTCCTCGGTTTTGTCGCGGCGGGCGGTTATGCGGACGAGCGCTGGTGGCAGGAGGAAGGTCGCGCCTGGAAGCGCTTCGCCCAAGCCGTCCATCCAACCTTCTGGATCAGGGACGACGAAAACTGGCGGCTACGCCTGATGACCGAGGTCGTGGCCATGCCCTGGGACTGGCCGGCGGAAGTCAATTACCACGAGGCCAAGGCGTTCTGCAACTGGAAGGCCGCACAAACCGGACAGCCGGTGCGCCTGCCCACGGAAGACGAATGGCAGCGCATTTACGACCACTCGGGCCTGGCCGAGATCGCGCCGGACCAGGCCGCGCCCGCCAACATCCACCTCGACCGCTATGCGTCCCCCTGCCCGGTAACCGAGTTCCGTCACGGCGAGTTGTACGACGTGATCGGCAACATATGGCAATTGACCGAGACGCCGATCTACCCTTTCGAGGGCTTTCAAGTTCACCCGTTCTACGACGACTTCACCACCCCGACCTACGACGGGCGCCACAATTTGTTCAAGGGCGGCTCGTGGATTTCCTGCGGCAACGAAGCACGGTCCAGCGCGCGCTACGCCTTCCGTCGCCACTTCTTCCAGCACGCCGGCTTCCGCTATGTAGTCTCCGATGCAGCGCTCGCCGCACCGGCCTCGCACTACGAAAGCGACAAGCTGCTGTCCGAATACGCCGAGTTCCACTACGGCGACGAATATTTCGGCGTGCCCAATTTCCCGCGCGCCCTGGCACAGCTGGCCATCCGCGCCATGGGCGACAAGCCCGCGCGCATGGCGCTCGACCTGGGTTGCGCCGCGGGGCGCGCCAGCTTCGAACTGGCGCGGCATTTCGAGCATGTCACCGGGATCGACTTTTCCGCCCGCTTCATCGGACTGGGCGCGCAACTGGCCGAAACCGGCGTGCTGCGCTACACCCTCGCCGACGAAGGAGAACTGGTGCGCTACCAGGAACGCAGACTGGCCGACCTGGGTCTGAACAGCGTGGCCGGCAAGGTCGAGTTCCTGCAGGGCGACGCCTGCAACCTCAAGCCCCTGTTCTCCGGCTACGACCTGATCCTCGCGGCCAACCTGATCGACCGCCTCTACAGCCCGGCAAAATTCCTCGCCACGGTGCACGAACGCCTCATTCCGGGCGGCATTCTGCTCATCGCCTCACCCTACACCTGGCTGGCCGAGCACACCAGGCGCGAGGAATGGATCGGCGGCTTCAAGAGGGGCGGCGAAAGCTTCACCACCCTGGACGGGCTGAAGGAAATGCTCGGCAAGCATTTCCGCCTGCTCGATGGGCCGCTCGAAGTACCCTTCGTTATCCGCGAAACACGGCGCAAGTTCCAGCACACACTATCGGAAGTCACTGTCTGGGAACGCAAATTTTGAGCTTCGATTTCGAACGAGAGATCGACCGCAACGGCAGCGCCAGCGTCAAGCACGACGGCCGCGCAGGCTATTTCGGCACGCCGGACGTGCTGCCGATGTGGGTGGCGGACATGGATTTCGCGGCACCGGAAGCCGTCACCCGAGCCCTCGCACAACGCGCAGCCCATCCGGTCTACGGCTACACCTTTTACCCCGACGGCCTCTACGAAGCCCTCATCACCTGGTTGCAAAAGCGCCACGGCTGGCAGGTCGAGCGCGACTGGATCATCATGGCACCGGGCGTGGTGCCCTCGCTGCACGCCGCGGTGATGGCCTTCGCCGCCCCTGGCGAGGCGGTGGTGGTGCAGCCGCCGGTGTATCCCCCTTTCTTCAGCGCCGTCACCGACACCGGGCGCAAGCTCGTGCTCAACCCCCTGCGTCTGGAAAACGGCCGCTACAGCATCGATTGCGCGCACCTCGAACGCTGTGCCGCCGACGGCGCGCGCCTGCTGCTGCTGTGCTCGCCGCACAACCCGGTGGGACGGGTGTGGAGCCCGGACGAGCTGCGCAAAATCCTGCGCATCGCGCGGCGCCACGGCATGACGGTGCTGTCGGACGAAATCCATGCCGACCTGGTCTATCCCGGCGAGCACCACACCGCCCTCGCCACCCTGGCACAAGACGGCGACAAACTGGTCACCGCCGTCGCCCCGAGCAAGACCTTCAACATCCCCGGGCTGGGCCTGTCCTGCCTGATCGTCCCCGACCCCGCCCAGCGCGCCGCGCTGCGGAAAGTCTTTGCCACCCTCGCCCTCGGCCACTCCAACCCCTTCAGCATCGCCGCCTTCGAAGCCGCCTACCGCGAAGGAGAAGCCTGGCTGGACGCGCTGCTGGTTTACCTGCGCGACAACCGCGATTTCGTCGCCGCCTACCTGGCGGAACATCTGCCCGGCATCCGGCTCATCCAGCCTGAAGGGACTTATCTGTTGTGGCTGGACTGCAGTGGACTGGGCATGAACGACGCTGAGTTGAAGGAATTCTTCGTGAGCAAAGCGCGCGTGGGGATGAACCCCGGTACGGTGTTCGGGGCCGGGGGGAGCGGCTTCATGCGGCTGAATATCGGGGCGCCGCGGCGTGTGGTGGAGGAAGCCCTGGAGCGGATCAGGGCAGCGATGGCCATAAGCTAAAGCCGTCTTTTTCTAGACCATCCGTTCGCGCAGCAGCGGTTCCAGCTTCTCCGCCGCCATGGGGTGGGAAATGAAGTACCCCTGGCCCATGGTGCACCCGATATCCTTCAGCAAGTCATATTGCGCCTGTTCCTCGATACCCTCCGCCACGGTGTGCATCTGGAGGTTGCGCCCCAATGCCTCTATCGTTTTCACAATCGCGAGATTCTTGTCGTTGGTCTGAATTTCGCGCACGAAAGAAGCGTCGATCTTGAGACAGGATATGGGCAATTCCTTAAGATATTCCAGCGACGAGTAACCGGTTCCGAAGTCATCGATGGCGATCGAAATCCCCATGTCGCGCAGGGCTTTGAGCTTGCCCAGGGCTTTTTCCGCACTGCCCATCAGCACGCCTTCGGTGATCTCGATTTCAAGATAGCTCGGCGGCATGCGCATTTCCCCCAGCAATCTTTCGAGCTGGCCGATGAAGGCATCGTCACGGAACTGCAGCGGCGAGACGTTGACCGCCATCTTCAACAGGAGTCCCTGGTCCGACCACGCACGCCACTGCGCACAGGCCTTGCGGAACACCTGGTCGCCGAGGGCACCGATCAGGCCGGCTTCCTCGGCAACGGGAATAAACTGCAGCGGCGGCACCATGCCGCTTTCCGGGCAATCCCAGCGCACCAGGGCTTCCACCGCGCTCACCCTGCCGCTCGCCATATCGATCTGGGGCTGAAAGTGCAGCACGAACTCGTCCCGCTCCAGCGCCAGCTTGAGACGCTGCTCCATGCGATAGAATCCGGACATTTCTTCCGCCAGTTCCGCCGAGTAGAACTGGATATTATTCTTGCCCTCGCGCTTGGCCTTGTACATCGCGGCATCGGCGTTCTTGATCAGGTCTTCGGATGTTTCGCCGTCAGCGGGAAAAACCGCGATGCCGATACTGCCGGTAACACGGAATTTGTGCTCGTTCACCGTAAAAGTCTGGTCCAGCAACGCCAGGATTTTCTCGGCGCTGCGGAATTGTTCGTCCTTTTTTTCCATGTTTTCGACGATAACGAATTCGTCGCCGCCAAAGCGCGAAATGAATATCTGAGCGTTCTTGCCGCCTCCCTCGGATACGCCGCCCTCGAACTGCCTGGCGATCTGGCGCAGCAAGGCATCCCCCACGGTATGGCCGAAGGTATCGTTGATGTATTTGAAGCGATCCAGGTCGAGAAACATAACCGCAAAATGGCGCCCCCCGGCTGCGGCTTCACGAATCCAGTCATGCAGCTTCTCCATGAGCCAGCGCCGGTTGGGCAGCATGGTCAATGGATCGTACTTAGCCGAAATCTCGATCTGCTGCTCGTAAAGCCTGCGCTGGGTGATGTCCACATTGGAGGAACGCACGCCGATGGTATTGCCATTTTCGTCCTGTACCGTACCGCACAGATGCTCGACCCAGCGAATATCGCCATCCCTGGTAACAATGCGAAACTCGACGGTTTCGGCCAAGCCTTCACCGTTGATATTGTGGATATGCGCATTCCACACCTCCATGTCGTCGGGGTGGATAAGCCGGTTCATGAAATTGGGTTCACGATAAAAATCATCCTGGGCATAGCCGGTCAGCGACTTGCAGGCGGGAGAAACGTACTCGTACTCGCCGCTGATTTTGCGGAAATAGTTAAACTCGGGGGCGAAATCCGCAAGGGCCGAAAACAACCGGGTGCTACCGGCCAGCCTGGCGCGCAACACCCCAACCTTGCCCACCAGAAGGCCGAGCACGATTCCGAGAGAAACTGGCACGATCACCATGCGCGGGTAAAAGGTTTTCATGACGAAAATGCTCTGGATGGCAAAGAAAGACAGCACAATGGCCAACGCCAGAAAAATCGAGATCAGGTAAGTTCGCATGGATTTATTCATCTTTATCTTTTGTTTCTTTCGAACTTTTCCTGCTCGGGTGCGTCAACTACTATGAATAGCGGCGAGAAAATGGCCGTATCCTCCCGTTTTCCCGCCACCGCTTTTATCACGCCGGACGTATCGGCGCTGCAGCAGACCGTAGGTCGTGTCCAGGCAAACAGGAACGCACCGTTGGGCATCTTCACCCTCTCCTCCGAGGCTGTCTTTTATGTATTTTTCATAACAGCCTATCATCCGAACTTGTCCGACGACAAGTGGCGCGACAAGTGGCGCATTGTAAAACCAACCGTTCGTTGATCGAGCTCAAGCGGAACGGTTTTATGCGTTGCCATATTCAGGTAACAGGTTTAATGTAATTTTTTATTTTTTGGTTCAGTTTTCCGGGGGTCACCATGCAACGCGTTAGCACTGTCACCATCGACGGCAACGAAGCAGCCGCCTATATCGCTCACCTCACCAACGAAATCATCGCCATCTACCCCATCACCCCCTCCTCGCCGATGGGCGAATACTCCGATGCCTGGAGTGCCGAAGGGCAGAAAAACCTGTGGGGCACCGTACCCCTGGTAGTCGAATTGCAAAGCGAAGCAGGCGCGGCCGGCACCATCCACGGCGCGCTGCAGACCGGTGCGCTGGCCACTACCTTTACCGCCTCGCAGGGCCTGCTGCTGATGATCCCCAACATGTACAAGATCGCCGGGGAATTGACGCCCTTCGTGATGCACGTCGCGGCGCGTTCGCTGGCGGCACAGGGGCTGTCCATCTTCGGCGACCACAGCGACGTGATGTCGGCGCGCTCCACTGGTTTTGCCTTCCTCGCTTCCAACTCCGTGCAGGAAGCCATGGACATGGCTCTGATCTCGCAGGCCGCCACCCTCGAATCGCGCATCCCGATCCTGCACTTTTTCGACGGCTTCCGCACTTCGCACGAAGTGGCGAAGATCGACCAGGTGCCGTTCGAAGTGGTGCGCGAAATGATCGACGACAAGCTTGTATTCGCCCACCGCGCACGCGGCCTGTCGCCCGACCACCCGGTTCTGCGCGGCACCGCGCAGAACCCGGACGTCTATTTCCAGGGTCGGGAAACCGTCAACGTCTTTTACGATGCCATGCCGGGGATCGTGCAAAAAGCCATGGACAAATTCGCCGGACTCACCGGACGCCAGTATCACCTGTACGAATACGTCGGTGCGCCCGATGCCGAGCGCGTGATCATGCTGATGGGCTCCGGCGCGGAAGCAGCCGAGGAAACCGTGGAACACCTCAACGCCCGCGGCGAGAAGGTCGGTATGGTGAAAGTCCGCCTCTACCGCCCGTTTGCAGCGGACGAACTGCTCAAGGTCATCCCCGCCACGGCCAAGCGTATCGCCGTACTCGACCGCACCAAGGAGCCGGGTGCCGACGGCGAGCCGCTTTACAAGGACGTCGTGACGGCATTTGCCGAGACGCTGGGCAATGGCGGAAGCCGCTTCGCCGCCATGCCGCACATCGTGGGCGGGCGCTACGGCCTGTCCTCGAAAGAATTCACGCCGGGCATGATCAAGGGCGTGTTCGACGAACTGTCCAAGGCCAAGCCGAAGAACCATTTCACCATCGGCATCATCGACGACGTCACCCACACCAGCCTGGATTGGGACGAGAGCTTCCGCACCGATGCCGGCCAGGGCGTCATGCGCTGCATGTTCTACGGTCTCGGTTCCGACGGCACGGTGGGCGCCAACAAGAACACCATCAAGATCATGGGCGAGGAAACCGAGCTCTACGGCCAGGGCTATTTCGTGTACGACTCGAAGAAAGCGGGGGCCGCGACCATTTCCCACCTGCGCTTTTCGCCCAAGCCGATCCATTCCACTTACCTGATCGGCAACAACGAAGCCAATTTCATCGGCTGCCACCAACCGGTGTTCCTGGAACGCTATGAAATGCTGGACTCCGCCGCCGCGGGCGCGGTGTTCCTGGTCAACACCCCGCTGCCCGCCGACACGGTATGGAACACCCTGACACGCAAGATGCAGCAGCAGATCATCGACAAGAAAATCGAATTTTACGTCATCGACGCCTACGCCATCGCCAAGGCGACCGGCATGGGCAGCCGCATCAACACCATCATGCAGACCTGCTTCTTCGCCATTTCCGGCGTGCTGCCGCGCGACGTGGCGATCGAGAAGATCAAGCACGCCGCCGAGAAGTCGTACAGCAAGAAGGGCCGCGCCGTGGTGGAAGCCAACTGGAAAGCGATCGACGAAACCATCGCCAACCTGCACAAGGTGATCGTGCCGACAGGCGCGAGCAGCACCCATGAAATGCCTCAGCCGGTACCCGCCAACGCCCCTGATTTCATACGCCGGGTCACGGCCGAAATCATGGCCGGACGCGGCGACATGATCCCGGTTTCCCTGATGCCCGCCGACGGCACCTGGCCAACCGGTACCGCACTCTACGACAAACGCAACCTGGCGCAGGAAATCCCGGTGTGGGATGCCGAGCTGTGCATCTACTGCGGCAAGTGCCCCTTCGTCTGCCCTCACACCGCCATCCGCTCCAAGGTGTTCCAGGCCGATCTGGCCAAGGACGCGCCGCCCACCTTCAAGCACATCCAGATCAAGGGCAAGGAGTTCGAGGAAGGCATGCATGTCAGCTACCAGGTCGCCCCCGAGGACTGCACCGGCTGCGGACTGTGCGTTGACATCTGCCCCGCGGTGAGCAAGGTCGACGGCCACAAGGCGCTGGAAATGCACGCCCAGGCACCGTTACGCGAACCGGAACGGGAGAATTTCGAGTTCTTCCTCAAACTGCCCGAATTCGACCGCACCAAGCTGCGCACCGCCACCATCAAGGGCGCCATGGTGATGCAGCCGCTGTTCGAGTTCCCCACCGCCTGCGTCGGCTGCGGCGAAACGCCTTACATCCGCCTTGCCAGCCAGCTGTTCGGCGACCGCATGGTGGTGGCCAACGCCACCGGCTGTTCCTCCATCTACGGCGGCAACTTGCCCACCACGCCCTACTCGAAGAATGAGGATGGACGCGGACCGGCATGGAACAACTCGCTGTTCGAGGACAACGCCGAATTCGGCCTGGGATTCCGCGTCACCATCGACAAGCACGCTGAATTCGCGGCTGAGCTGGCAGGAAAAATGAAAGATCAGCTCGGCGCAGAACTGGTGGACGCCATCTTGGCCGCCGACCAGTCCAGCGAGGCAGGCATCCAGCAACAGCGTGAGCGCGTGGCACAGCTCATGGAGCAGCTCAAGACGATCGATTCCGCCGACGCCCGCAACCTGGAAACGCTGGCGGACAACCTGGTGAAGAAGAGCGTGTGGATCATCGGCGGCGACGGATGGGCCTACGACATCGGCTTCGGCGGCGTGGATCACGTGCTCGCCTCGGGACGCAACGTCAACATCCTGGTGCTGGACACCGAGGTCTATTCCAACACCGGCGGCCAGGCCAGCAAGGCCACGCCGCACGGCGCCACCGCCAAATTCGCCGCCAAGGGCAAGCCCACTGGCAAGAAGGATCTGGCGCAGATCGCCATGAGCTACGGCCATGTCTACGTGGCACACGTCGCCTACGGCGCGAAGGATATTCACACCCTGAAAACCTTCCTCGAAGCCGAGTCCTTCGACGGCCCCTCGCTCATCATCGCCTACAGCCCCTGCGGCGAACATGGATACAACATGAGCCTGCAGCATCACCAGCAGGAACTGGCGGTCAACACCGGCCACTGGCCGCTGTTCCGCTACGACCCGCGACGCGAGGCAGAGGGCAAGAACCCGATGGTGCTGGATTCCAACAAACCGTCGGTGCCCTTCCTCGATCTCATCAAGAACGAACCGCGCTTCCGCGGCCTGATGAAGCAGGTCAAGGATGAAGGCGAAGGCGTGATGGCCGAATATCAGGCCGAGATCGAGAAGCGCTACAGGCTTTACCAGCACATGGCGGAGGAAGGCTTCAGCCCGAACGATCCAAATGCGGTAAAATAAGCGCTTTCATTGCTGAAATGGCAACGGGGATGGCAGATGCCATCCCCGTTGCCATTTAATTCCTCATATGACTACATCTCTGCCCTACGACGAAGATACCCGCACCAGGGTCAATCTGGAAACATCCCGCATTCCCTGGAAGGAACTGCTGCGGTTTTTCGCCAGCGGAGCGGTAATCGCTGTCAGCAGCGAACTGGATCTTGTGGATGTCGCCTTCCATATCTCGCAGGACAACAAAGCCCAGGTCGAGCAATGGATGCTGGCGGGGAAAGTTGTCCGGGTGTCGGACGAACAGGCCAAAGAGTGGCTGGAAACGGATGCCGTCCTATGGGCGGTGGTTGTCAAACCGTGGATTCTGGTTCAACCCTGAAGGGTAGCAGCCCCCTGCAAAAAGGGTCCGATAAGAGTTTCGATCGGCTCGTAAGACAAAGCCCACCGCATGCTTAACGCCAGACGTCCGTGTGCTCCTTCAACTTGACGCCGTAAAGCATCATGATCTCGGAAGCGATTTCCCGGTTGAATCCTTCGCGATCGCCGCGCTCGTCGAAGCTCAAACCCTGCAGATAACTCTCTGACTCCGGGTCTGGCCACAACATCACCAACTTTTCCACAATGCGGGGATAGTCTTTTTCCAGCTCGGACATATAGGCATCCGACGCGGAGGGTGCCGTTTTGCCGGCCGCAGGCTTTTCCGACGTTTGGGCGGAAATAGGTTTGGGTTGCACCGTCCTCGCAAACGGCGAGTCATCGCCAGGTGTTTCGAGCCGGGTAATCTGGTCCAGCGTCATGAACGCAGCGGGGTCCGAATTTTTCGCCCGCCGACTGGCGCGCGAGCGCCACACCAGCACCAGGACTACGATCAGGACGATGCCGCCAACGGCCAGCAGCATGAAGTTCCCGTCATCCGCAGCGGCGGGTGAATTCGAGGCGCTGGCCGTGGCTGCCCAGGTCGGGCAGGCCAACAAGAGCATTTGTTGCAGCAGTTTTCTAGTCAACATAACATTGTTCAGTGTAGGGAAAATTCAAAAGCGCAAATGGTACCTCATCCCTGCCGGCAAACCAACCGCGGCAGATCTTGCCGCCAATTCCAGAATCGTCGTGGCAAATTGCTATTTTTTTCGTCGCTTTCATGACCTTCCACAAGAGCAGGAATTGAAGGCCACACCGACTAATCGGCGCAATGAATTTCTATGGCCATGAATAATTGTTTCAGTAAAACTACGTACTTCAAGCAGTGGACCGATGCCGGCGCCACGATCAAAAAAATTAATTTGCATCTTTCGAGACTGCACTTAACACATCGTCATTAGTGTAAAATTTCCCGGCAAATCCAACAACAAGACAGGGGAGCAAACATGACTCAACACCTTTTCGCGCGTCACCATTTCTGCATTTCCACTCTGATGACAGCCCTGCTGGCACTGCCTGTTGCAGCACAGGCAACCAGTACGCCTGATCGTACCGGCAAGGAAGTCGTCGAGGCCACTTGTATCGTATGCCATGGCCCCGGCAAGGATGGAGCGCCCAGATTCGGCCACAGCGAGGAATGGTCGAAACGCGCATCACAGGGCATAAACACCCTGACGAGTCATGCGATAACCGGGATTCGCAAAATGCCGGCACACGGCGGTGAAGGATCGCTGTCTGATCTGGAAATCAGCCGGGCGATTTCCTATATGGTGAGCGGCGGCAAGGCTCCAGACCCCAAGACGGCCTACAGCTCGCCGCAACAATGGACTGGCGAACAGATCGTCAAAGCGCGGTGCGGAGAATGCCATTCCACCGGCAAGGGCGGCGCCCCGCACATCGGCAACATGGAAGAATGGTCGCCACGGCTCAAGTCCGGGGTGGAAAATCTCGTCAAATCTTCGATCAGAGGACACAACGCCATGCCCTCCCGGGGCGGACTGTCCAATCTTAGCGATGCCGACATGCGCGCGGCTATCACCTACATGGTGACCCCTTCAAACGCCGCGAAGTAGCGGTACCACGAAAGCTCAGCACCACCGCCTGAACGGGCGGTGGTGATTCAGAATTCAAGCAGCCCCCGTAACAGGCATTCCCTGGCAATTCACGTATTGATCTCACCCCAGCTCCCGCAGAGTCAGCAACGGTGGCTGACGCAGCACGCTGCGCGTACCCAACCACCCTGCCAGCGTCACGCCCACACCTCCTGCCACCAGCGCCACCAGCCATAACCACGGGTTGAACTGGTAGGACAGATGAAACACCCTAGTGGCGAGGATGTAGCCCAGGCCGCTCGCCGCCATGGCAGCCACGCCGCCCGCCAGCAAGCCGATCAGGGCGAACTCGGTCAGCTGACTCAATGCCAGTTGCCTGCGGCTCGCGCCCAGGGTGCGCATCACGGCCGCTTCGTACATCCTTTCCTCTCGCGTGGCGGCGATTGCCGCATAGAGCGCCATCAGGCCCGCCGCCAGCGTGAACAGAAAGACGAATTCGACCGCTGCCGCGACGCGGTCCATCATCGCCCTTACATGCCCCATCAGCGCCGCCACGTCGATCACGGTCAGGTTGGGAAATGCCTTGACCATGTCGTTGAGCAGCGCCTCCTGCCCGGACGGCAGGTAAAACGCGGTGATGTAGCTGGCCGGATAGCGTTCCAGCAATGCCGGCGGCGCGATGACGAAAAAATTGACGCGAAAAGAGTCCCAGTCCACTTTGCGCAGGCTGGTGATGTGCGCGGTGAAATTCTGCCCCGCCACCTGGTAGCTCAAGCTGTCTCCCAGCTTGAGGCCCAGTGTCTTGGCGATGCCCTCCTCCACCGATAGCTGTGCTGCATCGGGATCACCGGCACGCCACCAGTTACCGGCAAGCAGCTGGTTGTCGCCTTGCATGCGTTCCGCCCAGGAAAGGTTAAACTCCCGTTCCATCAGGCGCTTCGCACGGTCGTCCGGATAGTCCGCGGCAGTCGTCTGCCTGCCGTTGATGGCGACCAGCCGCCCGCGCACCATGGGGAACAATTCGGGGCTGGCCATGCCGCGCCCGGCAAAAAACTCCCGCAGTGCAGGCAGTTGCTGCGGCTGGATGTTGATGATGAAACGGTTGGGCGCGTCTTGGGGCAAAGTAGTCTGCCAGCTGTGCAACAGGTCGCCGCGCACCAGGGTAAGCAGCAGCAGGGCCGTCAGACCGAAGCCGAGGGCGACCACTTGCCCTGCACTGGTGTGGCGCCGCCGCACCACGTTGGCCAGACCATAGCGCCATGCGCTCCTCATTCCGCTACGCCACGGCACCAGCAGCCGAATCAGGCCATACGCCAACAGCAGAGACAGCGCCGCGACGGCGACCAGTCCCCCCAGCACGTACAGCCCCAGCTTGACCTCACCGGCTTGCCACAGCAGCAAACCGGCGAGCGTCACTACGCCGAGCGCGAAGCTAAGCAGGTTGAAGCGTTGCGGCATACCCAGTTCGCGCCGCAGCACCCAGATCGCCGGCACCCGCTGCAGGCGCTGCAAGAATGGCAGGGCGAAGCCGAGCAGGGTTGCCATCCCGGTCAGCACGCCCTGCGCCACGGGCAGCAGGGATGGCGCCGGCAAGCCGTTCGCCACCAGGTGTTCCAGCTGATGCGCCAGCACCCACTGCGCGCCATAGCCGAGCAGGCAGCCGGCCAGACTGGCCATGAGGCCGAGCCACAGAAACTGGTAAAGATAGAGGCGGAATACTTGCGCCTGCGTCGCCCCGATGCAGCGCATCACGGCACAGCCGTCGAGGTGGCGTTCGAGAAAGCGCCGCGCCGAAAGCACGATCGCCACCGCCGCAAGGATGACGCTGGTGAGCGCCGCCAGACCGAGAAACTTGCCCCCCCGTTCCAGCGCGGAACGGATTTCCGGACGCGCATCGCTCACCCCTTCCAGCTTTTCGCCCCTCCCCAGGCGGGAAGCGGCCCAGGCACGGTAGGCCGCAATGGCCCTTGCTTCTCCCGCCAGCATCAGGCGATAAGTGATGCGGCTGCCGGGTTGGACGAGCTGGGTGGCGGGCAGGTCGGCCAGATTCATCATCAGGCGGGGGGCGATGCTGAACATGCCGCCACCGCTGTCAGGCTCGAAGCTCAACTCGGCCGCCACCGCCAATTGCGACGCGCCCACCTCGACCCGGTCGCCAGGCGCCAGGCGCAACTGCTCGCGCAAACGCTTGTCCGGCCACACCGTGCCGGGCGCGGGGATGCCGGACGCGGCAGACTCGCCTTGCGCCGTCTGGAGGCGCAGCGCGCCCCGAAGCGGATAACCGCTTTCCACCGCTTTGACTTCGGCCAACTGGTTGCCGCTGGCGCTGATGATCATGCTCGGGAAAGTGCGCGTACGCACCAGCTTCAAGCCACGCCGTCGGGCTTCCTGAGAAAAAAGCGGCGCGATTTCATGGTCCGCCACCAGCACCAGATCAGCCCCCAGCAGCTGACTCGCTTCGCCACCCAGCGCCTGGCTCACCCGATCGGTAAAGAAACTCACCGCCGTGACGCCGCCCACCGCGACCACCAGCGCCAGCGCCAGGGCGTACAGCTCCCCGGCCCGCCATTCGCGCAGCAGCATGCGCCAGGATAGCCGCACCAGGTTCATGGCCTCATTCCGCTTCCAGGCGACCGTCCACGAGCCGCAACCTGCGCCCGCAGCGCTGCGCCAGTTCGGCATCGTGGGTCACCAGCACCAGCGTGGTGCCCTGCTCGCGGTTCAGCTCGAACAGCAGGTCGATGATGCGAGCGCCGGTCGCGCTGTCGAGGTTGCCGGTCGGTTCGTCGGCCAGCAGCAGTTTCGGCTGCGGCGCGAAGGCGCGGGCGATGGCGACGCGCTGCTGTTCGCCGCCGGAAAGATGTTTCGGGTAGGTGTGCAGGCGGTCGCTCAGGCCCACCCGCTCCAGCACGGCAAGGGCCTGTTGCTTCGCCGAGCCGGAACCGGCCAGTTCCAGCGGCAACATGACGTTCTCCAGCGCCGTCAGGGCCGGCAGCAACTGGAACGACTGGAACACGAAGCCGATCAGGCGTCCGCGCAAGGCGGCGCGACCATCCTCGTCGAGCGCAAAAAGATCCTCGCCGGCAATGTGCACCGTGCCGCCGCTGGGCAAATCCAGCCCAGCCAGCAGGCCCAGCAGGGTGGATTTGCCCGAGCCGGACGCACCCAGGATCGCCACCGATTCGCCGCCGGCGATTTCCAGGTCGAGCTGGTGCAGGATGGTAAGATAACCGCTACCGACCGGCACTTGCTTGGACAGGCGCGACGCCTGCACGATTAATGAAGAAGGAGAGTTCATGCTGATCCGCTGGTTGCTGATGTACGTACTGCTGTTTGTGCCCACGGCTTGGGCCGGACCGACGATCCTGGTGTTCGGCGACAGCCTGTCGGCCAATTACGGCGTGGCCGTCGAATCCGGCTGGGTGAGTTTACTGCAACAGCGCCTGACGCAACATCATTATGCTTATCGGGTCGTCAATGCCAGCATCAGCGGCGAAACCACGGCAGGCGGGCTGGCGCGCATCGACACTGCCCTCACGGCGCATCAGCCGGCTATCGTCATCGTCGAACTGGGCGCCAACGACGGGCTGCGCGGCCTGCCACTGCAAGCCATGCGCGACAACCTCGATGGCATAATCCGCGCCTGCGTCGCCAGACGGGCCAAGGTGCTGCTGGTCGGCATGCGCCTGCCGCCGAATTACGGCGCGGCTTACAACGAACGCTTCAGCATGATCTACCCGACCCTGGCGAACAAATATCATACCGCGCTGCTCCCCTTCCTGCTCGACGGCATGGCCGACAAACGCGAGATGTTCCAGGCGGACAACCTTCACCCCACCGCTGCCGCGCAGCCAAGCGTTCTGGAAAATGTCTGGAAACGGCTCCGTCCTTTGCTGTGACGCCTCCCCCTGCGGGAAACGCGACTACGGTTCCGCCCACTTTAAGCACATATACCTAAGCAATTAGGTAATGGCGCAAATAGATAGTTCGCAGCAGAAAAATTAGACTGCAATCAACTTGAAACAGTCACGCACCGCATATGTCGCGGTGCCTTTCCCTCACCGTGTTGCGCCCGCCAGAGGTGGCACTATGAAACTGGATGAAGTGTGCAATAACACGCAATGTCCCTTTGCACCAGAAATACCTCGGTTATGCCCTGGGCTGAAACCGGTGTTAGATGAGACCAGACAGGCGAAAGCGCAGCTTATTGCACATGTCAAACACGAGTTGCTCACCCCGCTCAATACGATCATCGGCTTTGCCCAGATGCTTGAGCGGTGCAGCGACGAAACGAAACTCGGGGAAGAGAGGGAAAGCATCGATTCGATTCTCGCGGCGAGCCGGCACTTGCTGCTCAACATCGACGCCCTGCTCGCGTTGGAGGCAGTCGAGATCGGAAATCCGCAAGGCGAATTAAGGAGCCCATCATGATCGACAACATGCATCCCCCGGCTACGCAAAGTATGTTTCACAACGTACTGCAGAGCGAAGCGATATCCCGGAACGGTCGGCGCATTTTCGTCGTTCCGGACAACCGCGACCAGGAATGGCCCTTGGCGGTCGGTTTTATGCGTATGAGAACGGCATTAAACTACTGGCGCAACGGTTACAAGTGGCGTGCCTCCTGGATCCTGGCGCAACGCTGAATCGGACAGTTAGTGTGAGTGCGGTTTCAGTTTGGCGGCGAACTTCGCGCGCAACTTGGCCACCTTGGGCGCCACCACGACCTGGCAATAAGGTTGCTGGGCGTGAAGTTTGAAATAATTGCGGTGATAGTCCTCGGCGGGATAGAAGACGGGCGCGGCGACTAGTTCCGTCACGATGGGCCTCCCCCAGACATTATCGGCAGTGAGTTCGGCGATCATTTTTTCTGCCTCCGCCTGCTGTTCCGGCGAATGGTAAAAAATGACCGAACGGTACTGGCTGCCGACATCGTTGCCCTGGCGGTTCAGCGTAGTTGGGTCGTGGATGGCAAAAAAGGCGGCCAGAATTTCGTGGTACGAAATCTGACCGGGGTCGAAACTGACGCGCACCACTTCTGCATGGCCGGTAGTGCCGCTGCACACCGCCTCGTAATCTGGATTTTCCAGGCGCCCGCCGCTGTAGCCCGAAAGCACCAGTTCCACGCCTGCCAGTTCGCCCAGAGCGGCTTCGAGACACCAGAAACATCCGCCACCAAGCGTAGCGGTCTCAAGATTTGTATTCATATGCGGCAACTCTTTTCGACAGGAGAAGAACAATCATCATCCGCTGGCGAAATAAATCCCGCTGCGGCAAAGACATAAAATATTTTTTCTTGATGATCCAGTGCATAAGAATAGACTTTTTTCATCATGATGCATCATGAGACCTTGAGATCAGTCCTCGGTTCGGTTGTTCAATGCTTCGTTAGATGTCCGCCTTTTTTTGCGATCCTGATTTGCTGGGGGTGCCCAATGGATTTCGATTTCGACAAGATGATGGTCCTGGCGCGGGAGAATCCCCAGGAATTCGAGCGCCTGCGCAACGACCTCCTGGATGAGGTCATCCAGAGCAGAAGGGATATCGAATGGGCCAGGGCATTTCAGTCCGGCATCGAACTGGAACTGCGGAGAGGGAAATCCCCCCTCGGTTCATGCGTGCGCCTCTATTCCAGGATGTGGGACAGCTTCTACAAACTGGATGAGCAATTCCAGAGATTGATGTTTGCACTCGACCCCCGGAACAGGAACAACATTCTCCAAGTTGAAGAATCAAGGGCTTGCCCTTCAGCAAAGATACTGATGTTCAGGAAACACTAAGGAACCTCTGATTAAGTCAAACGCTGATCGTGTTTGACTTAATCAGAGGTTCCCTGATCCTTTTCCTTCAGCCTTTCTCCGCGAACACCACTTTCACCACATCCTTGAACTGACGGGCGAAGTGTACTTTCACCCCTGCACGGATGTGCGCAGGCAGTTCGTCGAAATCGCGCCGGTTGGCTTCCGGCATGATCAGCTCCATGATCTTGATGCGCCGCGCGGCGATGACTTTTTCGCGCACCCCGCCGATGGCCAACACCTCGCCGGTCAGGGTCAGCTCGCCGGTCATGGCCAGGGGGCGGGCGACTTTCTGGTTGCGCGCCAGCGACAGCAGCGCCGTCGCCATTGTGACCCCGGCGCTCGGACCATCCTTGGGGGTAGCACCTTCCGGCAGGTGCAGGTGCACGAAAGCCTCGTCGAAGAACTTCAGGTCGCCCTTGAATTCCTTGAGATGCGAGGTGACGTAGCTGTAGGCGATCTCGGCCGACTCCTTCATCACGTCGCCCAGCTGGCCGGTGAGCTTGAAACCGCGATTGCGGGTGTGGACGCGCGTCGCCTCGATGGAGAGCGTCACGCCGCCCATGGCGGTCCATGCCAGGCCGGTGACCACGCCCAGACCGCAGAGAGGTTTTTCGTTGGTGAACAGCGGCTTGCCCAGGTAAGTTTCCACCTGCTCCACACCGAGACGCGCCGGGCCTTGCTCGCCATTCATCAGCTTGACCACCGATTTACGCACCAGCCGGCCGAGCTGTTTCTCCAGGTTGCGCACCCCCGCCTCTCGGGCATAGCCTTCGACGATATATTTCAGGCCGGCATCGCTGATCGCCAGCTGGCCGCGCTTCATGCCGGCCTTTTCCAGCTGCTTGGGCCACAGGTGATGCTTGGCGATGGTGACCTTCTCGGAGGTGATGTAGCCCGCCAGACGGATCACCTCCATGCGGTCGAGCAGCGGCCCCGGAATGGTGTCGAGCTGGTTGGCGGTACACACGAACAGCACCTTGGACAAATCGAAGCGCACGTCGAGGTAGTGGTCGAGGAAATCGCTGTTCTGCTCCGGGTCCAGCACTTCCAGCAGGGACGAGGCCGGGTCTCCCTGGTAGGAGGCGCCGATCTTGTCGACTTCGTCGAGCATGATCACCGGGTTGGCCACGCCGCATTCCTTGATCGCCTGCACGAACTTGCCCGGCATGGCGCCGATGTAGGTACGGCGATGCCCCTTGATTTCCGCCTCGTCGCGCATGCCGC
>JBDKRR010000110.1:0-6922 GCA_039683315.1 Sulfuricella sp.
AGGCGCGCCCGGCTGTAGTATGATCAACGCAGCCGTCAACTCGCACGGTACCGCTTATTGGTTCAGTAACCTTTTCTACCAGCCACTGACCGGCTACGAAAATGCCAGCGCCACCGCGCCGACAGCCCCGCAGAACGTCAGGGCCAACGTTTCGACTTTGAGCGGCCACGCAGCCACCGACGCGCTAGCCGTGGTGCTGGCGGAGGGCGGGGGCGGGGTTATCATGGGAGGCAACCGCGAATACCGGGTGACGGCGTACGCCCCCAATAATTTCACGGTGACGCCGGCGCCCACCGCACTTAGTTCTGGCGAACTCGTGGTTGCAACCGACTGCCAGAGCGCCCTCCTGAGCCAGGCGACCGTGGCGGGCAACGTCATAACCACCACTGGGGCAACGGCTGCATACGGCCCGGGCTCCAGAGTATTCGGGGTGACCGGCAACCTTTTCTACATCGGCGTCAACGCCGCGGGAGAGCCCACCTTGTACCGGCAGCACCTGACCCAGTCCGGCGGCGCGCCCGCCACCGTCGCCCAGGAACTGGTGGAAGGTGTCGAGGACATGCAGATCATGTACGGTGTGGACACCACCCCGACCGCAGACCATATCGTCGATACCTATCTCAACGCCAATGATGTGGCCGGCGCAGGCGTGCCGGGCGCAACGCCCGCGGAAAAATGGCAGCGGGTGCTCAGCGTCAAGGTCAACCTGCTCATGCGTTCCACCGAGGACGGCATCACCAGCGCCCCGCAGGTCTATCACTATCCCGACCCAGGCAGTGCCGCCACCACCCCCGCTGATAGACGCCTGCGCCGGGCATTCACCTCCACCATCGCGGTGAGGAACCGTCTATGATCCCGCACAACCGCACTTTGTTACCATCAGGCAGGACGCCGCAGCGCGAACGCGGTGTCACCTTGGTCATCGCGCTGATTTTTCTTGTCATGCTGACTCTGATCGCCGTCACGGCCGCTCAGAACAGCGGCCAGGAAGAACGCATGGCCGGCAACACGCGCCAGCGCGATCTGGCTTTCCAGGCGGCGGATGCGACGCTCGCCTACATGCCATTGCCGGGCCTAGGGCTGACGTATTCACACCTGAGCGCCCTCATCGCTTCTAGCGGTACTTCTTCCACTGCCGCCGCTGGCGCCTCTCTTGCTTGCCCACTCGTCGGCGCCTCACCTTTCGGCAGCGCCCAAGGATTCCTCGCCTGGGATCCCGCACGTGACAACGATGCCGCCTACTGGAGCAGCTACGACTGGGCGGCTCAAAGCCTTCCAACAACGACCTTTGGTCTTGGCCTCAACCAGGTTGGCGCAAATCTCCCCCGCTACGTGGTAGAACAACTACCCAATGCGGTTAACCCAGGCCCCCCGGCGGTGACCTCATGTTTTTATCGCGTGACCGTGCGCGCGCAAGGCGCAGACGCCAACGCGGTGGTCATCCTGCAAGCGATATACAAGTTCACCTCCTGATCTGCCAAGCATTCACTCCAAGGAGTACATCATGCAAACATCACGACTGCTAAAATTTGCCCTGGTGGCAGTTTTGCTCGGCAGCCGGGTCTGGTCGGTTGCGCCGGCCGGCGCAACGCTGACTTTATCGGATTACCCGCTGTTCCTGACCGGCTCTGTCGAGCCGAATATCGTGCTCACCCTGGACGACTCGGGCAGTATGGCGTGGGCCTATGTTCCGGATGCGCTTTTGGCCGACGCCGCGACCAAGCGCTTCAAATCGACCTACTACAATGCCATGTATTACGACCCCACCATCGTCTACACGCCGCCACCCATGTACAACGGCGGGGGCTGCACCATTGACCCCGCCACCAACCCCGCCACCTGTTATGCCAATGCAACATTCACCGCCGCCCCCATCAATGGATACGACGCAACGCGGGGTACGGTAAACCTGTCAAGCAACTACAAGGCGGTGCGGGAATACAACCCGAGCAGTACCTCCCAGACATTTGCCGACTCGACCGCGACGTCGGCCTATTATTATCTTTTCTGGACGCAAGCTGGCGTAACCCTGCCCACCAACTGCACTGCGACCGTGGCCGACCAGAAAATCGATGACGATTGCTACGTGCTGCGCACGGTCGGCGCCACAAATGACATCGCGCCCGGCACGGCGACCCAGAAAAAGCAGAATTTCGCCAACTGGTACTCCTACTACCGCACCCGCAACCTGGCCACGGTTAGCGGCACCCTGCGAGCGTTCGCCGGGCTCGGCAACAACGTGCGCGTGGCTTGGCAGGACCTGCACACCTGTACCAGTCTGTCCACCGCCAGTCCCTTTTCCGCCACTTGCAGCGGCTGGACCTCGACGGATTACGACAACCGCATCAAGACTTTTAGCGGCAGCCACAAGACCGACTTCTTCAGCTGGGCGGCCCGCCTCCCGGCCAGCGGCGGAACACCGATGCGCAGCACCATGCAACGGGCTGGTGAGTATTACAAGGCCACCGGCGTCAACAGCTCCTATGCGGAAGACCCGACCGTTACAGACGGCACCAACTATACCTGCCGGCAAAACTACCACATCATGTTCACCGACGGCTTATGGAACGGAGACGACAACGTCAATTTCGGCGGCAATGTGGATTCCACGGCCAAGACCCTGCCGGACGGAACAGCCTACACGCCCATTTACCCTTACAAGAACACCACAACGCTCCCCTCGACCAATTACAACTTTACCTGCGGCGTGTTTTTTGATGATAGAGGAAATCCCGGTCCCGACCGGATCAACATCGTGTCCGGCACCGGATGTTCCTTTGCCAGCCTCAGCGGCACATCGGGCGTAGAGGTAACCGTGTCTGGAGCCGGTTCTTACAACGGCACTTATACTGCCACTTACTCGAGCAATACCCGCATCACCGTCGGCAACGCCTGGGGCAGCGACAGTGCCAACCCGGTAAACGGCGTCACGCTTTCTTGGAGCATCCCGACCTCCGCTTACAGCTACAGCAACACGTTATCGGATATCGCGTTCAAGTACTGGTCCACCGACTTGAACACGACCCTGGCCAATAACGTTCACCCTCATATCGCCGAAACGTCCACGACTCCGGCCACTCAGTACTGGAACGCCAAGAACGACCCGGCAACGTGGCAGCACATGGTCAACTTCACCATCGGTCTGGGCCTGGGCTCCACTCTGGTTGATCCGGCCTGGGGCGGAAGCACCTATGCAGGCGATTATTCCGCACTGGCGGCAGGCACCAAGTTCTGGCCGTTCACCGACGAATCGCCAGTCGGCACGAACCCGCCTTACGGTTACTCTTATGTCGCGGACTTGTGGCATGCCGCAATCAATAGTCGCGGGCAGTTTTTCAGTGCGGAAAACCCGCAGAATGTCGTCGACGCTTTCAGTTCGATCGTGTCGACCATCACGACGACCAATGCGTCTTCCGCCGCACTGGCAGCAAACTCCACCAGTCTCAATACCGGCACGGTGGTGTACCAGGCACAGTTCGACAGCACGAACTGGAGCGGCCACTTCTATGACTTTACCGTGGTCAGCAGCGGGGTCAACGCCGGGAAAGTGGTGGACATAAACAATGACGGGAGGCTGGATGGCGTCGATGCCAACTGGGATGCTGCCACGCTGATTCCGGCCCCGGCCTCGCGCAATATTTTCCCCATGAATGGCGGTAGGGCACAGGCATTCAGCACCTGCACCAGCGGCCTCGCCACCGCACTGAACAAAGACTCCTTCGGCGTAGTTGACGGCAGGTGCGCAGACAGGCTTGCCTGGCTGCGCGGAGACACCACCCAGGAAGAGCGTTTCCCTCCCGGCATTTTCCGCAACCGGCCGGCGTGTCCCTCGCCCGCCACCTGTACCAATGTGCTGGGTGATATCGTCAACTCCGATCCGATCTTTTCCTATAACGAGGATTATGGCTACACCTCCTTGCCGAGCGTGACTGCCGGCCAGAGCACCTATGCAAGCTACGTGGCGAGCAAGAGCGCACGCCCGCCGATGGTGTATGTCGGCGCGAACGACGGCATGTTGCACGGTTTCCGCTCGGATATCGGCAACGCCGATTCAGGCAAGGAGTTGCTCGCTTATGTGCCGGGTGGCGTTTACGACAAGCTGAGCGCCCTCACCGACCCGGCGTATACGCACAAATACCTGGTGGACGGGCCGGCCAACGCCAGCGATGCTTACCTGGGAGGCAGCTGGAAGACCGTGCTGGTCGGCAGTCTGGGCGCCGGCGGAAAATCCGTTTATGCTCTGGACGTGTCCAGCCCGGGTACTTTCGATGCCACCAAAGTGCTGTGGGAGTTTTCCGATGCTACCGACTTGGGACTGACCTACGGACAGCCGCAAATCGGCCGCCTGCACGATGGCTCCTGGGCCGCGATTTTCGGCAACGGCTACAACAGCACTGCAGACAGGGCATATCTCTATATCGTGAATCTGGAGACCGGTGCACTGATCAGCAAAATCCCGACCGACAGCACCACGGCCAACGGACTGTCCACGCCGGCTCTATATGACTCCAACAACGACAAGATTATCGACGCGGTTTATGCCGGCGATTTGCAGGGCAGATTGTGGAAGTTTGACTTATCCAGCAGCACGCCCGCTAGCTGGACGGCCACAGCGCTGTTCACCGCCACCAATACCAGCGGCCAAGCGCAGCCCATCACCTCGCAGCCCTTGTTGGGGGCCAGCCCCGTACCGGCCAGCGGTGGGGTGATGGTGTATTTCGGCACCGGAAGTTTCATCACCACGACCGACATCGTCAATACGGATGTGCAGAGCTACTACGCCATCTGGGACACTGGCACAGCGGTAACCAGAAGTATGTTGCAGCAACAAACCGTCCTCACCCAAACGGACGATGTGACACCTCCCACGCCAGTACCAGCCGGCCCGTACTGGCGCACGACCAGCGCCAACGCGGTGGATTACGCGGGAACCCAGCGTGGATGGTACATGGACTTGCTGCCGCCATCTGGTACGCACCGTGGTGAGCGGGTGATTTACCGGTCGCAGGTGCTAAACGGGCGCGTGCTTTTTGTGACGCTGATACCCTCGACCGACAAGTGTGTACCAGGGGGAACTGGTTGGCTGATGGAACTCAGCCTGACGGGTGGCGCGATGGCTACGGATTCCATATTTGACACCAACGGCGACGGCACGGTTGACAGCAGCGATGCATCTGCATCGGGCGTTACCCCCGGGGGAGGCATTCCTACCGTCCCCGTCGTGATCATTGGGCCTGCCGGCATACCAATTTTCAAGTTGACCAGCGCCTCCAGCGCGGCAATCGGTACAACGCTAAACGCGAATCCCACGCCACCGCCAGTAACGCTCCCGACCCGCATTTTCTGGCGGCAGATACAATAAGCACTTCCTGATTGCCCCCCCAGACGGGGGGCTTAATCAGAGCTTTCCTGAAGAACGATTTTGGAGAAGAACATGAAATTCAAGCGCATGCGCGGCTTCAGTCTGCTCGAGCTGATGATAGTCGTGGCAGTCATAGGCATCCTGTCAGCCATCGCCTATCCCTCCTACCAGTCATATACCAAGCGTGCGCAGCGTTCGCAAGCCAGAACCGTGCTGCTCGAAGACGCCCAGGCTCTGGAACGGGGCTTTACCTTAAACAACACTTACGCCGGGTTGAGCGTTCAAGAAGTTAATTCGCCCAAGGAAGGCACTGCGGTTTACAACATAGACTTGCCGGTACAAACCGCAACAGCCTATACCCTGAGAGCCATCCCCGTGACTGGCGAACTGATGGACGGAGACGCATGTGGTTCGCTGACGCTGACCAGCCTCGGCGTAAAAGGCGTCACAGGAACCGCGAGCGTGGCCGAATGCTGGAACAGGTAGCCTGCTGACCCGTGCCTCATCTGCCGGAAATGCATTCATGCAACGGCGTGACAACACGCTTATATGAGAATTTGGAAAAATCCCTGATTGCACAACCCTGAGATCATGACATAGGGTTTTGCAAATTCACGGTTGTCGATTCAAGCATGAAAGTTGCCAATGTCTTGCTGACACCGGACGTTCTGCTCGCGATAAAATAGATACTGAAGTGAGCAATTCCAAATACCGCGTCCATATTTCTTGAATCCCGATTACATCATTGTTGGCAGCGGCGTCATCGGCTGCAGTACCGCTCTTGAACTGGCAAGCACCGGCGCGTCGGTATCGTTGCTGGACCAGAATCAAACCGGTCGGGAATCTTCCTGGGCGGGCGGCGGCATTCTCTTCCCACTCCTGCCATGGGATTACACCGAGGCCGTCAACCAACTGGTGCAGCGGAGCATCGCATTGTTCCCGGAATGGACCGAAGAGCTGCAAACCGCTAGCGGCATCGATCCTGAATACCGGCGCTGCGGCATCCTGGTGCTGCCGCCTGTTTCCACGTCCAGGGCACAAACATGGTGCGACGCTCATGGCACTCGGCTGGAAAGTGCAGTAGCACGGAAGATCGTTCCCGAACTGGCGGCTGACGAAGAGGCTTTATGGCTCCCGGATGTCGCTCAAACACGCAATCCCAGGCTCCTCAAAGCCCTGCGGCGCAGGCTGGAACTGCTTGGCGTCGAAATCTCCGAACATACTGAAGTCACGAGATGGAAAAGTACTGGCACCAGAATCACCGGCATTGAGACCAGCCGCGGCGACTTCAAAGCCGAGCGCTACATCGTCGCTTCCGGAGCATGGAGCGGAAAACTGCTGGGCGAACACGCGCTGAATCTCGACATCCGCCCGGTGCGTGGGCAGATGCTGCTGTTCAAGGCTGAACCGGGCGCTTTGCGCACCATTATCCTGCGCGAAGGGTTTTACCTGATCCCACGCCTCGACGGGCATATCCTGGCAGGCAGCACGCTGGAAGATGTGGGCTTCGACAAAACCACTACGGAACAGGCCAAAGCAATGCTTTATGCTCAGGCCACG
>JBDKRR010000111.1:0-18548 GCA_039683315.1 Sulfuricella sp.
GCGGAAAGCGCGTACTCTCATGGCAGCAAGCCTTTCATATCCAGGGCCTGCACGTTTGCGGCCGCCGTCGTAAAATCAGCTTCTGCCAGCAGTTGGAATGCCAACGCCGGTGCCAGTTTCGATTGCGCCGTGGCAAGCGCATCCTCTGCCCCCTGTTTTGCAATAATCGCTTGCGCCAGGCCATAGGCCGCCACGCCGGTCGAAATGAAAGCCCCGGCAGCGGCAACATAAGCAGTCGCTCCCTTGTCCGTAACGGCTTGGGCAACCGCTATTGCCGTTCCGGCAACCGCTATTGCCAGACCAACGCTGGCCATAACAAGCCCTGCATCTGCCTGATCCACGTTGCCTTGCATCACGACCAGGTCAAAAGCACGAAAACTCGCGTACATGATCGCGAAACGGTCGATATCGTACGCCGCATAGGTGGCCCGCGCCGCGCCGTTAATGTCGGAAAGGCGCGTAGCGCATCCCATGTGCGTCAGCAATTCACCGGCGCCGACGGTGCGGGTCTCATCGTCATAGGTGGCGCTGCGCGCCGCCCCCCCCAGTTCGAACCGGCCTGCGCTTCTGTTCAGGCCGTCGAACGGCGAACCGTCGCCATCGGCATCCCCTGCGCCGGCAACGGCCAAACCATAGGCAATTGGCACCTGTTGCGAACCGGCCGTCAGATTGGTGCTTTTCACATTGAACAATGCCTTGCAGAAGTCGAGTCCATTCTTCTGGGAAACGAAGGGCACCGGCATGCCCAGCGGCGCAGCCCAGGCTGGAGGCAGAACGGTTGGCAATACCGTGTCCGGAATCAGGGCCAGGTTAGCCGCGATAGTCGCATCAACGGCGTTCGTCGAGGGCGGCAACAGCGGGGTGTAGCGATCTTTCGCGATGGGGCTGGCCAAGTCGGCGTCCTGTGTGAGGTCGGCGTTGGCCACGCGGTAAACCCCATAGCGCACCGGCTCCGACAGGCTCAGCCCAAGCGTGCTCGTTGGCAGCCACTCTCCGCTTGCCCCGCAGTCTTCCACCCCACCCGCTGTCGTGGCGGGACACGGCAGACGATCATGAGCCAGGATATAGCCGTTAAGCGCATTTTCTGCGTTATCCAGCGAGGTGGCGGTGAGGCGCGCAATTGCCGGCAGGTGCTTGAAATTGGGTATGAATTTCCACAGCACCATGCCGATGGCGCCGATAATGACCAGCACGATGCTCATTTCCACCAGGGAAAAACCGCGCTTCCGGCTATGCATCATTCCAGGGCCCCCTTTGCGTCCGCTTTCTTGAGAATGTCTTCGGCCCCGGTATATGTCTGCAGCCCCGAGCCGCCCGCGGTGGCTGTGCCGTTATCAATTGCGGTTTTCATATCGTTGTAGGCCTGTTGCAACGAAGCAGCGGTAGCTTGCGCGCTCGCAAGAGCCGCGTCTGCATTAATTGCTTTTTGATGAGCGCTGATATAACTGGCGCCACTGGTGTTGTAATAGGAAGAGGTCGCGGTATCCAGCGCCGCACCAATAGCCGCGCGCGAGTTTTGGTTTGGCGACGCAATTGAATATGCATTGATGGCGGTACTCCTTGCCGTCGTGTAGCTGGTATAGGCAGAATTCATGGCATTCTGCGCGGCAGTAGCATTCGTCTGTGCCGTCGCCAACTGGCTGCTTAGTGTTGTTGCCTTAGTCTGGAGACTGGTCAGCATCTGCTGATCTTGTAGTACCTTCGCCTGCAAGATCGGATTCGTCGGATCGGCAGCAAGGGCGGCAGTGTCAGTATTAAGTGTATTCTGTGCCGTTGTAATCGCGTCATTAATGCCCGATTGCTGCTGGGTCAGACTGGACACTTGGCCTTGGGCGGCGTTGTAGGCGAGCACATCGTTAACGTACGTTTGATAGGCGTTCAGTGCTGCCGTGAGCAGCGCATCATGGGTACTGTCATAGACGTGGGCGGTCGCGATCAGCGCGGTCACATTAGTGTTGTAAGTATTCAGCGCATTGGTCTCCGCTGTATGAGCGGCGGTGGCAGCGGCCTGTGCGGATGTCACATCGTTGTTCGCATTGTCGAGAGCTGTTTTCAAATTTGCCAGTTGGCAATTCGGGTCGCATGCGGGCGGAGGCACCGCGTCGGGAGTACTTGCTCCCGCTTTCGCGGTTGCTTTGGCAGAATAGATCAGCGCTGTTATGTCGAGACCAAGAGACGTCGCGTATGCCGCAATAGACACGCCCTGCACCACCAATCCGGCAGTCGCGACACCTATGGCAGCATCAGCACCGAAATCGAGTCCCAAGGATGCAGCGGCAACTGAAATCGCTTCGGCCAAGACTTCGGCTCCATCTACCACCCCCGCAATACCAAGCGCAATTGCGAACGCATCCAAGGCGGTAGCCACTGCGGCATTGATGGTCTGCTGGACGCCGTTGTCATAGTTGGCTTGTGTTAAATCAAGAACCGTGTCGGCCGTCGCAACAGCCATCGATATTGCGTCGACGCTACGGGTGGCCTGCGGGCATTGAAAGGCGTTTTGCAGATTGGAAAAACTGCGTGACTTGACGATGTCGTCGTAGTTGGGATCGGCTGCGCGGGCAGGGGATTCCAGCACCGGCGCTGTCGTCGAGGTATTCAGTCCATCGAATACATTGCCGTCCCCATCGCGATCGATGCCGCTTTCCGCCAGCGCATAGGCGACGTTTACCGGCGCGCCGGCGGCTCCCGGAATGTATGCCGAGGCGGTACTTGGTGTTGCACTGGCAGCCAGGGTCAACCCGGCGCAAAAATCCAGGGTGTTGAGTTGGTTGTAAGTATAGGTTGCCGTCAGATCATACTTAACCGGGTTGTAACGGTCGGCAAGCACGGTCAGGTCGGCCCCGGCGCCGCGATAAACGATGTAGTCAAGCCGCGCCGCGCCGCGCGCCGGAGCGCTCGCAACGAGGCCAAGCGTCACGACTGGCAGCCATCCTTTTTGCACAGTGCCGGCACAAATGCCCCCCACCCGATCTTCGTTCCCGTCACCATCGCTGTCCACGCAGGGTAGATAACCTTTTTCAGCAATGAATCCGGCCAACGCACGGTCGGCAGCGGAAAGCTGCGCCATGCGTTCGCTTTCGACCTGCTCCGCGCGGTTGGCCTTGAGCAGGGCGAAGCCCGCAACAATCGCCACGCCCAGCATGCCCAGCAGCACGGCCATTTCCCACAGCGAAAAACCACGCTGCCGCATGGGCCTGCTATCTGGAGCGTGTTTGGGTCGCGACATGGTCATGATCGAGAACGGCATCCGCTCAGTGCATCGGGGCCAGGGAAGCCTGGCGTACCAGTTCGTAGATCGGCAACAGCAAGGCCACGATAAGCAGTATAAAAAAGGCACCGGCAGCCAGGATCATGACCGGCTTGATGATCTCGGACAGCGAGGCGATCAGATGCGCCAGGCGCTGGCGGTATTCCTGCGCCAGATGGCTGAGCTGATGATCGAGAGAACCCGTTTCCTCGCCGACTGAGATCATGCGCAGCGCCATCGCGGGGAAACCGCCGGCCTGGCGCATGGAAGGCGCGAGCAACTCGCCGCGGTCGACCGCTTGCCGCACCTTGTTGATGCGTTCGCGATAGTATTCGTCGCTCATCGAACGCTCGATCACACCCAGACTGCGGATAATGTCGACGCCAGCGCCGATAAGGATCGCCAGATGCTCGGTGATGAATGCCATGCCCGACGCCGTGACGATAACGCGCGCAACTGGCAATCGATGTGCCAGGTGGTAGGCGAGCCGCCGCGTCCCGCCGTGCAGCTTCAACATCAGCCAGAGAGCCACAACGAACAGCGCCATCAGCGTGAGCGATGGAAGTGCATGCGCTTCGAGCCATTTTGAAACCGCCAGGATGGCGAGCGTCACTGCCGGCAACTTGAGGTGCATTTGCAGGAACAGATCGGACAGGTTGGGGATGACGTAGTAAATCCAGAAAATAGCGGCGCCCAGCATCGAGACGAACACGAATGCCGGATAAATCATGGCCCGGCGCGTATCGCGGGTGAGGGAGGTCATACGTTCGATGTGCTCGGCAGCCTCCATCAGCATGCGGTCGACGGTGCCGGTTTCCTCGCCGATCAGCATCAGATTGCGCACCGACTCGGGAAATATGTCGGGATGACGCCCGAAAGCTTCGCTGATCGACGCTCCCGCATCGAGATCGGACAACAGCAAGCGGGCCGCCGAAGCAATGCGCTTCTGGTCCCAGTCACTCTCATCGGCGATGGATTTCAGTGCGTCGAGAATCGGCACGCCGGAACGAGCCATGACCGCAAGGTCGCGCAACAGGCCACTTAGTTCGACTGCGGGAAGACTTCCCCGCGCCACTCCGCTGAACGAGCTCAGCAAACCGGAAGACCAGTTGGGCAAGCGGTACAATTGCAACACGACCGCATCGTAATGCCGTTCCAGCCAGAGCTTGGCCGAAAGATCGCGCTCGGCCACCAAGCGCATCAATCCGGATTTGGTACGACCACTGGAGAGCAGCAGACGATAGGCGTAGGTATTCATGCGCTGGTCAACTCCGGATTTTCGCCGACCACCCGGCTGACTTCATCGATCGTGGTCTGACCCTGCCCGATGCGCCATTTGGCCATTTCGACCATGGGGTGGAAGCCGCCTTCGATGGCGGCCTGACGCAGCGCCGTACGCCCTCTTCCGTCAGCGATGGCATTCGCCAGGGCTTCGTCGACGTTAAGGATCTCATAGACCGGCAGGCGACCGAGATAGCCGGTATGCGTGCAGCGCTCGCAACCGCTACCGCGCATCACCTGTCCGCTGGCATGCTCGCCCAGCCAGTCCCGCTCGGCTTCGCTCAGCTCGACCGGCGTACTGCAGAAGGGGCAGTTGCGTCTTACCAGACGCTGGTTGACAACTGCAATCAGATTTTCGGCGATGATATGCGGGTCAAGTCCCAGTGGCACAAGGCGCGGCACGACACCGAAGACGGTGGAGACGTGCAGGGTGGACAACACCAGGTGTCCGGTTGCAGAAGCGGTCACTGTCGCCTGGGCGGTTTCGGCATCGCGTATCTCGCCCACCAGGATCACATCGGGATCGTGACGCAGAAAATGGCGCAGCGCGGTACTGAATTCATAACCGGCGCGACGGTTGACCTGTGTCTGGCAAACTGTCGGCAGGCGGTATTCGATCGGGTCTTCGACGGTCAGCACGTTACGTTCGATCAGCGCCTGGAGGCGCAGCGCCGCGTGCAGTGTGGTGCTCTTGCCGGAACCTGTCGGGCCGGTGAGCAGCACCATGCCGGCAGGCTTGGCGAAAATGCGCTGCAGCAGGGCGACATCTTCGGCGCGAAATCCGAGATGCTCTAGCCGTGCCAGATCTGAACGCTCAGGCAGCAGGCGCAATACCATGCGTTCGCCATGCTCGCTGACCAGGGTGGAAACGCGGATGGTGAACGCGGTATCGAGAATGGTGGTCTGAAAACTGCCGTCCTGCGGGCGACGCTGTTCCGAAATGTCCATTTCCGCGCCCAGCTTGACGTACACCACCAGACGCGAGAGCGAAACCGGCATCGCAAACATGGGGCGCAATACGCCGTCGATACGGAACAACAGGTGGTAACTGGAGGCGGAAGGTTCGACGTGCACGTCGGTGGCGCGTTCGCGCACCGCCAGATGGAGCACGTATTCCAGCAATTTTTCCGGGCCGCGGGCATGGTCCGTGTCGCCCGCCAGCATGGCGATTTCGCGCTTGATCAACGACTCCACCGGGTTTTGGGTGAAGTAGTAGGCCTGACGCACCATCTGCGCGACCTGGGTAAATTCGCCCTGCACGAAATTGGGCCGCAAACCGCAACGACGCTGGACCAGGTCGGTCACGGTTTGCGGATCGCCGTTGCCGAGCAGGATATCGACGCCGTTCTCCACCCGCACCAGCGGCATGAAGCCGTTGATCAGGCAAAGCTCGCGATTGAACAGTGACAGCAACTGCGGATCCGGATTCGGCGCCATATCGCCGTCCATGAATGCGAACCCACGCTGCTCGGCCAGACTATTCGCCAGGTCATGCTCGGTGAGCAAACCATGCTGCAGCAGCAGCTGGCCCAGCCGGCCACCCTCGATATCCTGCTTCTGCAGCGCGTAGGAAAGTTGCGTCTGCGTGACCTTCCCTTGAAGCAGCAACTTTTCGCCGAGCGGGATGGACGCAGGGATGTCTAGTGTAAGTTCCTTGCTGTTAACCATTGTTGGTTCCTTGCCTAATGTTGCCGAGATCGTGCTCTAGCAGAAATAGCGTCCATGCATCGGCGCCGCCGCTGGAGGACAAACCGTGCTGGCGGCGGAATGCGCTCAGCGCCTCGAACGTATGGACACCGACCATGCCATCGACCGGCACGGTGTAATGGCCTGCGGCTGCAAGCCTTGTTTGCAGCCAGCGCACGTCATCGCCGCGCGCGTCCTTCACGAGTTCGAACGGCTGATAAGCCGGACGCCACAGCAGCCAGGCGCTCGCGCGGCTTTCCCACTGGCAGTAGCCGCCGGACTGCGGGGACAGGTGTAGCCCCGCTGGCAACCTCGCCAGCGCCAGTCCGGACTCGGACAGGGAGCGTTCGATTGAGGGCTGAATTTCGACGTTCAGACCGTTCTGCAGCACGTTCTGCCATTGGCTCGCACCCATTTTTTCCAGGCACTGGTTCAGTGGCTGAGCCGCTACAGCATGGACTGGCTCAGGACTGCGTGCCGTGGTGGCCGGGGCGCCGGCCCAGGCCGCGACCCCGATGCCCAGACAGGCCAGAACGGCCAGCGTCCAGTTTCTGGCGCTATGTTGCGGGCGGGCATGGCCTGCGATGCCAACCTCGCGAGCCGCCATATCGACCAGTTGCTTGCTGATTTCACGCTGTTCGCTGGAAAGCACGCCATACATGCAGCGATCCATGATCAGGTGCACGCGCCGTGGGTTGCCCTTGGAGTGACGATGTACGGCGTTTTGCGCGGCCTTGCCCAGACGGATGCGGCCATCGCTGCCTGCGCGTGAAATGCGAAAATCGACATAACGCGAGCACTCCGCAGGCGTGAAAGCTGTCAGTTGCGTATGCTGCACGATGCGGCTGGCGAACTGACGGATTTCCGGCTTGGACAGTACGGTCAGCAATTCGGGCTGGCCCGACAATACGATCTGCAACAGTTTGTTCTGACGCGTCTCGAGATTGGACAAAAGGCGCAGCAGTTCGAGACTGTTGGTGTCCAGATTTTGCGCATCATCGATCACCACGACACAGGTTTTGCCACGTGCGTGCTGTTCGATCAGGAAATGATTCAACCGGTCGATGTCTTCCGCCAGATCGGCGCCAGCCGCCAGTCCAAAATCTCGGTTGACCGCCAGCAGTAGGTCGCGCCCCTGCAGGAAGGTATTAAAAACGAAGGCAACGGTGCAGTCCGCCACGATCAGTTCGTCCATCAGTGAGCGCAGAAAGGTGCTTTTACCGGTACCGACTTCGCCCGTCAGCAACATGAAACCCTTGCCTGCCAGCACGCAATGCAGCGCTTCGACAAATTGACGTTCGATGCTCTCGGTGCGGAAATAGCAATCGGCATCTGGCGTCTGGGGAAATGGATTGCGTTCGAGCCCCAGGGTGCTCAGATGCAACGGCAATGTGCTGCACAGGCTCAACGCCGTTCTCCGAACTGGGCGACGTAGCGCCGCACGGTTTCTGAATCGGGGCGCCGCTCGGCGAGCATACCGACGATGCGCCGCGCCTCGTCCTGCTGTCCGGCTTTCCAGTTCAGCACGGCCAGATTGATCGAAGCCGACTCGTCATCCGGCAAACGTTCGACGATTTGGCCGTAGAGCGTCATCGCCCGCGACTGATCGTTGTTACGCAGCGCTTGCCACGCACGCAAACGCAGTATGGTGACACTTTCGGGGGGCAAATGTGCCGCTAGTTGCCCCAGCATGGCTTCAGCTTGCTCCTTGTTGCCGGCGTCAATCGCCTGCTTCGCAGCCATTGCCAGGCTGTTCAAATCATCGATGGCAGGCTTTGTATGTGGGGACTCAATATCCGCGGAAGTTGGCGCAGGATGCGCGCGGTGAGCGGCCCTGCTCGCCACGACGGATCGAGGTGCAACGGTGCGGGGAACCGGTTTTTCAGCTATGTGCTGCTCTACCGGAGAAGGCTCCGCCGTTTGCTCCACGGCCTTTGGTGCGAGCGATACAGGTGCTGGTGCGGCGACTTGCGGCGTTGGCGCACGGTCTTGCTGCACCGGAACGGATTCGGCCAGCGGGGCACGTTGAACGGGCTCCTGAGCATCCACTTGTGGCGTCGCGGACACCAAGGCCGGGGCACTCGCAGCCACTGTCTGTGGCACCTCCTTCGAACGATCGCGGACCATCGCCAGTGCCGCCCCGCCTATGACCACAGCGGCAACACTGCCAATACCGGCCGCGTAAATCCAGCGCGATGGGGAACCATGATTTGGCTGCGGTAGGCGTCTGGAAGTGTTCGGCTCGGCCTGCACGACCTCTGCCGCAGGCTTGCTCTCGAGCGAGCTGATGGCTGAATAAATCAGGCTCACAGTTCCTTGACCCTTAGCACCATTACGAGTTCGCGGCTCTTGTGCGCCGTCGCTTCGGCACCGAACAGCCGTCCCAAGGCGGGGACGTCGGACAATCCGGGCACGCCACGTTCGTTACTCGACGTCTTTTGATCTATCAGTCCACCGATGATCACGGTATCGCCATCCTTGAGATTCAGCGTGGTGGTCATGCCCTTGTAGCTGATTTGCGGCAAGGTCACCTTGTTGCCTGCACCGACGTCCTGCAACTGCAAACTGACAGGGTCGACTTCTGTCTGCATCGGGTTGATCAGCAAATCGATGTCACCCCTCTCGCCGATAAAGGGCACGACGCCGACAATAACGCCGGAGAAGACCGAATCGGTTTGCACATCGGCGGTAATGGTCGAAGCGCCACCGCCCGGGTTGGACGACGTGACCGTGGATTTGGCGACGATGCGGTTGCTGGTGCCCACGCTCAACAGCGCCGGGGTATTGTTGCGCACACGAATATTGGGATTGGACAATACCTTGACGTTGCCGAAGTTACGCAGCATGTTCAACGCAATCGAAACGGCACTGTCGCTGTACATCAGACCGGACGAGCGGCCGGTGGCTGCGCCAATGGCACGCGTTGGAAAAGTCAGCGCACGCAGGGGCAGGCCCGCCAGACCGGGGAGGTTGGCAGAGGCGGAATTGGCAATTATCGGTGCATCACCCACCACACCGGCAAGATGGTTGCGTAACAGGTCCCAGTCCACGCCGAATTGGAACTGATCGTTGATTTAGACATCGATCAGCTGAGCCTCAATCTACACCTGTCGACGCATGACCTTGGAATATCGTCCAACCAGTTTCTCGACCATGCGCATCTGCGACGGTCGGGCATTCACGTAAAGCGTGCCGGAGGAACGATTGAGCGAATACACGGCGCCCATGTCGCGCCGGTCATGTTCGCTACTGCCTTGCCCCTGCGTATCCGCAGCACCGGCCAGTCCTGCCGGGCCGTCTTTCTTTTCGACCTTGCCATCCTTGGTGCCGAGGATGCGCTTGAGGTTGGCCTCGATTTCGCCGTAGGGCTCGATCTGCTTGGTACTGCCGCCAGTGACGCTGACATTGCCGCGAATCATGTCGCCACCGCCTGAACCGCCCGACGAACTGGCACCCCCACTCGACGACATCGACCCGAAGACGTTGCCTCCCGAGGTGATGTTCAAGTCCATCCGTGTATTGAGAAAGTCGAGGTTGAATAGGCGTTGGTCATACATGCCGATCTTGATGGTATTGCCCTCGACTTGCCCGGAAAGGTCGAATGCTTCGAGCACATTGCGGTACAGCTCACGCGCAGAAACGCGGTTGAGGTACAGACTCGCACGCTTGTCGAGTGCCAGTACCTCGGGATCGACCAGCATGTTCATCTTCGACTGCTCAGCCAGCACCTGCAAAACGGCAGACAGGCTGGTATTGCGCAGGTTGACGCTAACCACGATATCCTCGAGGGGGTCGTGTTTGGGCGCAATGGGCTCCGGTGCGGGCGCGGACGACCTTTTCTCGATATTTTTCTGATTTGTATCCTGCACCGCGCTCAGCTTGGCGGACTCTTCGGCCAGATGCTCGGAAACCTTGTTCAGCGTGGCGCTCTCGATGGCTGGCAAGGTACCGAGGCTGCGTGGCGTTTGGCCGGCGCAACCGGCCAGTAGTGCCGTGCCGCCGAGCAGGAGTACCGCCGTGGAAAGGTGGCTACGCAGTTTTTGCGGCGCCCGTGGGCAATACGGATTTTTTTTCATTGCATCGCTCGCTTGGTCACTAAAGTTCATTATTTAATTTCGCCATAAGTTCATAAAAGCTGATCGCAAAAGTGCGGTCGTCGAAATTCGTATCAACTGCACGGGCCGGCGCCGCAAAGCAACGCCCGCTACCAGGCAGCGTGCTGTGTATGCCGTCCACCCTCTTGCCGTCCCCGTCGCGGTCCTCGCCAGGCGCAATTACCACGAATGCCGGATTGCTCACCACATTGCTGCCACAATTCTCTGCACCACCGGTCGCTCCGTCGCCGGTGAGGTAAATGTGCCCACTGCTGAGCGCCGTTAAAGCGGCAGCCTGAAGTGCGCGCACCAGGTCGGCCCCATCCGCGTAGGTTGCCGCTCCCGCGAGATCGCCCCCATGCTCCTCTGCACGGGCAAGGTCTGCGCCGGCAACCCGGTACACGCCGTAAACCGCACGCGCATCGGGAGCGGGCAAAGATAGACCAACCGATAGATAAGGAAACCAGCCGACCTCGGGACCGCCAGGCCCAGCTGAACATACGCCTTCGTTTCCGCTACCGTCGGTATCGGGACAGGGCAGCCGATGGCGGGATTTGGCGAATGCAACGACGGAGCCGGAGATGGTGGCAAGGCTTGCATCGCTATTCAATTTGGTCCGCCCGGCACTGAACAATCCCAAATAGGCAGCCGCAGCAGCCGCAGCGATGACGCCGAGCACGGCCAAAACCAGCGCCACTTCAACCAGGGAAAACCCGGAATTATGGCGCCCGTAAGACTGGCGCCAGCAGCGCATCGATCGTTGCTGCGGCATTATTTAGCTGGTCCGACTGCCGGCCTGGACTGCAGTATCGGCGATGCCAAAGTTTGCCTCTGCAAAACCTGCAACTGTTCCGAGTATTCTTTGAGTTTCTTCGGATCGGCCCCGCCCGGCTTGGTTGTTTCACGGCTCATTTCACCCGCGATGCGCTGCATCTCCTCTGCCCTTGCCAGGTTGCCGCGCAGCGCGTCAATATCGATACCGTTAACCGTCGATGAACCGGTGACCTGTTTGATTTTGACCAGCAAGGCATCAACCTGTTTCGGATCGACGCGATGCGTTTCCTGCATCGATTTCATCAAAGCCATCTGCATTGCCTTGAGCTCGGCCATCTGCTTTTGTCGTTCGATCTGGGCGGGACCACCCTGCACGCCGGGCATTGTCCGGTTCGGTCCTGCGGAGGACTCGGCCCATGGCGGAGGCGCAGCCGGATTGAGCATGGGCATCGGCGTTGTGCGGGCAGGAACTGCTGGCGGAATATTTTTACTGCCGCTGAAAATATGACTGTCTACAGTGCCTTGTTCCGCATTGCGCTCGCCCAGCCTCATGCCGAACCACAAGGTAGCCAACAATACGACCACTGCCAGCAGTACGGCAATGACGATAGTTTTTTTGCTCATGACATAGCCTTAACGTACATTGCTTGAATTCGACGCGATGCCGAGCACATGAGGCTTGGGTAGCGGCAGCACGGCGCGACGGCCCCGCCTCTCGAACACAATGCGCTCCTGTGAAATGTGGATCAGGCGCCCCCCGCCGGGCAGCATGTCCCCAGCACCGAGCAGCTTGCCGTTGATCACCACTTTTTGCAGATCAGGCGAAACATATACCAGCGAGATGTCCGGTTTTGCAGGCGGCGTCACCTTGCCCGTCGCTGAAGTCCTCGTTTGATTATCGTGCAACGCGAGCGCAGCCGTCGGCTGCCGTGCGGCAAGCGTCAGGCGATTAATCTGATCGAGCGTTCCAGCGAGTCCGCGCAGGTGGAGCAGCTCGGCTTCGCTTGACTTAAGCTGCTGGTTGAGCTCGGGCGACACATCGGAAGCCGGCGCGATGGCAGGAATCGGGCGCGTGGCCACCACAATTGCCCAGCCGGTTCCTACCAGTGCCAGCGCTGTCAGTATCGCTGCCGCATATTTCATCATTGTCTGGCTCCATCGCCGTTTACACCCCGGCGTAACGTGTAGGAAAAGAAACCTGGCAATTGACTTTGGTTGCCCGGGTCTACCGCACTAACCCGATATCCGCTTACTTTTAATCCCGTCAAAAAGCCGGAGAGCGCGGCGTCCGTATCTGCGCCATTCAGGGGCATGCCATCCACCCGAAACATGCCGTCCGGGGAAACAAGTTGAATTCTCATCACTCGCACGCGCTTATCGGCCGCCTGGCGCACATCATTCAAAACGGAAAGCGGGTCAGGACCGTTTGCCGCCTGTGTCAGGCCATCAAGAAAAGCAAGAGTCGGCGCATGGCTGGCAAGCAACTGGGCAGGAGGAATATCCAGACCGGCAAGGCGATGGGATATTTCGTTCGCCTCCTGATTGATGCGCTCGGCACGGGCCTGGATTTGCATGGCTTGCGAGGTCCACGCTGCCGCGATTGAGAACATCCCCAGGCCGATCAATGCGACCGCAACAGCGATCGGCTTGCGGAACTGGTCGACAGCGGCAGCGATGCGCTCGCTCCAGGGGTTGGCCGCGGTACGCCATGACATCGCATCAAGCATGCTCTCGGCGGCGGTGCGCAATGGCCCCGCCGGCGAATCGAAGCGTTTGACCGGGGCTGTCACAACCTTGACCCCCATGCGCTGGGAAAACTGCCTCACCAGGCGCGAGCCATCGTCGCGCTCAGAGGCAAGCAGATCGCACCAGTACACCGGCAGTCGCTCATCGCTCGACACAATTTTTTGCCCCGCACGATCCATAAGGGTGATCAGTGCGATATCGAGATCGTCCGGGTCGTCGGAAAAGGCGGTTGTCGTGATGTAATTCAGCTTATCCGGTTGCGACACCAGGAAGCGGAACTGGCGGCCCGCGCGACACATTACTGCGCCGTGGCGCTGTGCCAGGGCAAGCATGGCCGCCTCGATCGAAAAAACGAGGCCGATCGATGACTCGCCGCCGAGCCAGGAGAACAAGGCATTCCAGCTGGCGACCGGAACGGCGGTATACAGTACGCGGCTACTGCCTCCGGCGTAGATCAGACGATGCGCCAGAATATGCGACTCGCCGTCCACCAGCCCCTCTGAACGCACCTTTTTCTCAATCATTGAGGGAGCAAACTCGGGTTTGGTATCGACCGCCACCACGCCAGCCGGCGCCCGGTCGAAGTCGGTAAGGAGTCGACATGGCCCAGACAGCACCGGCTGGTCCGAAGTGACCTGCCAGGCATCACCATCGAAGTTGTACCAGACACCTTCAAGCGACATGATCAAAGCGGGCTTCATAACGACCTTTAAAAAATATGAAAGTACACGGTGCCGCGCAGACTCAGCAATACTGGCTGGGCCAAGGACTCGGGCGTTTCGAAAAGGCCTTCATCTGACTTGGTAACCGAAAGCTCAAACTCTTCCGGCCGAAGCAACTGCCCCTTGCCGCGAGCCGTTGTCATCAGCAGTTGGTTGATTTCCTCGCGCTTCAAATGCTGCTGGCGCAAATTGATTTGCCGCTCACCCCAGGTCTGGGGTAGCACACCCTGGTTTTGCGCGCGCAGCTGTAATTCGTTCGCGGTGCTGAGCAAGACACGATTCCGTTGCGCCAGATTTTCGCGCAGGCGCGCATCGCTCAGCGCTGTTTCAGCACGGGCGAGATCTTGTTCGGCCCGGGGGAGCGCGCTACGCGCCCGGTCGAACCCCAGAACCCCGGCGAGCAGGATAGCAACGGCCCCTCCCAGAAGGAGCAACCCGCCGTTGCGGTTTACCCGACCAGGCTTGCGTTCAGACTGGGCGGGACTCATTGATCCAGAACCCAATGTGCGGTGCGCAACGAAACGCGGTCTTCGTCACGGTTCTGTCCCGTGCCGGTGGCCGTAGGCGTGGCCTCTGCGTTGGCGTAGGTGTTATTCGTTTCCCACTCGTGCCCCGGTTGCTGATGCGATGGCTCGGACGAGTTTGGCCGAGAATCCTGGGCGCGGAACCGTCCCTCGAGCGCATCGGGCTTGCCGTCGACCAGTTGGTCGAGGTAACGCGCCAGGTCCGGGGTCAGGCCGCGAATCACCATCACGTTACCGGCACCGCTGATCGTGCCTGGCGGATTCCACTGGAAGCAGATCTGCAATTCCACTCCATTACCGTTGGAATCCGTGTATTCGAAACGGTCTTCCTTGCCCTCGCCGCGCCCCGGCGGCATACGCACGCCGATGCGCTGCATCAGGGCGCGCAAATCCTGCACCGCCAGCTTCGGATCACCCGTGCCGACCGAGTCGTTTACATAGCCCTGACCGTGGCAAATACGCAGCCCGGTATTGGTGTAATTTTCCGGCAGCCCTGCAACAGCACCTTTCAGGTTACCGCTACGTGCCGGCTGTCCGTCTATCAGGGTTTCATCGCCATTCACCATGCCGGTTGGAGCAACCTGGCTGTCACCAAGCCGCACCCCGGAACGCTGATAGTATTGGTCGTAGGCTTTTTTCCACTCATAAACGAATTTGTTGCCGATCTTCTGGTATTCGGCGTTGCGTACGACATCCTTGCCAATCGCAACAGCACCCAGAATGAGGCCGATGATAACCAGCACGATGGTCATTTCGACCAGCGTGAAACCTCGCTGAGTCGTGTTGAAAGGGACATTATTATTTGGCATGACGGAGCTCCTGGCTGGCTTACTGGTTCATCTTGTAATGGGCAATGACCGTGGCGACCAGGTCTTCATCCAGGTTAGAGGGCTTCGCCGGATCAGTCTCGCCATATTTGTTCTGGTTGGTGACACTCCATTCAACACCAGGTGCATTTGCCACACCGTTCTTAACGCTACTCTGGCGGAATAAGCCTTCTTGCGCATCCGCCTTGCCGTCGATCATCTGGTCAAGCATGCGCGCCAGATCGGGCGTCAGCCCCGATATCACCATTACGTTTCCAGCTCCAGAAGGTGTTTCGGGTTTATTCCATTGAAAGCAGACCTGGATTTCCTGTGGGTTGCCGTTGGAATCGAGGAAAACGTAACGGTCCTCGCTGCCTTCGGCACGGCCGGCCGGCATGCGCACACCGGCCTTCTGCATCATAGAGCGAAGATCGAAATCAGCGGTGGTTTCCGCAGCGCGCATTCCGGTCGCCTCCTTACCATGGCAGATTGAAGCGGGTTCCGTTGCTTTGGTCATATCACCGCCCGAAGGTGTGGCGAATTTAGCGCCGTCAACCATCAATTGCGGCTTGGTCTGGCTATCCCCCGGCACCACGCCGGTGCGCTGGTAATAGGCGTTGTAGGCCAGCGCCCACTGATCAAAGAACTTCTGCTTGATTTTGGTGTACTCGGCATTGCGCTGCACGTCCTTACCGATGGTGACTGCCCCGAGAATCAAGCCAATGATGACCAGCACAATGGTCATTTCGACCAAGGTGAAGCCGCGTTGCGAATTCTGTTTCATTTGTCATCTCCGAATATCAAAAAGCCGGTAAAAAAGGCATACAGAACGGATAAGTATTTATACGTATCGGCTAATGATATTCATCTAGCGTTGGTAGACCGTTGGTCTCCGGCGATGAACTTTACAGTGCGAACAATCGAAATGCGGGGCTGGGTCGCTGACGTGCCGCGGCGGGGTGAGGCTAGGGTTAGCGCTCGTGGAAGGACAATGCGCGTAATAAATTCCAGGCAGGAATTGCGTTAGTGATTATGCAAAGATCGGATTGCCATGAGGGAAAAGGACAGGCTGAATAGCCAAGGTCGCAGCGCCTCCTTTGCTTAAAGCGAAGGAAGGAATAAAACAGTAAAGCCGCTATCCGGCGATATGCTGCCCATAGCATTGGCTTTGGGAGAGCAGAAAGGAGGGACAGGCTTATTTGCGGTCGATGTCCAGCCCCTCGCGATGGGTCTGATCAATGACCTTGAGCAACAGACCGAACGGCAGGCGCGAGCCCAGCTTGCGTACGATGGGCATGAACGACAATTCCGGCCCGTTGGGGTCGAACTTGTACTGCCCGCTCACCATGTCGTCGTACATTTTGCGCAACTGGCTGTCGAGTTCTTCGATATAGGGCTTGAACGGTGCAAAATCTTCCGAATCCTCTTCCATGATGGAACGGATCTCGTCCACTTCGTATACCGCCTGATGCATCAGGTCCACGTATTCATCTGCTGTCTTTGGGCGTTTCATCGATACCTCCAAAAAACGAGGGGCGGCACGTAGCCACCCCTCGTTAATACAACTATGTCAAAGCCTTACTTGCCGGCGATTTCTTCCAGCTTGGTGGCGCGAATGATCTGGCCATCCAGTGCGGCATCCTTGGCGCTGCCACCGTAAGCAACCGTGATCAGCTGGCTGTAGTAGGTCACCGGGATGTTGAACTTGGTGCCGTAGCGCTTGTTCACTTCACCCTGGTAGATCTCGGTGTTGGCCTGGCACAGCGGGCAAGGCGTGACGATCATGTCGGCGCCGTGGTCGTAGGCGGACTCGATGATGTCCTTGATCTGTTTCTGGCTCTTTTCCGGTTCGGAGAACGCCAGCGCGCCGCCGCAGCAGGTTACTTTCTGGTCGTAGCCGGTGATCGCTTCGGCACCCATGGACTCGACCAGCTTGTCGAGGTACATCGGGTTCTCGAAGGACTCGCCGTCGATGCCGAATGGACGGTTGGTCTGGCAACCCACGTAGCCGGCGATCTTGAGGCCCTCGAGCGGTTTTTTCACGCCGCTTTTAAGGGTTTCATAACCGATGTCGTCGATCAGCACTTCCACCATGTGGCGTGCTGCAGGTGCTTCGTTCTTGAAAACCAGGCCGGCTTCCTTGAGCGCTTCGTTGGTTTCGGCCAGCAAGGTGGCGCTGTGATCGAGGCGCTCCTTGGCTTCGCGCGTGGCGAGCCAGCAGGCGGCGCAGGTGGCGACGATTTCCTGCCCCGGGGTGTGCTGCTCGGACAGCGCGATGTTGCGCGCGGACAGCGCCACGCGCGGCAATTCGCCGCCGCCGGCATAGCCGATGGATGCGCCGCAGCAGTTCCAGTCCGGGATTTCATTCAACTGTACATCCAGCAGCTTGACCATCGACTGGGTCGAGGTCAGGTAGTTGCTGGACGATGCACCGGACTGCGACGAGCAGCCGGGATAAAAAGAATATTGTTTCTTGGCCATGTATCTCGCTCCTTACGCAAGTTTCCTGCGGGCGTCTTCAAGTTCCCGCGCTTTCTTCAACATAGCGGAGAAACCACTCTTGTCCTTGATGCCGTGTCCACCCATGATTTCCATCGGGTTCAGGCGCTTGGCTTTCATCATGCCCAGGCCGACGCTCTGCATCGCCATGGCATTCTTGATGCCCTGGCCGAAGCCGTCCTTGAAGTACATGCCGAGGCTCAGTTTCAGCTCGTTGACGCGACCGGTCTTGACCAGGTTGTCCCAGAACATCTGGCCGAACTGCGCCGTGGGCTGGTTCTTCGGCACCAGGCCTTCGCGCTTCGCCAGGTAGGCCAGGCCGTGCATGATGTGGGTGATCGGCAGCTTGCGCGGGCAGCGCACGATGCAGTTGTAGCAGGAGGTGCACATCCACATGGAGTCGGAGGTCAGCACTTCCTCGCGCTTGCCGGCACGGATCATCATGAAGATTTTCTGCGGCGTGTGTTCCCAGTGCGGGCCGAGCGGGCAGGAGCCGGCGCAAACGCCGCACTGCATGCACATCTTGACCCAGTGGCCTTCTTCCACGCGCTCTTCGACTTCCTTGAGGAAGTTTCTGCGGTACTTTTCAATACTCATTCCTGTCTCCTCCTAGAAGCCTTTGAACGGGCTGGGCGGCAATGCGGCGATTTGGTCCGAATACTCGTTGATGAGTCTCGGCAAGCGTTCGATGTCGGTGATCGCAGCTTCAAAGACTTGCACGCGCTCGGGTTCAAGTCCCATGCCCTGAAGCGTGTCGCCCACCTTGCTCATGCGGTAGCTGGCCAGTTCCGAACCCTTGACGAAGTGGCACTGGTAATCGTCGCCATGTTTGCAACCCAGCATCATCACGCCGTCGTAGCCGCTGTTGAGTGCGTCGGTAATCCAGATGGTGTTGACCGAACCGAGGCAGCGCACCGGGATCACGCGCACCCAGGCGGAATAGACTTCACGGTTCATGGCCGCCATGTCGAGCGCGGGGTAGGCGTCGTTTTCGCAGGCCAGGATCAGGATACGCGGCTTCTCGGAGAACTCGTCCGGCACGTCGACGGCCTTGAGCTGGGAACCCACGGTATCCACCGAGTAGTTCTCGAAGGAGATCACGCGCACCGGGCAGGCGCCCATGCAGGTGCCGCAACGGCGGCAGCGTGCCTGGTTGAACAGCGGGT
>JBDKRR010000112.1:0-4967 GCA_039683315.1 Sulfuricella sp.
GTCCGGCAAACTGCGGCACGAAGCCCTGTCCACAGAGGATTACCCCGCCGTGGGGGACTTTGTGCTGGCGCGGTTGCCGGATACTGATGGCGGCATTGGCTTCGCCATACTCCAGCAGGTAATGCCCCGTAAAAGCGCCTTTATCCGCAAAGCCGCTGGCAGCACGCACGATACGCAGGTGGTCGCCGCGAATATCGACATCGCTTTCCTGTGCATGTCGCTCAACGAAAACTACAATATCCGCAGGCTGGAAAGGTATCTGGCCGTCGCGTGGGAGAGCGGCGCGACCCCTGTGGTACTGCTGACCAAGGCCGATCTGTGTGAGCGCCCGGCGGAACAGCTTGCGCAGGTGCGCGCGCTGGCCGCCGGAGCGGATGTGCTGACCACCTCCATTTTAGACCCTGCCGCCCGGCAGACGATTCTTTCGCTCGTTCCATCCGGGGTCACCGCTGCCTTTCTTGGGTCGTCGGGTGTGGGCAAATCATCCATCATCAACCTGCTAACCGAGGATGTCGCCATGGCCACCGCCGAAATCAGCCGGGTTGGGAAAGGGCGGCATACCACCACCCACCGGCAGCTACTCCCCGTGGTCGGCGGCGGCGTAGTCATCGATACCCCCGGTATGCGCGAGCTGGGCGTGGATACGATCGACCTGCGCGCGGCATTCGCGGATATCGACGCGCTGGCCGCCATGTGCCGCTTTTCCGACTGCCGCCACGGAAACGAGCCGGGCTGCGTGGTGCGCGCGGCGCTGGAGAATGGAACGCTGGACAAACGCCGGCTGGAAAACTATCACAAGCTCCAACGGGAAGCACGCTATGACGGGCTGGCATGCCGCCAGCGCGAAACCCGCAAACGCGAAATCCTGTTTGGCGCAAAGAAATCCGCGAACAAAGCCGGACGCCCTGAACCGCAAGAACGCTCATAACGGTATCCGCTGACACGTTTCCGGCTGGAACGAACCCTTCGCCTCCGGCCTGTGCAGATCATGCGGGTCGGGGTTTGCAAAGTTCATAAAGGGCGCGTCGGGAGCCGAGCGGCGGCAAAACCCACGCCCGCCGACAAGGTTGGGCGATAGCGCGGAGCGCGCCGCACGCAAGTCAGTCCGGCAATTGAAGACTTCCGGTAAACCAATGGATAGCCAGCGCGGGAACCATGTACTTTTCAGCCGGGAATCCACCTGGCTTCCGCTTGACAGGCATTTTCTAATTGTTTACGATAATGAAGCATTCGGAATGCCGTTATCTTAACATGGATGTGGAGGAACCCGAAATGAAAAAAATACTTTCCTTGTTAATTGTCCTGTCCTGCCTGTTTACCTTCGGCGCTCTGTCAGAAACCACCACGGCCGTCGGAACCGTAACGCAAGAACCGGCGCTCGAAGTGGAAACCGTCGCGGATGGCACGGTCGTCCCCTTCGCGGATTACAATTTTCAGGTCATCCTGCCGTCGGACTGGAACGTGCTAGAGGTAAGTGAAGAAGAGGCTGCCATCGGCATCATTTACAGCTGCGCGAATCCCGAAAATACTCGCACCTTCACCATTGCCTACACCGAGCTTGACACCGCCACCGACATCGCCGCCGTCGCCGCCGAGTTGGCCGCTTCCTATGAGAACGTTGAGGAATTCACGATCAACGATATTCCCTTTGTCAGCTAGGATATCGCTGAAAGCGACGTAACGGGTCTCATGACGCTGGGCGCTTCCGGCGTGGGTCTGTATCAGTTCGTGTTCTATCCTTCATCCGACAGCGATTACGGCTCTCTGGCGCTCCAGATCGCAGCTTCCATCACCTCCATCGAATAACTGCGAAGCATCAGTCTTTCGGCCTTCCCTGCGGAACCGCGCATTAGGCGCGGTTCCGTTTTGCGTTTTACACTTGAACCGGAAAAACGGCGCGCTATGCCATGCGCGAAAAGCGTACTTTTGCCCGGCACTGCAATACAGTTGTAAAAAATAACTCACCCGGCCTTTGCGTTCACACCATGCGCAAGCAGCTTTGTGGAAGCGGTTTCCGGCCTTTTAATGCCTGAATCCGCGCCATGGCTTTCCCTGTGCTTCCCTTGACTTTTCTTACGCAAGTTCCTATAATATATGGTTGTTGGAAACATCCGTTTGTTTGGGTTACGCGTCGCCCCAAATGCGTGCGCAAGGACGTCCGCCCATGGCGGGAAGGCCGCGACGCGGCCAGGGACAAACGGCTTTCAATGGTATATTTAATTTAAGGAGGAACAACCAATGTCCATTAAAATGACCGTAGACGGCAACACCGCCGTAAGCCACATCGCGTATGCATTCAGCGATGTGGCGGCCATTTACCCGATCACCCCCTCCTCGCCGATGGCCGAGGTTGTGGACGAGTGGGCGGCGAAGGGTCAGAAGAACCTGTTTGGCCAGACCGTACACGTGCAGGAGATGCAAAGCGAAGCTGGCGCAGCCGGAGCCGTACACGGCAGCCTGGTCGCGGGCGCGTTGACCACCACCTTCACCGCAAGCCAGGGCCTGCTGTTGATGATCCCCAATATGTATAAGATCAGCGGTGAAGTGCTGCCCGCCGTGTTCCACGTCAGCGCCCGTTCGCTGGCCGCCCACGCGCTGAGCATCTTTGGCGACCACGCCGACGTAATGGCCTGCCGCCAGACCGGGTTTGCCATGCTTGCCAGCAATAGCGTTCAGGAAGCTGCGGATATGGCGCTGATCGCGCATCTGTCCGCGCTGGAAAGCAGCGTGCCGTTCCTCCATTTCTTCGACGGTTTCCGCACCAGCCACGAAGTGCAGAAGATCGATGCTGTCGAGTATAAGGACATTGAACCTCTTGTACCCTGGGACAAGGTCAAGGCTTTCCGCGGCCGTGCCCTGAACCCGGATCATCCCCACCAGGCAGGCACGGCGCAAAACCCGGATATCTACTTCCAGAACCGTGAAGCCGCCAATAAGTTCTACGACGCGACGCCCGCGATCGTAGAAGAGGTGATGGGCAAGGTCAGCAAGCTCGTCGGCCGCGAATACAAGCCCTTTAACTACGTCGGCGCTCCCGACGCGGACAGGGTGATCGTCGCCATGGGCAGCGGCTGCGATACCATTGAAGAGACCGTCAACTATCTGAACGCCAAGGGCGCGAAGCTAGGCCTCGTGAAAGTACGCCTGTATCGCCCGTTCTGCACCAGCCGCTTCCTTGAATCGATTCCCAAGACCTGCAAGAAACTTGTGGTGCTGGATCGCACCAAGGAGCCCGGCTCGGTGGGCGAGCCGCTGTACACCGATGTTTGCACGGCGCTGCTGGAAAATGGCGTTTGCGCCCTGCAGGTGCTGGGCGGCCGTTACGGCCTGGGCAGCAAGGAATTTACACCCACGATGGTGAAAGCTGTGTTTGACAATTTCGACGGTGCCAAAAAGAACCACTTCACCGTGGGTATCGTTGACGACGTGACCGACTTAAGCCTCCCGCTTGGCGAGCAGATCATTGCTGCGCCGGAAGGCACCATCTGCTGCAAGTTCTACGGTCTGGGCTCCGACGGTACCGTGGGTGCCAACAAAAACTCCATCAAGATCATCGGCGACCATACCGCTCTGTACGCGCAGGGCTATTTCGCCTATGACTCCAAAAAGTCCGGCGGCCTTACCGTCAGCCACCTGCGCTTTGGCAAAAAGCCCATCCAGAGCACCTACCTGATCGACGCGGCCGATTTTGTGGCCTGCCACAACCCCAGCTATGTCACCAAGTACGACATGGTTTCCTCCCTTAAAGAGGGTGGCGTGTTCCTGCTCAACAGTCCGTGGACAGCCGAGGAAATGGATGCGCACCTGCCCTCCGCCATGAAGCGCCTGCTGGCCAAAAAGCATATCCGCTTCTATAACATCGACGCCATCGACCTGGCGCTGAAGGTGGGCATGGGCAACCGTATCAACACCATCATGCAGGCCGCATTCTTCAAGCTCTCCGCGGTCATTCCCTACGATAAGGCCGACGAGTATATGAAGGCATATGCCAAGAAGACCTATGGCAACAAGGGCGACGCGATCGTCAAGAAGAACTCGGACGCCATCGACATCGCCATCAGCGGCCTTGTGGAAATCAAAGTGCCCGCCGCGTGGGCAAACGCCACCACCGGTGCCCAAGCCGTGAAAGTGAAGGCTAATCCGTATTTCGAGAAAGTTGTCGATCCCATCCTGGCGCAGGAAGGCGACACACTGCCCGTGAGTGCGTTCAGTCCCGATGGTTTCGTGCCCACCGGCACCACTAAGTACGAAAAGCGCGGCATCGCCGTGGACGTGCCGGAATGGCAGATCGACAGCTGCATCCAATGCGGCACCTGCTCGCTGGTCTGCCCGCACGCCGCCATCCGCTCCACCTATATCGCCGACGAAAAGATGAAGGATGCGCCCGCAACCTTCAAAACCAAGAATGCCACCGGCAAGGAGTTTGCCGGGCTGCAGTTCCGTATTCAGGTAAGCCCGCTGGATTGCACCGGTTGCGGCAACTGCGCGCAGGTCTGCCCCGCCAAGGGCAAGGCCCTGTTCATGAAGCCGCTGGAAAGCCAGAGCGAGCAGGAGGCTAATTGGGAGTTCGCCACAACCGTGCCGCAGGTGCGGCCGGAAAAGATCACCTCTATTAAGACCAGCCAGGCGCTTAAGCCCCTGTTTGAGTTCTCCGGCGCCTGCGCAGGCTGCGGCGAGACCCCGTATGTGAAGCTTGCCACTCAGCTCTTCGGCGATCGCATGGTGATCGCCAACGCCACGGGCTGTTCTTCCATCTACGGCGGCAGCGCCCCCACATGCCCCTACACCGTCAACGAGGAAGGCCACGGCCCCGCCTGGGCCAACAGCCTGTTTGAGGACAACGCCGAGTTCGGCTTCGGCATGAACCTCGCCTACACACAGCGCCGCGCCAAGCTCACCGATACCGTAAAGGCGCTCATCGCGGTTGATTACACGGCGGAGCCCATCAAAGAGGCCGGCAAAGCCTG
>JBDKRR010000113.1:0-7193 GCA_039683315.1 Sulfuricella sp.
GGCTGCGCCGGTCTGGGCGAATCCCTGTCCACCGGTTTCGGGCTGTGGGGCGGCAGCGATAAAACGGATAAACCCGCGCCTCTGGCCGAAATCAAATCCTCTGTGTCCCTGAAAACCCAATGGCACGCCAGTGCGGGCGCAGCCGGCGATTATGTGTTCACCCCTTCTATTGCGGCCGGCAGCGTGTACGCGGCCGGATATGACGGCAGCCTCGCGCGTTTCGATGGCGACAGCGGCCAGCAGCAATGGCGGGTCGAAACCGGCAAGAAGCTTTCCGGCGGGGTGGGCGTGGGCGAAGGCCTGGTGATGGTGGCCACCCGCAAGGGTGAAGTCCTGGCTTACGACCTGGAAGGCAAGTCGCTATGGCAGGCGCAGGTTTCCAGCGAAGTCCTGAGTGCTCCCCTGGTGTCTGAAGGCGTGGTGGTGGTGCGTGCGGCTGACGGTCGGATTTTCGGCCTGGATGCCCACGACGGCAAACGCAAGTGGGTATATCAACGGGCACTGCCGACCCTGGCGATCCGTAGCCACGCCGGCGTGGTGGTGGCGCGCGGCGGCGTTTTTGCCGGCTATGCAGGCGGTAAATTGGTGGCGATTTCGCTGGCCAACGGCAGTCTTGGCTGGGAAGCCAACGTGGCTCAGCCGCGTGGTGCCACCGAGCTGGAGCGTATCGCCGATATCACCAGCTTGCCAGTGGTGGATGGCAATCATGTCTGCGCAGTGGCCTATCAGGGGAGGGTGGCCTGTTTCGATATCCTGAGCGGCAACCCGGTATGGGCGCGCGACATGTCGAGCCTGACCGGCCTGGCATTGGACAAATCCAATATCTATGTCAGCGATGCCCGCGGCGCAGTGCATGCGCTGGACAAGAATAGCGGCGCCAGCATCTGGAAGCAGGACAAGCTGTTGTTTCGTCGCGTGAGCGCCCCGGTGGTGACGGGCGGCTATATCGCCGTTGCCGACCTGGAAGGTTACGTGCATGTGCTGTCGCGCGAAGATGGGGCTTTCGTCGGACGTGCGGCCACCGATGGCAGCGCTGTCGGCGCCGATCCGCAGGCGCTGGGACAGAATATCCTGGTGCAAACCCGTAACGGCGGTCTGTTTTCACTGGCGATACAATGAAGCCTACCTTAGTCCTGGTTGGTCGCCCCAACGTCGGGAAATCCACGCTTTTCAACCGCCTGACCAAGACCCGCGACGCGCTGGTGGCCGATTTGCCCGGGCTGACCCGCGACCGCCATTATGGTCACGGTCTGGTGGGCAGCAAGCCTTACCTGGTGGTGGATACCGGCGGTTTCGAGCCGGTTGCCAAGAATGGGATCATGCATGAAATGGCGAAGCAGACGCTGCAGGCCGTCGACGAGGCGGACTGCATCGTCTTCCTGGTAGATGCGCGCCAGGGCTTGACCCCGCAGGACAAGACCATCGCCGAAGGGCTGCGCAAGTCCGGGCGGCCGGTGTTCCTCGCCGTCAACAAGGCAGAGGGGATGCGCCGCGAAGTGGTGGCGGCAGAGTTTCATGAACTGGCCCTGGGCGTCCCCCTGGTGATTTCCAGCGCGCACGGCGAAGGGGTGCGCGAGCTGGTGGAACTGGCGCTGGCCGGCTTCCCCGATGAGGAGGAGAGCGAGGAGAAGGACGACCATCCCAAGGTGGCCATCGTCGGTCGCCCCAACGTGGGCAAATCCACGCTGGTCAACCGGCTGCTCGGCGAAGAGCGCGTGATCGCCTTCGACCAGCCCGGTACCACGCGCGACAGCATCTATATAGACCTGGAGCGTGATGATCGGCGCTATACCCTGATCGACACGGCAGGGGTGCGGAAACGCGGGAAAGTATTCGAGGCGATTGAAAAGTTTTCAGTCGTCAAGACGCTGCAGGCGATCGAGGACGCCAACGTGGTGGTGCTGGTGCTGGACGCGCGCCAGGATGTTTCCGAGCAGGACGCGCACATCGCCGGCTTTATCCTCGAGGCGGGCAGGGCGCTGGTGGTGGCGATCAACAAGTGGGACGGCCTGGATGAGGCGCGGCGCGAGGTGATCAAGAGCGACCTGGCGCGCAAGCTGCAGTTTCTCGAATTCGCCAAGTACCATTACATTTCCGCCTTGCAGGGCACGGGCGTTGGCGGTTTGTTCAAGTCCATCGACGGCGCCTTCGCGGCGGCGATGAAGAAGATGTCGACGCCCATGCTGACGCGCGTGCTGATTGCCGCGACGGAAAAACATCAGCCGCCCAAGGTCGGTCCGATCCGCCCCAAGCTTCGCTACGCGCACCAGGGCGGCTCGAATCCCCCGCTGGTGATCGTGCACGGCACGGCGACGGCGAACGTGGCGGACAGCTACAAGCGTTATCTGGAAAGCACTTTCCGCACCGCGTTCGAGTTGCAGGGCACGCCGCTGCGGGTACAGTTCAAGCAAGGCAGCAATCCATTCGCCGACCGCAAGCCAGCCCCCAAGACGGAGGCCGACGAAAACGCTGCACGCAGTAAAAGGCGGCGCAGTCGGAAGGCTTACGGCAAGAAGTATTGAGCGTCTGGCGCAAGGGGGCGCAAAAGCGCTTCCTCCCCAGCGAACGGGGGGAACGCGCTCCCGCTGCGGTTGCCAAGGCGCATTATCTGCGTTTTGTCAACGATGCAATGGCCTTATCCTCGCATTTGAATTTTTTGCTGCCCGGCATTTGTCCGCTGTGGTAAAAAGCTCCCTTCGCTAGAAACCCCGCACAATACTCAGGCATACCCACCATGATCGAATCCGGCCCACGCGAGCTCGTCACCCCTTATCGTCCCATTCCCCTGGACGTGCCCGAGGGGATGAAGCCCAACGAGTTTTTCAACAGCACGGAAAATCTCAACGACCTGGTGAACAACAACGGCCTGTTGATGAATCCGGAAAACCTGCTGCTTTATCGCAAGGCGCTGGGGCATAGCAACGTCTTCGATACCTCGATCATCTACAACACCTCGCAGATCGTCCTGAATCCCCTGGGGCGGCCGGTGCGGCGTACCCAGGTGCCGGACAACGTCAAGCATGTGTGGAACCGGATGAACCAGATCATCATCGACTACATGCTCGAAGAATTTCCCGACCCGGCGCAACACCTAGTGCTGGCGGGCGAGGCGAGCCTCGACGCCACCTGGCCGCTGACCTCGCCGGGCGTGCCCAGCATCCGCATGCTGCACAACCATTTCATCGTGTTTCCCATGGACCAGCTGCGTGATGCCAAGCTGGCCGATCCGAAAAACCCCAATCTCACGGATGGCGGCCAGCACTCGTTGTTCGAGATGTACATGCACGACGCCTATCGGGAGTTCATCTGCAAGGCGCTGCACCTGGAGGTGTTGCGTCCGGTGAGCGACGATGCCGCGCGCCTCGGGCTGACCGGCTACCCGCAGGGTTTGCCGAGCTGGGAAATTCCCGGCGGCGCGGCGGCGCTGGAAGATGTCCGTTTCTGGCATGAATATGACTTGGTGCTGAAGGGGTTCATCGATTTCTATCGCAGCTTCTTTTCGCAAGTTTCCTCGCGCAATGCGCCGATGCTGCCCGATCTCTATTTTCCGGACCAGGTCGAGAACGTGCTGCTGTTCAACAATGACTTTCTCAAGACGGCGAAGAAGGTAAGGGACCGTTGCATCACCGACGCCAAGTATGCCAACGCCATACGCTGGCAGCCGGCATTCAAGCAGCTCATTTACCGCAACGACGAGGGCAAGCTGGTCGTCACGATCAGCCAGAACTCCATCGGCAATGCGATTACCGAATTGCTCGGCGTGGTGGTCAACCGGGTGGCGGATGCCGATGCGTACGGCCGGCAGGAGCCACAGCTGATCGCGCGCTTGCTCGAAGTGCGCCGCCGCCTGGTCGAAGCCGACCTCGGCGAGGGCATTGCAACGGATTACTGGCCTAAAGAATAAACGTCACATAAAACTAATTTCCACGCCATCTTGAAATATCGATCGGAACGCTCCATGTTGATCGGCAATGCTGCTGGCAATCGATCGCAAAATCCATTAGAGTGGCCATTCATAACAACGAAGTATTGCGTTTGGAGCAAAAAATGAGCGCTAAAGGGCAAATGTTACAAGACCCGTTCCTGAATATTCTGCGTAAAGAGCATATTCCGGTTTCCATTTATCTCGTCAACGGTATCAAGCTGCAGGGTCAGGTGGAATCCTTTGACCAGTACGTTGTGCTGCTAAAGAACACTGTTACGCAGATGGTATATAAACATGCTATTTCCACCGTCGTGCCAGCACGGCCGGTGAGCATTCCTTTCGAACATCCCTCTGATTCGGTTTGAGTAGTCTCCTCGATGTTTGACCGTCCCGGCGGCGCAGATACCGCGGTATTGGTCAGTCTTGATTTCGGCGATGCGGACTATGCCGATAGCCTGGAGGAATTGCACCGGCTGGCTGAAAGTGCCGGCGTGCAGGCCGTCGCGGTAGTCGAGGGCAAACGCTCGCGTCCGGATGCGGCCCTTTATGCCGGTAGCGGAAAAGTGCAGGAAATCGCCGATGCACTGCGGCAAAGCGGCGCCGGACTGGTGATTTTCAACCACGAAATTTCTGCGGCGCAGCAGCGCAACCTGGAACAGCGCCTGGAAACGCGCGTGGTCGATCGCACCACGCTGATCCTGGATATTTTTGCCCAGCGCGCCCGCAGTTCCGAGGGCAAACTTCAGGTGGAACTGGCGCAGCTGGAACATCTGGCGACACGCCTAATCCGCGGCTGGACCCACCTGGAAAGGCAGAAGGGTGGTATCGGTCTGCGCGGGCCGGGCGAAACCCAGCTGGAAACCGATCGTCGCCTGCTAGGCAAGCGCGTCAAAATGCTCAAGGATAAACTCCAGCGGCTCAAGCGCCAGCACCAGGTCCAGCGCCGTTCGCGAGTGCGCGGCAAGGTGCTGTCGGTGTCGCTGGTCGGCTATACCAACGCCGGCAAGTCCACGCTGTTCAACCGCCTTACCCACGCCACCGCCTATATTGCGGACCAGTTGTTCGCCACGCTCGATACCACGTCGCGACGCCTTTATCTGGGCGAGGCCGGCGAGGTGGTGCTTTCGGATACTGTCGGGTTCATCAAGCATTTGCCGCATACCCTGGTCGCCGCTTTTCGCTCCACCCTGACCGAGGCGGTGGAAGCGGATTTGCTGCTGCACATCGTGGATGCCGCCAGTGGAAACCGCGAGCAACAGATCGATGAAGTCAATGCGGTACTCGACGAGATTGGCGCCAATGCCCCGCAGATCATGGTGTACAACAAAATTGACGTGAAAGGCCAGGCCCCGGGCTTGGAGCGGGACGAGTATGGTAGAATCGTGCGCATTCATGTCAGCGCGCTGACCGGTGCCGGAATGGAACTGATCCGTGAGGCGTTGCTCGAATATGGTGCCAAGAGCCAAGTTCCAAGTTCAGAAGATAATACTGCACCGCAAAATGCAAGTGCGTCGTGATTCTGAATTTGGAACTTTGTTCATGAAACGTGAAGACTAAATATGGCCTGGAACGATCCCGACTGGGGCAAGAAAAACAACAGTGGTCCGCCCGACCTTGATGAGCTGTGGCGCAAATTCAACCAGAAGTTGAGTGCCATGTTCGGTGGCAAGGGCAAGGAGCCTTCTTCGGGAGGCGGCATGCCGTCGAGCGGCCAGGCTTTTGGCGGCTTGGGTATAGTGGCTGCGCTTGCCATCGTCGTGTGGCTCGGCAGCGGCTTCTATATCGTCAATGCGGGCGAACGTGGCGTGGTGCTGCGCTTCGGTAAGTGGGTCGAGACTACCGAACCGGGACCGCGCTGGCACATGCCTTATCCCATCGAGAGTGCCGAAGTGGTTAACATGGAACAGGTACGCACTGTCGAGGTTGGCTACCGCAACACCATCAAGAGCAAGGTGCTGAAAGAGTCTCTCATGCTCACCGATGACGAGAACATCATCGATATCCAGTTTGCCGTGCAATACACCCTGAAAGATCCCAAGGCCTACCTGTTCAATAACCGTCATCCCGACGATGCCGTGCTGCAGACGGCGGAAACGGCGATTCGCGAAATCGTGGGCAAGAGCAAGATGGACTTCGTTTTATATGAAGGGCGCGCCGAAGTCGCGGCCAAAGCGTCCAAACTGATGCAGGAAATTCTCGATCGCTACCAGACCGGCATTGCCATCAGCAAGGTGACGATGCAGAATGCGCAGCCGCCCGAGCAGGTTCAGGCCGCCTTCGACGACGCAGTCAAGGCGGGGCAGGACCGGGAGCGCCAGAAGAACGAAGGGCAGGCCTACGCCAACGATGTGGTGCCCAAGGCGCGCGGCGGGGCTTCGCGCTTGCTGCAGGAAGCCGACGGTTACAAGCAGCGCGTGATCGCCAATGCGGAGGGTGATGCCGCACGCTTCAAGCAGATCATGGCCGAATACAACAAGGCGCCGGGCGTCACGCGGGAACGCCTGTACCTGGACGCGATGCAGCAGATTTATTCCTCTACCAGCAAGGTGCTGGTTGACCAGAAGGGTAGCAACAGCATGCTTTACCTGCCCCTCGATAAATTGATTCAGCAATCGGCATCAGGCGCGTCGGTTGCCGGCGATGCGAAACCGGCGCTTGTGCCGGAGACTGCTTTGCCTGATAGCACCTTACGGAGCCGCGACACGTTCCGCAGCCGGGATCGGGAGGCGCGTCCATGAAAAAGCACATTACTAGTATATTGATGGCGCTGCTGGCGTTGTTGGCCTTCTCCAGCCTGTCGATGTTCACCGTCAACCAGTGGCAGTATGTGATCGTGCGTCAGCTGGGTGAGATCGTGTCCATCAAGCAGCAGCCCGGACTCTATTTCAAGGTGCCGCTGCTGCAGGATGTGCGCTTCTTCGATACCCGTCTGCGTACGCTTGATCCATCCGAATCCGAGCGTTTCATCACCTCGGAAAAGAAGAACGTGCTGGTGGATTATTTCGTCAAGTGGCGCATCGTCGACGCGAAACAGTATTTCGTCAGCGTGGCCGGCGATGAGCTGCAGGCCCAGACGCGTCTTACTCAAACAGTGAACGACGGTCTGCGTGCTGAATTCGGTAAGCGCACTGTGCATGATGTAGTGTCAGGCGAGCGTGACCAGATCATGGAAATCCTGCGCCAGAAGGCGGACATCGATGCGCGCAAGATTGGCATACAGGTCATGGACGTGCGTCTGAAGCGCGTGGAATTGCCGCAGGAAGTAAGC
>JBDKRR010000114.1:0-5662 GCA_039683315.1 Sulfuricella sp.
CGGCAGGCGGATTCGATTTTCTCGTCCTTGCAGTGCAGCCGGTACATGTTGGCGGTTGGGCCGCCCAGGTCCGAGATGGTGCCGGTGTAGCCGGGTGTCTTGTCGCGAATTTCCTCGATCTCGTGCAGGATGGACTGCTCGGAGCGGCTCTGGATGATGCGCCCCTCGTGCTCGGTGATGGAGCAGAAAGTGCAGCCGCCGAAGCAGCCGCGCATGATGTTGATCGAGAAGCGGATCATCTCGAAGGCCGGGATGCGTGCCGCGCCGTAGGAAGGATGCGGGCGCCGGGCGTAGGGCAGGCCGTAGACGTGGTCCATTTCCGCCGTGGTGAGCGGGATCGGCGGCGGGTTGAGCCACACGTCGCGCTCGCCGTGCGCCTGCACCAGGGCGCGGGCGTTTCCGGGGTTGGATTCGAGATGCAGGATGCGCGAGGCGTGGGCGTAGAGCACCGCGTCGTCCCTGACCTGCTCGTAGGACGGGATGCGGACGAAGGTGTGAGTGCGGTCCTGCTTGGGCTTGGGGTGGAAAATCACTGGACTCCCCCCGCTCGCGGGAGATGGCGCGATGGCCCCCTCCCCCGTAAGCGGGGGAGGGCTGGGGAGAGGGGTGGTGGAGGGCAAAGCCAGACCAAGCTCCCCCATCAAGCTTTCCAGAACCGATTCCGTCTGTTGCAAAACATCATTGTTCCAGAAGCGCAGAACCTTGATCCCTTGCTCCTGCAGGAATTTCGAGCGTTCCTCGTCGTGTGGAACCTGATCGGCATGCTGTCCGCCATCAAGTTCGATGGCCAGGTTTTTTTCGGCGCAGTAAAAATCGAGAATGTAGCGGCCGACCGGATGCTGGCGGCGGAATTTCAGATTGAAAAAGCGTTTTGCGCGCAAGGTTCCCCAGAGCAGTTCCTCTGCATCGGTCTGGTGAATGCGCAGCTCTCGGGCAAAGGCCAGGATATCCACGGCCAGGTGTTTGGGCGGGGATGGTTGTTTACCCTCTCCCCGGCACTCCCCCGCTTGCGGGGGAGGGGGCATTCTTTTCTCGGACGATGAGTGAGGGGGCTCCTCGACCGAAGTCGAATCCAGCTCGGTCCAGCCGGAACTCCCCCCTTTGACAAAGGGGGGCGGGGGGGGATTTGAGCGCATAAAAGCAGTCCCGCGCAGGTCGGTGATGTCCGCGATGGCTTCCCCGGCGGCGAGGCGGTGGGAAAGATCGACCAGCGCGCGCTCGGCGTTGCCGTAGATCAGCATGTCGGCTTTGGAGTCGGGCAGCACCGAGCGCCGCACCTTGTCGGACCAGTAGTCGTAGTGGGCGATGCGGCGCAGGCTGGCCTCGATGCTGCCGATCACGACATTGGCCTTGGGGTAGGCCTCGCGGCAGCGCTGCGAATAGACGATCACGGCGCGGTCGGGGCGCTTGTCGGGCGCGGCGTCGGGAGTGTAGGCGTCGTCGGAGCGGATCTTGCGGTCCGAGGTGTAGCGGTTGACCATCGAGTCCATGTTGCCGGCGGTGACGCCGAAAAACAGGTTGGGCTTGCCCAGTTTCTTGAACGCCGCCGGGCTGTGCCAGTCCGGCTGGCTGAGTATGCCGACGCGGAAGCCCTGGTCTTCGAGCAGGCGCCCCACCAGCGCCATGCCGAAGCTGGGGTGGTCGATGTAGGCGTCGCCGGTGACGATGATGATGTCGCAGCTGTCCCAGCCGAGCGCGTCCATTTCCTCGCGCGAAGTGGGCAGGAACGGCGCGGTGCCGAAGCGTTTGGCCCAGTATTTGCGGTGGGAGGTGATGGCGGGTACGGTTTGCATGGGTGCTATTTTAGTCTTAAAGGCAATGGTTCGGGCGGTCACAAAAACTTAACCTTGCAGTCATTTCGGCGTCATCGCCGCTCTTTATCGTTCCCTCGAAATCATCAGAGGAGAACCTTAATGTTGCTGAGCCAACAACCCCAGGCAGCACCGCGCCGCGATACCAAACTGTTCTACTGCTTCGCCCAGAACGCCGCCGATATCGAGGAAGCGCAGCGTCTGCGCTACAAGGTCTTCGCCGAGGAGATGGGGGCGCGACTGTCGACCCGCAAGTCCGGCGTCGACGAAGATATTTTCGACCCCTACTGCGATCACCTGCTGGTGCGCGACGGCGACAGCAACGAAGTGGTCGGCACCTACCGCATCCTGAGCCCGGAAAAGGCGCGCAAGATCGGCGGTTTCTATTCAGAGGGCGAATTCGACCTTACACGCATCGCCCATCTGAGCGACCGGATGGTGGAAGTGGGGCGCTCCTGCGTGCATCCGGACTACCGCAGCGGCGCCGTCATCACCCTGCTGTGGGCCGGGCTGGCGGAATACATGGAACGCGGCGGCTACGAGTACCTCATCGGCTGCGCCAGCATCAGCATGGCCGATGGCGGGCACGCCGCCGCCAGCCTATTCGAGCGCATCAAGGTGGACAACATGAGCCCGGTGGAATGGCGCGTGCGGCCGCGCAACCCCTTGCCGCTGGCCGCGCTAAACCGCGAACTGAACCCGTCGCTGCCGCCGCTGATCAAGGGCTATCTGCGCCTCGGCGCTTACATCTGCGGCGACCCGGCCTGGGACCCGGATTTCAATACCGCCGATCTGCTGGTGCTGCTGCCGCTGGCGCATCTCAGCCGGCGCCATGCGCGGCATTTCCTCAAGAGAGAAGTCTCGTAGCAGCCGGGGCTTATAGCTTGAACTGGCTGACGGAGCTTTTCAGTGTAACGGCGAGCCGTTCCATTCGGCTCGCCGCTTGCGAAGCCTGATCGGTGGCATGGCTGCTTTGCTCCGCCATTTGCGCGATGCGCTCCAGTTGCTGGGCGATCAGGGTGCTGGCGGTGTCCTGCTCCTTGGACGCGGATGCCAGGTCCACCAGGTGCATCAGGGTCGCGGCGGCGCCTTCATTCAGAGTACGCAGCGGCTCAACCAGAAGATTGACGGTCCGCACCCCGCTTTCCACCTGCTGGCTGCCGGCCTCCATGCCGCTCACGGCGTTCTGGGTTTCGTTCTGGACCGTTTCGATCATGGCCTTGATCTCGTTGGTCGCGGTCCCGGTGCGTTCCGCAAGCTTGCGCACCTCGTCCGCCACCACCGCGAATCCGCGCCCCTGCTCGCCGGCCCGTGCCGCCTCGATGGCGGCATTCAGGGCCAGCAGGTTGGTCTGGTCGGCGATTTCCTTGATCACGTTGGCGATCCCGCTGATCTGCTCGGAATGCTGGCGCAGCAGCTGGATGCGCCCGGCAGCGTCGAGCACCGTTTCGGCAATGTGGTGCATTTCGCTGGTGGCGTTGCCGAGCAGGCTTTCGCCGGACGCGGAAAGACGCGCCGCGTCTTCGGCATTGTCCTTGGCTACCTGGGCGTGTTCCGCTACCTGCGAGATGCTGACCGTCATTTCTTCCACGGCCGCGGCGGTAGTGGCGGCTGCTTCGCTCTGCTGGTGCGAACTGTCCGCGATGTGCTGCGTCAGCCTGGTCATATCCGCCGCTGCTGACGCCACTTCGTCGGCGCTGGACATGACGGTTCTTTCGATCTGCAACAGGCCGTCCATGAAGCGGTTGAAGGCCTGGGCGGTTTCGGCCAGCTCATTGCTGCCTTCGACAGCGATGCGCTTGGTCAGGTCGCCCTCTCCCTCAGCCAGCTCTTTCATCGAGCGGTTCAGGTCGCAGATCTGACCCGCGAGGTTGCGCGCGATGGCGAGGGAAATGCCCAGCCCGGCCACCACCGCGACCAGGGCCAGAATGATGCTCAGCGTGATGCCCTTGCTGGCACTGTTGTCGACGTCGCGCTTGGTGCGCGCGGTTTCTTCGCTGATCGCCTTCAGGCTGTCGAGAATGACCTGCTTGATATCGCGCCACAGCGGGGTTTCTTCCTTGTTGAGCAGGCCCTTCGCCTGCTCCAGGTCACCGGCCGTAACCAGCGCCACGATTTTTTCCTGGGACGCCTTCTGTTTCTTGCGCAACTCGGTGATGCGTTCCAGCGTGGCGATCATGCCGGGGTCGGACGCGGACAGCTGGCGCGCACTATCCGCCGCCCCCTCGAAATCGCCCATGGCCTTGTTGAGATTGTCGTAAGCCTTGCGGTTGGCCGGGTCGAGCTGGATGTTGCGCATCGCCTGCCCCATCTGGAGCCCCTGCGCATACATGTCGGAAAAGGCCAGCTGCAGCGAAAGGTCGTGGTCGACGAACTGGTTGAAGCGGCCCCGCGTATTGTTAAGGCTCATCAGGGCAACGACGATGGCGACGGTGAAGAGTAGAAAAGTCACGCCCATGAAAAGGAACAGCTGGTTTTTGACTCTTAAATTTTTCAGCATTTTTTTCTACCCCTGATTATTTGCTGGTCCGCCGCAAAAAGATTGATATTTGTTGCGAAATCAAAGGGCATTTTGCCCGAAAATAGAAGCTCACGCAAAATGGGTATAGGGCCGCATCCGCTTGGGACATGGCCGGAAAGCGACGCGGGAAGACAATCTCAAGCCTTGCGCCAGATCGTTCCCTGAGGCGAGTCTTCCAGCACGATCCCGGCTTCGGCCAGTTCCTTGCGGATACGGTCGGCCTCGGCATAATTCTTTGCCTGCTTGGCGGCGGCGCGGTCGGCGATGAGTTGCTCGATGCGTTCGGGGGCGAAGGCGGAATCGGTTGCGCCGCCTTGCAGGAAGTCGCTGGGGTCGCGCTGCAGCAGGCCGAGCACGCCGCCCAGCGACTGCAGCAGCGCAGCGTGTTGCGGATCGCCGGATTTGTTGGCTTCGGTGGCCAGGTCGAACAGCACGGCCATGGCTTCCGGGGTATTGAAATCGTCTTCCATCGCGCTTCTGAACTTGGCGGCGTAAGGGTTGTTCCAGTCGATTTCCCCCTCCCCAGCCCTCCCCCGCTTGCGGGAGAGGGGGTCACTTTTTAGCGCCGTATAAAGCCGCGTCAGCGCGCCCTTGGCGTCGTCGAGATGCTGGTCGGAGTAGTTCAGCGGGCTGCGGTAGTGGGCGCGCAGGATGAAGAAGCGCACCACTTCCGGGTCATATTTCGCCAGCACTTCGCGGATGGTGAAAAAGTTGCCCAGCGACTTGGACATCTTCTCGTTGTCCACCCGCACGAAGCCGTTATGGATCCAGTAGTTGACGTGCTGGTGGCCGTGGGCGCCCTCGGACTGGGCGATCTCGTTCTCGTGGTGCGGGAACTGCAAGTCCTGGCCGCCGCCGTGGATGTCGAAATGCTCGCCCAGCAGCGCGTCGCTCATCACCGAGCACTCGATGTGCCAGCCCGGACGGCCCGCGCCCCACGGCGAGTCCCACTGCGGTTCATTGGGCTTGGCCGATTTCCACAGCACGAAGTCGAGCGGGTCATTTTTGCCTGTCGCCACATCCACCCGTTCCCCTGCGCGCAGGTCGTCGAGCGACTTTCCGGAAAGTTTGCCGTAGCCGGGAAAGTCATGCACCGAGTAGCACACGTCGCCACTTTTTGCCACGTAGGCCAGGCCGTTGTCCATCAGTTGCTGGATCATGGCGATCATGCCCGGCACGTACTGGGTGGCACGCGGCTCATGAGCAGGTTTCTGCACCCCCAGCGCGGCGGCGTCCTCGTCCATGGCGGCGATAAAGCGACCGGTCAGGGCGTCGATGGATTCATTGTTCTCGGCGGCGCGCTTGATGATCTTGTCGTCGATGTCGGTGA
>JBDKRR010000115.1:0-3277 GCA_039683315.1 Sulfuricella sp.
GCGCGACCACTGAATACCGCAGCTACCCATTCGAGACAGTCGCCAACATCGGCGGGCGCTACTTCGGCGCAGCGTTTGAGGGCCTGTACGAGCTGGCCGGCGACACCGACGCGGGCGCCCCCATCGATGCCAAGTTTGACATCGGGCGCAAGGACTTTGGAAACAACCAGCTCAAGCGCGTCGATCAGATCGACCTCGGCATCACCAGCAAAGGCCAGATGTTCGTCAAGGTCAGCGCCGAGGGAGCCAGCTACACCTACCCGATGCGTGAGTTCGGTGAGCACATCCAGACCCAGCGCGTAACGGTGGGTAAGGGCATGCGGGCCAACTACTTCGGTTTCGAGATCGGCAACACCGCAGGGTGCGACTTCGAGATCACTTCCCTGAACATGATGGTCGCTGAGTCGGCCCGGAGGATCTAACCATGGCATTCGACGGAGGCGCATCGGCGGTTGTCTCGGCCGTGTTCGACCGGATGTGGTCGGTGGCTCAGTCGCGCACGAGCCTGGCGGATGAGGCGGTACAGCGTGCGGTTTTGGAAACGGATGGGTGGACGCCCATCATTGCGCCACGCCTGGAGGGTGATCTTGAGATTCCAGATCGGCCAGACATCGACTTCGACCCGCAAGAAGCGGGCAACCTCTACAACAACGTGCGTCAGGCCCTTGAGGCCTCCATTGACGGCAAGCTCGACCAGTTCCTGCAAACGTACTTTCCGTCGCCGGCGGCATACGGAAAGGCCATGGCGTGGCTGGAGAACGCAGCCAACGGCGGCACCGGGATAGACCCGACCATTGAGCGCCAACTATGGGAGCGTGACCGCGCCCGCGTGATGAACGAGGCGGCCCGCGCGGAAACCGAAGCGCACACCACCTGGGCCAACCGTGGTTTTGCGCTTCCGCCCGGCGCCCTGGCCGGGCAGGTCCACCAGATCCGCATGGGCACCCAGAAAGCCCTGTCCGAGCAAAGCCGCGACATAGCAATCAAGCGGTTCGACGCCGGACTGGAGAATGCCAAGTTCGCAGTCAAGACCATCATCGACACGGCTCAGACCGCACTGGGCGCGGCCAGCGACTACATCAAGACGGTCATGATGGGGCCTCAGTTGGCTTCAGAACTGGCGCTGTCCCAGGTAGATGCCAAGGTGAAGATGGTGCAGGCGATGACCTCACTGTACGGGGCAGAGGTGGCGGCACTTGACCCAGTTGTGAAGCTCGCGGTGACCCAGGCGGACATCGACATGCGCGGCATGGAGGCGAACGCGCGCGGCGAAATGACAGCACTGGAGTCTCGCGTGCGTGCAGCAGTTGGCTTTGCGGAAATGCTGGGCTCCCAAGCTGCGGCTGGCCTCAACGCCCTCAATGCATCGGCAAGCATCAGCGGCAGCGATTCGACCAACCGGACGCAAGAGCTTCCGTAAGCGCGGCCCACCCCTGTATAGGGTTGGACTGCGCAGGAGCCACCCCCAAGAATCGACCACAAGTGATTCAAAGGGGGCTCCATGCGAGGCTTTCAACCGGGCAAGGCGCGTGCTGTGCCCCAGAACTATGCAGACGGCGGTGTCGTTTCCACGATCAAGGGGATGCTGGGCTTTGGTGGCGGCAAGAAGAAGCCCGAGCCACTGCCCGCCGACCTGAACAAGATGCCGCCGACTGGCGCCGGCCCTGCCGCATCCCAGCCTGAGCCGCCCAAGAAGGCCATCAGCCAGTACAGCGGCATGTCGGCCCTGGAGCGGCGCATGAAAGAGGCGGGCGCCTATGCTGACGGCGGCTTGGTGCGCACTATCTCGGATGCTGTGCGTCCATTCAGCGAGTCAGTTGGCGGGTACTGGTCGAACTCCAACAAAGAGTTTGAAGCAACGAACCCTGGAGTAGGTGCGCGCTTTGACCGCGCGCTGAGCCCTGTTACGGGCTTCGGATCAGCAGTCGGCGCCATGTACGACGCAGCAGGGAATGGCAGTGCTAGAGATGCTGCCATTGCGGCGGCGCAGGCCGCCCCGATGTTTGCCGCGATGAAGGCAGTCCCGGCAGCAAAGTCCCTGATTCCGACTGCGCCTCAAATTGCCGTGGCCACAGGGAAGACGGCGGCGAAAGTTGTAGGCGGGACGGGTGCTGGCGTTGCTGCTGATGAAGTGCAGGCGCGTGGCTTTGCCAACGGTGGATTGGTGCGCGGTCCTGGGACTGGGATCTCAGACGACATCGAGGACGAGGTGGAAGAAGGCACCTTCATCATGCCGGCCGACTCCACAGAAGCCATGGGCAAAGAGACGATGGAAAAGCTGGGAAATGCCAAGGTGCCCGTCAATCTGTCCAATGGCGAGGCCAAACTGCCACCCGAGGCCCTGCAAGCGATCGGCGCCGAGGTCATGGAGGCAATCAAGAATGTGACGCACACACCGGCCGCGGTCCAGGCAAAAGGATTTCCAGGTGCGCAACAGGCCAGCGAGCCCGGCAACTACTTCGCTGACGGTGGTGTGGTGCGCAAGGAAGAGCGCCCCCGCACCCTAGCCGACCTGGCCCGCTCGCCTGGTTACGGTGCTGGCGCAGGCGGCCCCGTGGCCACGCCTCCCGCGCAGGCGCAAGCTCAGCCCAAGCCAGCTCCTGCACCTGTGGCTCCGCCTGCAGCTACACAGCCTGTTCCAGGCGTCACCCGCCAGGGAAACAGCTACACGGCCACAACGGTGGCAGATCGTGCCCAATCGCCTGCTTTCGGCTTTGGGGCCGCGAAGGTCGACACCAGCGGCATGACGCCAATCCCGACAGCGCCTGCCGCGCGGCCTGCCACGCAGATCTCTGGCGTACAGCGGGACGGCAATTCATTCTCGGCAGCACCCGCGCAGCCTCGTCAGCCGAGCCCATACGTTCAAGCCGCCATCCAGTCAGCTCGCTCGACGCCAGCCGATCGCGTCCGCACCGCTGGGTTTAGCGTCGGTGCTGGCCAGGCGCCCGCAACCAGCACGACGCCTCCGCGGGCCACTCCATCCCCGGCAGTAACCCAGGCCCCGCCCTCCGCGCGGACCACGCCGACTGCCCAGGCTCGAACGGCCGCGCCGAAACCCAATCCGCTCGACAGCGATCCGCAGGTTCAAGCAGACCGCGCCGCCCTGTCCAAGGGCTGGAACACCGTGCTCGACGTCAGCGATGACGCCGGCCGGGCGATCTCCGACATTGCCACCCTGGTGCCGCGCGGCCTGGCCGGCGCCTATGACAGTGTTGTGGTGCGTCCAATGCGCGCAGCTGGCATCAAGGCCGATTACTTGAGCCAGTTCATGGTGCCC
>JBDKRR010000116.1:0-13788 GCA_039683315.1 Sulfuricella sp.
CTGGGCCTGCAGGAGCGCAGCGCTTGCTTCCCTGCGCTCTGCGGCCCAACTGCGCGCATACCGGATGGCAAAAAACCAAGTCGCGAGCAGCAACAGCGTACCCACGGCATTGACAACCGCCAACCAAAACGACAGAGCGCGACGATTCAAGACATCTTCCTCAATCAGTGCCGTTGCCGCCTTGACGGTTTTTTCCATGCCATCCGCGTACACTCCCTTTAATCCCAGGTATTCCGCGCTGTTCAGGAGAGTCAAGGCATCCTGCCGTTTGCCCTGATACACCAACGCAAAAGCCTGCCGTTCCATTCTTACCAGGGCGAGGTTCGCCTTATCCGTTTCCGCTATAAACCGTTCAATTTCCGATCGCGGGAGTATCGCTCTTACCTTGTCGATCTCCATCGTCAGCTGCGGATCGAATGCGTCATATCTTTTTTCGTAGGCCAAATCGCCCGTTGCAGCAGCCATGCGTGCCGACATGGTCAGCACCTCGTCGAACAGCATGATGCGACCGACACTCTCGGTAAGGGTCACATGCTTCCTCGACATGACTTCATATTGGTGATGCAGCTGCCACGACTGCCATCCACTGAAAACCGTGATCGTTATGCTGATCACGAATGCGGCAGCGAAAAGCCGTAGCGGAAAGTCCTGTCTGCCTGAGAAATGTCGCCGAATCAGTGAGATGCTGCTCATATCGAAATATCCCTTTCAGGCGCGGTCGGAAGAGTGATGGTAACCAGGGTTCCCTTGCCCGGCTTGCTCTGCACCTCGATCTTGCCGCCGTTGGCCTCGATCAGGTTCTTCGCCACCACCAGACCCAGGCCGATGCCTCGGGCCTTGGTAGTGAACAGGGGCTGGAACAACCTGGCCATGTTTTCAGGCGCAATGCCGTTGCCACTGTCACGGACGTCGAGGGCGACAGCCGTCCCGCCTTCGCTTTCTGCAGCACTAAATTCCAGTACCCCGCCCTCCGGCATGGCATCCACTGCGTTGGTAACCAGATTCTCCAGCACCTGTTGCAACTGAATGGCGTCGACTCGGACGGCGGGAAGCGTTTCTGGAATATCCAGGGTGATGGTCACGCTGGAGGGCAAGGCGGATTTGTGCAAAACCTCCGCGACCAGATATGCCACCCCGTGCGCGGCAAGATCAGGGGGACGGGTGCTCACCGCATTCATCAGTTCGGCCACGATTCGTTCCGAGCGGGCGATCTCGTCCCGGATGATGCCCAGGTATTCCTTGACGCTATCGTCGGCCTCATCGAGCATCGACTGGAGGAAATACACCGCGTTGTTCATCACCCCCAGGGGGTTGCGCAGTTCGTGCCCCACGCTGCTCGCCACCTGCCCCAGCATCGCCAGCTTCCCTTTGCGCACCAGTTCTTCCTGCGCCTCACGCAACTTGCTGACCATGACGTTGAAGCTGTCCGCCAATGCGCCGAATTCGTCATTGCTGCGCACCACCACCTTATGGTCCAAATGCCCCTGTTCAACCTGCCGCACCCCCTCCACAAGTTCCGCCAACGGTCGGAGAAACCTGCGCCCAAGAATGACGAACAGCACAGCCACCACGAGCAGCACGCCGAACACCAGCAACGTGGTTTCCATCGCCATTTTTCTGATCGGGGCAAAAACTTTGTCTGACGGCTGTTCCAGCAACAATCGCCATCCACTGCCGTGGTAGTCCTGCACCCCGCTTTGCGCGGTTTCTACCTTCAGGGTCTCCTCTTCACCGTGGGTGTGGCCGGAAGCGATGACATACCCGCTCTTTGCGTCTCCGGCATCCACCTGCTTCATGGAGGACATGAATACCTGATTGAAGGGGTCGTTGCTGCGCTTCGCGATTATGGATCCTTCGCGATTCAGCAGGTGTACCCAGGCAGCCGGGTCCACACGGTCGAGTATGCCCTGCACTTCTGCCCAGCGGTAATGGGCGATCACCACGCCCACCACTTTACGCCGATCGTCATTTCCATAAACGGGCGCGGCAAAGATCACCACCGGTATTCCGGTGCGGCGGCGAACCAGCCGGTCGGAATAGTAGATTTCGCCTTTCAGTGCGCGCCGGAAGGCGGGCTCGCTAGTGACATAGGCCGAAATGGCCGCTTCGTTACCCAGCGGCTTGGGGGCAAAAACGGCGCGTCCGCTCGCGTCGAACACCGTGAGTGCGTCCCAGGGGCCCGTCAGGGTTTCCCGCTCTTCCAGTTCCTCCGCCACCATGCTTTTCCTGGCACTGTCGTCGGGGTTTTCGAAAAACCCGGCCAGCAGCTCATCGGCTGCGATCGTGCTGACGTCCTGATAGGCATGGTGCATGGCGGTATCGATCTCGCGCATTACGCCCCTGGCGACCTGGACCTGCTCGTGGATGATGTGCTCCTGCAATACTGCGCGCGCCTTGAAGAACACTGCAGCCCCGAGCAGCGGTCCGATGACCAGCGCCGCCGCTGCCGCACTTAATCCGATTTTAGTGGCGAAACGCATTTACGCCTCCTCGGCCGGTGAACTGACGCTTGGCAGCGTAACGGAGAAAACCGTTCCCTTGCCCGGCTCGCTTCGTACTTCGATCCTCCCGCCATTGGCCTCGGTCAGGTTTTTCACCACCACCAGTCCCAGGCCGATGCCCCGCGCCTTGGTGGTGAACAGGGGCTGGAACAGTCTCGCCATTTGCGCCGGCACAATGCCGCAGCCGGTATCCCGCACGCTGACGGCAATGGCCTTTCCTTCGTCAGCCTCGGTGGCCCGGATTTCCAGCGTGCCGCCTTGCGCCATGGCGTCGATGCCGTTGTTGATCAGGTTGCGGAACACTTGCTGAACCTGCAGCGGGTCCACCTGCAAGGGCGGCAGCGTGGCCGGGATGTCCAGCTGGACGGCGACGGTGGCGGGAACGGAGAGCGAGCGCAGAACCTGGCCGATCAACTCCGCCACCCCGACCGCTTCGGGCTGCGGCGGCTTGGTGCGCACGGAATCGAGCAGGTCGGACACGATACGTTCCGCTCCGGTGATTTCTTCCTTAATCATGGCCAGATATTCCTTGACCGTGTCGTCCCCATCCGACAGTACCGTTTGCAGGAAATACACCGCGTTGTTCATCACCCCCAGTGGGTTGCGCAGCTCGTGCCCGACGCTGCCCGCAACCTGGCCCAGCACCGCCAGCTTTTCCTTGCGCACCAGATCCTCCTGGGCCGTCAGCAGTTGTTGCGTGCGCTCCCGGACTTTTTCTTCGAGCTCTTCGTTGAGCTCGCGGACCTTCTCTTCCACCTGCCGGCGCTCGGTCACGTCATGAAAAACGCCAATCAGGTAGGGGCGACCCACCAGAACCATGGGCGAACTGCTGACATCGGCATAAAACACCGAACCGTCCTTGCGTTTCACCGGCAGATTTGACGCCACCTGTACCTCTCCTTTCATCTGGCGTTCGAACTGCTTTCGTACGTGAGAAAGCGCATCTGCCGGGTGGATGTCTTCCAGGCCAAGCCGGTAAATCTCTTCTAGCGAGTACCCCAGCATGTCGCAGATCGCGTGATTGGCGATGACGAACTTGTGCGCTTCCCCTTCCGCCACCAGAATGCCGTCGACGGCGGAGTCCAGTATCGTCCTGAATTTCAGTTCAGATTCCTCAAGCGTCTGCGCGGCCAGTTTGTGCTCCGTTATGTCTTCGTAAACGCCCAGCACACCGATGGATTCATTGGCCTCGTTAACCAACGGCACCTTGGACGAACGCAACCAGATTTTCCTCCCGTCCGGCGTCGTCTGCGGCTCGTCATAGGAAAGTTTGGATATATTGGAGTCCATCACCCGCTGATCGTCGGCACGGTAAAGCTCAGCCTGGTCCTTCCACCCCATGTCGAAGTCGCTCTTGCCGATCAATTCGGCGGGGCGGTTCAATCCCGCGTCTTTCGCAAACAAGGTATTGCAGCCCATGTAGCGCAAATCGCGGTCCTTCCAGAAGACGCGCATGGGAATGGTCTCGATGATCAGGGAAGTCAGTTCCTGTTGCTTGCGGATTTCCTCTTGGGCCTGCTTGCGCGCGGTGACGTCCCGTGCAATTCCGATGGCGGCAATTTCACCGCCCGGATTCACCGGCACGATGCTGAGTTCGGAATCGAAATACTCCCCGGATTTCTTGGCGATGCGCAGTTCGAAAACCGGCGTGGACTGGCCGGAAAGCGCTTTCCGGAATACTTCGAGGGCACGCGGCAAATCGTCCGGGTGAATGATTGGTGCGAAGGGTTTTCCTACCCACTCCTGCGGATGCCAGCCCGTCACGCGCTCGAACGAGGGGCTGAGGGAGTTGAACACCCCATCCGGCGCCAGCAGGTAAATGATGTCTTCGGCGTACTCGAAAACACCCCGGTAACGTAACTCACTTTGGCTAGCCAGGTTCTGCGCCTGATACAGGCTGTGAATCGGCAGATACCAGAGAATCGCAAACAAGCCCAGGCCAGCTGCGATTACGACCAATCCGAGCAGCGTGGTCCGCATTATCATGGGCCGGAGCGAGCGAGAGACCTCAACATGACCGACGACAACACCGGCATCGGTCAGGGTGTGTGATCTTGTTATGACCGGAAGTGCCGGCCCGCTGGTTACCTCGGCGACGACCTCGTTTTTCTGGTTGAAGATGCGTCCGCCTTCGGCCACCTCCTGGGGGGTGAGGCGCGCGAAGTACTCCTCCATCCGCACTTTCTCGAATTCCCAATAAACGGGATTCCGGCTGATGATGTTCTGCGTGATGGCACGGGCGATGACATCGGTTTCGCTTTCCAGGCTCCCGGCCATATAGCGATAAGTGACATACGAATATCCCGCGGGAACGGCGAGAACGATGACGCCGACAAAAAATGCCACCAGCCATGCCACGGTGCGGGCTTGGTTAATCGTGGAGGGCATACCTTATTTCCTTTGCCCAACGACGTAGTTTCCGGATTCCTCCAGAAGCCGCGCGCCGTGATCAGAATGCACGAACTCGATGAATTTCCGAATCCTTTCGGGCGGATTGGGCTTGGTGACCAGATATAAGCCCATCACCAACGGATATGACCCGTTGGTGATGTTTTCTGCGCTGGGAGCCACACCGTCGAAGGGCAGAACTTTCATCCGTCGTTTTTCGGAACGAACCAGGCTCAGTGCCGAGAAGCCGATGGCGCCAGGGATCTTTTCAATCAAATCGGCGGCATCTTGCGCGTTGAGGGCGACTGTTGCGTCCAAAGGAGAAGAAAGTGTCCGCTCGATGGCCTTACCGATCTCTGGAAAGTTTTTTATGATAAGAAGGGTTTCCGCATCTTTAGCAGGGCGTAGTATGGGCCGCATGCGCTGACCGTGGAGGGCAGTGCCTGGCGCGCCCTTCAATAGGCTTAAAAATTCGTCTTTGCTCAGCCCGGACAGGGGATTGTCGGCCTTGACGGCAAAGACCAGCGGGGTTTTCGCATATTCTGCAACGACCAGTCCCAGCTTCTTTTCTTCATCGGTCAACAACCTGCCGCTCAGGCCGATGTCGATGGCGCCCTTGTAGACTGCCTTGATTCCGCCGCTGGTTCCCAGGCTCGGAAGAACGACTACCTTGATGCCTGGATGGGCCTTCTCAAAAGCGCTGCCCAGCAGTTTCATGGAGCCTATCGCGCCGCCATTCCCTCCGATTGTGAGTGTTTCCACGGCGAGGACTGGCCGCGTCGCCAGGCAGCCGATGGCTGCCAGAACGAAGGAAAGCGCCACTAAGTATTGCCGTTCTTTTAAGAACATATCTACTCCTATTGCTGGCAAAGCGAATTATGCAGCGTCCCGCTGTGGACGCGATGCTGGGCAGCGTCATGTCGACCGGGCTATTGCGGAATTTCGTCATGGAATTTCGGCTGCTTCACCGGCAGCCAGATGCGGAACGTCGTACCTTTACCCTCGTTACTCTCCACCTCGATCCGGCCATGGTGCTTCTGAATGATGCTGTAGGAAACCGACAATCCCAGTCCGGTCCCCTTGCCGACGGGCTTGGTCGTAAAAAAGGGCTCGAAAATCCGTTTCAGGTTTTCCGGCGGAATGCCTTTGCCCGTGTCAAAAATCTCGATCCACACCTGATCGCCCCCGGTTCCTGTGCGGATGGTGATGGTGCCGCGAGCTTCGATCGCCTGGGCCGCATTCACCAGCAAGTTCATGAACACCTGGTTCAACTGGGACAGCAAACACTCGACATGCGGCAGATCTCCATACTGCTTGTCTACCTCGCACTTGTACTTGAGTTCGTTGCTGATGACGTTGAGCGTGCTTTCGATTCCCAGATGGATATCTTCATTGGCCCATTTTTCTTCAACACTGATGCGGGAAAAGTCCTTGAGATCCTGGACGATTTTCGTCACCCGCCCGACACCCTCCAGTGATTCGGCCAGGAGGGACGTCACGTCCTGCCTCATGAAAGCAACGTCGACACGCTTTTTCAAGTCGCTGACCGCGGCAAAATTCCCCGCCTTTTCCGGCAAGCCCGCTTGCACGCGTTCGTAGGCATCCAGGACATCCATTAAATCGTGGACGTAATCGCGGAGGGTTGCCAGATTCGAATTGACGAAGCCCACCGGATTGTTGATTTCATGGGCCACGCCGGCCGCCAGCACCCCGATGGATGCCATTTTTTCCGCCTGCAACAATTGGCTTTGTGCTTGCTCCAGCTTGGTATTCATTTCGATCAGGCGGGCATTCATCCGCTCCACTTCCTCCAGTCGCAGCCGGGCTTCGGTTTCGGCGCGCTTGCGTTCGGAAATATCCAGCAACTGTAGACGAATCAGGTTGCTTTCACGGACATAATGGATATGCTCTTCGAACGTAGTCCCATCGACCACAAGCTCCCGCACCACGCCGGAGCGGATTCCCTCCTGGAAATCACCGAACAGTTCTTCCACTCCCGCAAGCACGGGGTGCTTCAGGCCCTTCTCTTTCAGGTTCGGAAACAGCTTCTCCGCCATCGGATTGAGATAGGTCACGCTGCCGTGGAGGTCGAGCTCGATCACCGGATTCGGATTAAGCCGGGGATGGGAGGCCAGCCGCAGAATCTCCTCCTGGGCAAGCTGCCGTTCGATACCGTGCCTGATGTTCAGCAGCAGATCGTCCATCTGGTAGGGCTTGAGGATGTAGGAGAACGCCCCCTTCCTGGTCGCCTCGATGGCGGTGTCCATCGAGGCGTGCCCGGTCAGGATGATCGCTTCCGTCAGGGGGGAAACAGTCTTGATGCGCGCCATCACTTCCAGACCGGTCATGTCCGGAAGCATCAGGTCGATCAGCGCCAGTGAAATCTTCTCCTGTTCCATGGCCACCAGTGCCTCGGCACCGGTCCCCGCAACGATGTTCGCATAGCCTTTGACCCGCAGGATGTCGGACAGCGTTTTCCGGAGATTCGGATCATCGTCGACAACCAGGATTTTGGCGTTTCCTATCATCGTGCCCATCATTATTTTTCCTTGTCGAGCATAAGGTCGAAACTACCGGGTCGATCATAAGGTCGAAGTTACCGGCATTAGGAGGCGATAGTTCAGTAATTATTATCAGCGCAACATTACACCGTATTCACCTGGAATACGAAGCTGTAAATAGCCGTTATTTTGTTCAGGTAATACTCGGAGTACGCTAAGGAACCTGTGATCAAGTCAAACGCGACCGCGTTTGACTTGATCACAGGTTCCCTAAAACATACCGCGTCTTTCTCTTTGTGAGGAAAACATGTATCCGCTCACGCTACGCTTGCCGGTCGGGATGCTGCCACAGCCGGACGAAACGACCTGCGGCCCTACCTGTCTGCATAGCATCTATCGCTACTGGGGAGAAGATGCGCAGCTTCCGGACATCATCGCCCGCACCCGCAAGATGGAACTGGGCGGCACGTTCGCGATTTTTCTGGCCTGCGACGCACTGCGCCAGGGCTACCAGGCCACGATTTATACCTACAATCTGACGGTGTTCGACCCCACCTGGTTTGTGCCGGGCGTGGACATCGCGGAGCGCCTGCAGCGGCAACGGGAGGCGAAAGCCGATGCGAGGCTGCACTATGTCACCGAGGGTTACCTGGAGTTCCTGAAACTGGGCGGGCAACTGCGCCTGACCGATCTGTCGCGCCCCCTGGTGCGCGGCCTGCTGCGCCGCAATCAGCCTATCCTGACGGGCTTGAGCTCCACTTACCTGTATCGCGCCGCGCGGGAATACGGGCCGAACGACGAGCCTGATGACGTGCGCGGCCTGCCGGCAGGCCATTTCGTAGTGATCGCGGGTTATGACCGGGCAAAGCACACCGTGCTGGTTGTCGATCCTTACGGCCTGCATCCGTACGGCCCGTCGCACGAGTACTGGATCAACATCGATCGCGTGCTTGGCGCCGTACTGCTGGGCATCGTCACCCACGATGCCAATCTGCTGGTGATTCATCCGCCGGGACACCTATCCAAAGGCGAGCCGTGAGCATACTTATCGTGGTCAACAATCCGCGCGACTGGCCGCTCGACGTTCCCGGCGTGACCGTGGTGCCGGCGCGCGCTTACCTGACCGATCCGGCCTACGGCAACGAGTGCTTTGCCCGCGTGTTCAACCTGTGCAAAACCTACCGCTACCAGAGTTTCGGCTATTACGTCTCGCTGCTTGCCGAGGCCCGTGGACACAGGCCGCTGCCCCGGGTGAACACCATCGAGGACCTGCAATCCCGGAACCTGGTGCGGCACCTTGCCGAGGGCCTGGACGAACTGATCCAGAAATCTCTGGCGCGCATCAGGTCGGACACCTTCGAACTGAGCATCTATTTCGGCCGCAACGTGGCGAGTTGCCACGATCAATTGAGCCGGCAAATTTTCAACCTGCTGCAGGCGCCGTTGCTGCGCGCCGATTTCGATCGACGCGACCACCATTGGCGCATCCGCAAGGTACGGCTGATCGCCGCCAGCGATATACCGCCCGAGCACCAGGAATTCGCGATTCAAGCCACGCTGGACTATTTCATGGGCCGCAGGCGCAGGGCGCCCAGGCGCTCGATGCGGCGACACGACCTCGCCATCCTGCACGATCCCGACAATCCCGAACCAGCCTCCAACGTCAGGGCGATGCGCAAATTCGAAAAGGCGGCACAGGCGCTGGGCATGCACGTGGATTTTATCACCCGGGCGGACTTCGGCCGGCTGGCCGAGTTCGACGCCCTGTTCATCCGCGACACCACCTCCGTCAACCACTACACCTACCGCTTTTCGCGCAGGGCAGCGGCCGAGGGACTGGTAGTGATCGACGATCCAGATGCCATCCTGAAGTGCAACAACAAGGTCTATCTCGCCGAAATTCTTGACCGCCACCGTATTCCCACGCCCAAGACCCTGCTGGTGTACCGCGACAACGTGGACCGGATCATCCCCACGCTCGGCCTTCCCTGCGTACTCAAGCAGCCCGACAGTTCTTTCTCGCTGGGCGTGGTGAAGGTGGAATCGGAGGAGGAACTGCAAATTAAAGTGAACGACTTGCTGGAAAAGTCAGAGCTCATCATCGCGCAGGAATACTTGCCCACCGAGTTCGACTGGCGCGTCGGCATCCTCGACCGGCAGCCGTTGTTCGTCGTCAAGTATTTCATGGTTCCCGGCCACTGGCAGATCATCAGGCACGCCGACGAGCGGCACAAATACGCCGAGGGGGCCTCGGTGGCGCTGCCCGTGGCAGAGGCGCCGGAGGGGGTGATGAAGCTGGCCCTCAAGGCGGCCAACCTGATCGGCGACGGCTTCTACGGTGTGGACATCAAACAGGTCGGCAAGCGCTAATACGTCATCGAGATCAACGACAACCCCAGCGTGGACGCCGGCAACGAAGACGGCGTGCTCAAGGACGCGCTTTACCGCGAAGTGATGGAAGTCTTCCTGAAGCGCATCGAAGCATGCAGGCGCGGGGCTTCCCGATGAGCGCCGCCCAAGCCCTTCATGCCTTCACGGGCTACGGCGTCGAGCTCGAGTACATGATCGTGGACCGGCGGACGCTCTCGGTCCTGCCGGTTGCGGACGAACTGCTGCGCCTCGCCGCTGGGGACTGCGTTGAGGAAGTCGCGCGCGGGAAGTTCGGCTGGTCCAACGAACTGGCGCTGCACGTCGTCGAACTCAAGAACGCGCGGCCGGACCCCGCCCTCGCGCCCCTTCCCGCCGCCTTCCAGTCGGAAGTTCTGGCGATCAACGAGTTGCTCGAATCCCTGGATGCGCGCCTCATGCCCACGGCCATGCACCCGTGGATGGCGCCCCTCGCGGAGACGCGCCTGTGGCCGCACGACGATGCCTGCATCTACCAGACCTACGACCGCATCTTCGGCTGCAAGGCGCACGGCTGGTCAAATTTGCAGAGCATGCAGCTCAACCTGCCCTTCTCGGGCGATGCCGAATTCTCCCGCCTGCATGCCGCCATCCGCCTGGTGTTGCCGATCCTCCCGGCGCTGGCGGCGAGCTCGCCATTCGCCGAAGGCCGCTCTACGGGCTTCATGGACTTCCGCATGGAGTCCTACCGTACCCACCAGGCGAAAGTGTTGTCGACCATCGGACAGGTCATCCCGGATACCGTCACCCGCCGTGCGGAGTATCGATCGAAGGTCATGGCGCCCATCTACCGCGACATCGTGCCTTTCGACCCAGACGGCCTGCTGCGGCACGAATGGCTCAACGCGCGCGGCGCCATCCCACGCTTCGAGCGCAACGCCATCGAGATCCGCGTGATCGACGTGCAGGAGTGTCCGCAAGCCGACCTCGCCATCGCCGCGGTTACCTCAACCGTCGTTCAGGCGCTCTACCGGGCCGAATGGTCTCCGCTCGCGATGCAGCAGGCAATCGGTACGGATGCGCTGGTGGCGATCCTGCACGCCTGTATCCGCGATGCCGAACAGGCTGTCATCGACGATGCCGGCTACCTGCAGTTATTGGGTTTTCCCGGTCGGCAGTGCACCGCCGGCGAACTGTGGCGGCACCTCCTAGAAGCGATGCCGGCAACGGATTACAGGCTGTGGGACGATCCGCTGCGCGTGATGTTGGAACGCGGCCCCCTCGCCCGCCGCATCGTGCGGGCGGTTGGACCGGACACCACTAAAGAGCGCCTGCAAACGGTCTACCGGGAATTGTGCGATTGCCTGGCAACGGGCCGGATGTTCGTGGACTAATTTGCCATGGCCGGAACCGAACATTTCCTCATCACCTGCGAACATGGCGGGAACCGCATCCCGACCCGCTACCGCGACCTGTTCGCGGGCTGCGAGGCGTTACTGCGAAGCCACCGTGGTTACGACCCTGGCGCGCTCGTTCTCGCCAGGGAGTTGGCCGAGGCGCTGGCCGCCCCGCTGTTCGTCTCCACCACCAGCCGCCTGCTGATCGACCTCAACCGCTCCATCGGCCATCCGCGCCTGTACTCCGAGGCTACACGGGATACGCCGCTTGCAGTGCGCCGCGAAATACTGGAGCGCCATTACCTGCCATACCGGAACAAGGTCGAAACGGCGATCGCCGCCGCGACTGAGCAGGGTAGCCGGGTGATCCATATCTCCTCCCACAGCTTCACCCCGGTGCTCGACGGCGCGGTGCGCAACGCCGACATCGGCCTGCTGTACGATCCGGCTCGCCACGGTGAAACCGAACTATGCCGCCGCTGGCAGACCCATCTCCAGGCGCTGGCGCCGGAGCTGAAAGTACGCCGCAATTACCCTTATACCGGCAGTTCCGATGGCCTGACCGCCTATCTGCGCCGCCGTTTTCCCGCTGACGCCTATGTCGGCATCGAACTGGAAATCAATCAGAAGCTTGCCTTGCCTGGAGGACGCCGCTGGCGCGCCTTTCGGGGCCTGGTGATCGAGGCAATGCGCCAAGCGGCGAACAGCCGGCAAGGGCTGCAGGACTCGATTGGCCAAGGAATCTCTGATTAAGTCAAACGCGGATCGCGTTACATCGAAAACAGGCTTGAACACACCCGCGAGGGGCGTCCCCGCCGAGAGCGGCGGCAAAGCCGCTCGCACTGGCGAGAAGGCGCGCGACGCAGGTCGTAGCTGTCCCTACGATGCCAAGGAGCACAACGCGGGGCAAGCCTGTTTTCGATGTAACCCGAAGGGACGAGGTATTGCGGGCGCCATGCGGCGTCAAGAGTCGCTGGTGCAGAATGACTGCACGGCGCGTCTCTTTCCTTGCCTGGCATCCCGCAATACCCCGTCGCGACCGCGTTTGACTTAATCAGAGGTTCCCTAGCCTACACAAAATACCCGATTGACTGGGTCGACTATTTTGCTATATTGAAAAAGGCGTGACAGGCGCGGTGTTTGTTCGTGCTCCACAGTCGGGAAGGGCGAAATATGTACAAGCGAATACTGGTTGCGATAGACGGTAGCGACACATCGAACCGTGCATTTCAGGAAGCCATCAGCCTTGCCAGGAATCAGCAGGCCACCCTGCTCATCGTCAATGTGATGGAGGGATACAGTATCAATTCCGATACCGAATTCCCGAGCCCGGAGGAAGTCGAAAACGCACAGGAAACCTACCTTCTCGGCATGCTGGAAAGAGCCCGGAAATCAGCGCTTGACGAGGGCGTGGCTGCAGAAAGCCAATTGGTCAAGATCGAGAGCCTCGGCTTGCGGATCGCCGACGCAATCATACAGGAAGCCGCCAAGTGGTCAGCCGACCTCATCGTGGCGGGAACGCACGGACGCAGCGGATTGAGCCACCTCCTGGTCGGGAGCGTTGCGGAAGGCATCCTGCGCGTTTCGCCTGTCCCTATCCTGCTGATTCGCAGTAAATAAAAGCTCGGCAGACCATGAAAAAGGCGGCATTGGTCTTTTTCCTGCTATTCCAGATGCAAGCTTTGTCGGCAGCGCCCGGCGTCATCTTCGTCGATGGCCGCATCAACGACTCACCGGTGCGTTTTATAGTGGACACCGGGGCCGACGAAATCCTGATCCCCTACGCTCAAGCCATCCGCATGGGTCTCCCCGTTTTTGCGGGAGAACGCATTGAATCCACGACGGCAAGCGGTCCGGTAGGAACCTATAAACTCAATCTGGACTCGGTGACTGTCGGCACGGTTACCCTGCACAATGTCGCGGCGCGCGTTTCGGAAAGCGATTTGGGCGTGCAATACGTCCTGCTCGGCATGAGTTTTCTTCGCCAGGTCAAAATGTGCATCGTGTACGGGCAAGTGGTGATCAGCCCATAAGGGTGATCAGTCGCATGATCAGCGCCCCTGCTGGGTCCATTATCGGCATCTGATTTCCCTTTATGGTGGAATGCGCCAACGTGAATTCGACCAGTTCCTTCCCCGCAGCGAGTTCGGCCTTTTCCGAGGGCTCCAGCATCTGGGTGAAATCCAGCTCCTGTACGCCGAGCGAGGGGATGTCCAGCAACACACTGGCCAAGGGCGACAATGCAAGAACTTTCCAGCCAGGATCGGTGATCAGCACGGCGCCGGGAAGTTGCGGAACAATGCCGTTTCTGCCGCTTTTCGCCATGATGAGACTGGCCTTGACGCGCGCCAGCAGTTCCTTCTTGTTGAAAGGCTTGGTGATGAAATCGGTGGCGCCGGCTTCGATCCCCCTGATGCGATCTTCCGGCGACGACAGGGCCGTGACCATGATGACCGGCAGCGCGGAAAACTCGGCGTCCTCCCTGATCTGCCTGCACACCTCGTAGCCTGTCATGCCCGGCATGCGCACATCCAGCACCATGATGTCGGGCTTGTCCCGGCGTAGGGTTGCCAGCGCCTCGGGACCGCTGGCCGCTTCAAGCACCCGGTAACCCGCATCGTTCAGAATCAGACGCAGCAGTTTTACATTGGGCGG
>JBDKRR010000117.1:0-2982 GCA_039683315.1 Sulfuricella sp.
TTCAGCCGCCACTTTGCTGACGGCGTATGGGTTTCTCGGTTTGAGCGGGGTGTTTTCAGTGACCGGCAGAATTTCGGGGGCAACCAGGCCATACATATCGCCCGATCCTACATATAGCAGGCGCCCCTTGAAGCCATTCTTTTTCAGCCCCTGCAGCAGATGCAGGGTACCGAAAAAATTGATTTCATAAGTCTCGCGCGGATTGTTGAACGACTCCGGCACAAAACTTTGCGCCGCTAGATGAATGACAAAGTCGGGCTCTGCCTCTTTGCATGCTCTTGACACACTTTCAGCATCGCGCAACTCCATGGATTGCGGAGGAAGCAGCTCCAGGCCATATGAATTATCTTTTGCCACAACAGCTTGCCGAATAAAACCACCAACAAACCCCGTCGCCCCCGTAACCATTAATCTTTTCATGACAATAGTCTACCAAAGAGCCGCCAATCCAGCCAGTTACACTATTCTCATCTGGGCTCTGACCCGGCAGAACAGGGGGAACTTCAGAAGGGATTGATTTATTCCGCGGCCCCCGTCATTGCGAGGCAGCGAAGCGATCCCGCATCTCTTTAAAAACAGGTTGCTTCGCTGCCTCGCAATGAACCGCACACGCTTCCCTAGCCCAGAAGCACACTCATCGCTCGAACATCGCCGTGCAAAGAGGTGAGCGCTTCAGCAAAACTCAGGTGCGGCATATATTCGCGTACCAGCTGCGCCACCTCCTTTGCCTGAGCAAGGTCGCGCGGCTTTTTGACCGGCTCGCGGGTCAATTGCTGCGACAGCCATGCCTTGTGTAGCGCGAAAGCCCTTGGGTCCGGGACACGAAGTGGCGCCGGTTGTCCATCCTCGTCCACGGCCACGGTTTTGATTTTGGGCGCATTGATAAGCCACTGCAGACCCGGCACTTCCGATGCCACCAGATCGTCCGCACAAAAAGTTATCGGTTCAGACTCGCGCATTGAACGTGGCCCGACGATGAGATCAACCATGAATTGCCCCGCATTGGCGGCGCGAAAACCTCGCTTGCGAATAGGCTCAAACGTGCGATCGGCCTTTTTCAGCAGGCCCAGCAATCCTTCTCCATCAAGGCGGCTGGACACAAGCGTGATCTTTTTGCGCGCGTCATAGAGCAGGTCGACATCGCCGGATGCAAGCAACTCGAGCAGGAACTGCACCCCGCCGGCCGCCTCATAGCCGTACAAGGCTTGCGTGCCCAGCACGGTAAAGGCGTCACCCAAATCGTGCTCTTCCAGCTCTCGCAGGATGCGCGCGACCACGCGGGGCACTCGCGCCAGCCGCAAAGCCTTGTTCAGCCGCGCCTGTTCGTCAAGCTGACGCCGGATTGCCGCCAGACGTTCTTGCGCCCGCGCCTTGCCCTCCTGGAATGCGGCAAGAATCTGTTCGGTTTCCTGCGTGCGCCGCCCCAGGAGCTTGCCATTGCCTCTTCGATCCCGTTCCCGGAAGAGATATTCGATGTCACGGATCGTTTTCCAGCGCATACCATAGGCGTAAGCACGAGCATAGCGATAGGCCGCGATATGGTTTTCGTACAGTTGCTGGGTATTTACCAGATGCAGACGCTGCTGGTTGGATAGGGGCTGCATGGATGTTTCCGTCTCAAACGATAAAACAAGTTATCTGACGGATATGTTACACGTTATCAATCAGATATCAACATGTTTCCGTCAAATAAATATAAAATTCATTTCGACGGAAACATATTTTCCGATTCTATCGTGCGGCATGGGCTCACCCCCCTAACTTCCCCCTTGTCAGGCGGAGGCCGGGGGGTGTTCGGGAGTTAAATAGCAATCCGGGACCAACATAAGGTCAGCCATCTGGTGATGCCAGCGCATTGGGAACAATGCGCTGCAACCGGTCCAGCAGCGCCTCAAATGCGGAAAGATAACGATCCAGTTGCTCGAGAATTCGAGATATCTCATGCTCATCGTAAACATGTGAGAAGAGATTGCGCATTTCGATCATATCCAGCCAGACCTGTTCCTCAGCAAACAAGCCTTGTGCATAGGCCTCCTTGAACACCGGGCGCGGCGCCCGTGCGTCAAGGCCAATATCCAATACGATGTCGCCGTTGCCTTCCGCGACCCAACGATCACGTTCCCTTACGACGATACGAAAGCGCTCCAGCGCCCGCTTGAAATACATCAGCCCATCTAGCGCACGAAGCTCCTTGGTGGCGCTGTAGATGACCAGGCCCGTATCCCGAACCCGATTGGCGAAACAGTGGCAAACATGGATGGCAGTTACCTAAGCCAAATGTAGAGTGAGTTAGCATTTTGGCGTAACCCACCAAGCGTTGCGTAGCAACACAACTTACCCCGACTCGGGCTAGTGACAACCAACGTCAAGGTACTCAACCAGAACAGCCTGCACGGATTTGATATCTTGCGAAGACAAATGCCCGATAACCTTCAAAACCAAGGCCTGATCCAGCGAGAATAATTTCAAACGAAAGTGGCAAGCTACTTTTAACCCGGCCTCTTTCCAGTCAGTGAATGAAACATCACTGGGCCAATTATTATCCGTGGCCGAGGTGATCATGGCCAAAACAAGTTGCTTGTGCTGCTGATTAAACCGCTCACTGGAAATCACCAATGCAGGACGGCGCTTGGTTGCATCACGATCCGTGAATGGGAAAGGAACGGCGACCACATCAAATGCTTTAAAGATCACGCCAGGCCTCCTCGTCCTGTAGTGAACTCCATTCTGACAAAGTCTCTTGCAATGCTGATAACTCGACATCAATGGACGGGTCAATACGCTTAATAATGATCCGGTTGTTGCTATCCAAATCAAACGCCAGCATATCGCCTTCCCGAATATGAGCGGCTTCTCTGATACGCTTGGGAATTGTTGCCTGACCTTTGGCCGTGACGCGCGCAAGCTCCATGATTTTCTCCATCGATTACCCTATGTAGTAATTTACTACTTTTCTTACCAAAAGGGTAATCCCCCTCAAGG
>JBDKRR010000118.1:0-40266 GCA_039683315.1 Sulfuricella sp.
ATCAATCGTCAGCCTTTCCAAGGACGCAGAAAATGAATAACCGTCTCTTTACCTTCGTCGGTGGCAACGCTGGTGTATGGCGCATCGTCAAAATCGAAACCATCGTCGGGGAAGCGCTTCCTGCAGCCGCCAGGGTTGATGTAATTCCGGCACAAGATGCCGGGCTTCCGCCTCATGACGCAAAGTGGGTTCTTCACGGGATAACGAGTAACGAGCGCTACGAAATGCATGGGGAGAAGGAGCAGATTCTCGCGAAGCAGCCCGAGCTTGGCCGTTCCGAAGCGGTTTGCGCGGCGTTCATTCCTATTCGCAAGAACGCTACCTGGTGGAGCCTGCACCAGGATGAACGGCAAAAGATATTCGAGGAACAATCCAGGCACGCCAGAATCGGGCTGCAATATTTACCCGCGATCGCCCGACGGCTTCATCATTGTCGCGATCTGGGAGAGCCCGAGCCGTTCGATTTCCTGACGTGGTTTGAATTCGCGCCGGCCGATGAGCCCGCTTTCAACAAACTCGTGACGGAACTTCGCGCGTCTCCTGAATGGCAGTACGTGGAGCGGGAAATCGACATTCGTCTGGTACGCGAACCAACCTGACCGGGCGCCGGCATGCGGCGCGGGCAAACCGTCAGTTCATCAATAACCGCACGTCATGCGCGATATCCTTCGCGCTCGAATCGTAAGCCATATGCAGGCGCAGGCGACCTTGGGGGTCGAAGGCGTATATGCCTGCGCTGTGATCCAGGGTGTAGCCAGACGCCGAACCCGTATACTGCTTTTGGTAAAAGACCCCGAACGCTTTGGCGGCGGCCGCCGTCGCCGCATCGTCGCCGTACAGGCCGAGGAAATCGGGATTGAAGAACGGCATATACCTGGCGAGCAGCGCGGGCTTGTCGCGCGCCGGATCGAGCGTCACGAACAGCACTTGCACCCGCTTCCCCTCCTCCCCAAGGCTGCGGACCACTGCCGCCAGGCTGGCAAGCGTGGTTGGGCAGATGTCGGGGCAATGGGTATAGCCGAACGTCAGCAGCACGACTTTGCCGCGAAAATCGGCCAGCGAGCGCATGCGTCCATTCTGGTCGGTGAGATGGAAATCGCGCCCTGCTGCGGCCCCGGCGATATCGGTGCCACGGAACTGAAGTTCCTCCGTCCGGGTATCCAGGCATCCGGCCAGCCAGATGACCAGCAGGATCGCCAGCCACCACGGATATGAAAAGCTTTCCCTATGCATGAAAGTTTCTCGCTTCAGTGCAGGTAGTGATCGACCAGCAGCGCCGCGAACAGCAGCGTCAGGTAGGTGATTGAGTAGCGGAAGGTGCGCTGCGCCAGGCCGTCGCTGTAATCGCGGTAAAGCCTGACGGCGTACCACAGGAAAACCGCCGCGAGCGGCAACGCCGCGATCAGGTAAGGCAGCCCGCTCATCCCCGAGCCGTAAGGCATGAGCGAAACCGTCGCCAGCATCACCGTGTACAGCACGATGTGCAGGCGCGTGAATTCGCTGCCGTGGGTGACCGGCAGCATCGGTACCCCGGCCTTGGCGTATTCGGCGGTGCGGTACAGCGCCAGCGACCAGAAGTGCGGCGGCGTCCAGGCGAAGACGATGAGGAACAGGATCAGCGCCTCGCCCGACACCCCGCCGCTGACCGCCGCCCATCCCAGCACCGGCGGCATGGCGCCGGCCGCGCCGCCGATCACGATGTTGAGCGGCGTGGCGGGTTTGAGCAGCAGCGTGTAGACCAGCGCGTAGCCGACGAAGGTGGCGAAGGTGAGCAGCATGGTCAGCGGATTGACCAGGAAATACAGCAGCGTCAGTCCGCTGCCGCCCAGCAGGAAAACGAACGCCAGCGCCTCGCCCGCCCCCAGCCGGCCTGCCGCCAGCGGCCGGTTGCAGGTGCGCGCCATGAGCATGTCGATACGACGCTCCACGATGCAGTTCAGCGCCGCGGCGGCACCGGCCGTCATGGCGATGCCGGCCGTGCCGGCCAGCAGGATTTGCAGCGGCACCATGCCCGGCGCGGCGAGTGCCATGCCGATCACCGCGGTGAATACGATCAGTCCGGTCACGCGCGGCTTGCACAAGGCATAGAATTCGCGCAGCTTGTCCGGCCAGGGACGGGAGTTGAGCAGTGCAAGCGTATTCATGAGTCCCTCCACAGTTTCCAGTTTGTCGCCATCATCACAGCCAGCAGCAGCGCCGCCACCGCGTTATGCAGCACCGCGGCTGCGAGCGGCAAGTCCCACGCGACATTGGCAAGCCCCAGGGCGATCTGTAGCGTCAGCAGCACCAGCAACACCCAGGCGAAGCGGCGCATGCCGGAATGGCGCAGCAGCCGGCCCGCGAAACCCGCCACAATGGCCGCGACCGCGAGCGCGCCGATGCGGTGGCTCCAGTGAATCGCCGTCAGCGCATCGAGCGATGGAGCGCCACGGGACGATAGCGAAAACGCCGCAGCCATGTCCATGGCGGGGCCCCAGCTGCCGCGGCAACTCAGTCCTTCGCCGCACACCAGCCCGGCATAGTGGGAACTGGTCCACCCGCCCAGCGCGATCTGGGCAGCCAGTGCCGCCAGCCCGAGCAGGGCCCACAGGCGCAGTCCGATGCTGCCGGCGCGCGCAACGCCGAATCTGCGTGCTTCGAGTCCGATCCACACCAGCAGCGCCAGGGTCGCCATGCCGCCGAGCAGGTGGGCGCTGACGATGACCGGCCGCAGCAGCTCAGTCACCGTCCAGCGCCCGAGCATCGCCTGAAATGCGACCAGGGCCAGGAGCAGCGCAGACAGACGCAGGACCGCCGCGCGTTCGCGCCAGGAACGCACGAAAACCGCGAGGATCAGCAACCCCAGGCTGCCCGCCGCATATCGGTGAATCATTTCCTTCCACGCTTTGTGCGTTTCGACAGGACGATCCGGAAAAGCCTGTTGCGCAGCCTGCCGCTGTTGCGCCGTGGCAGGTGCGCCCAGCTGGCCGTAGCAGCCTGGCCAGTCGGGACAGCTCAAGCCCGCATCGGACAGACGCACGTAAGCGCCCAGAGCCACCACGGCCCAGGCCAGCAGGATGGAAAGCATGACCAGGCGGGGAAAGGACATCTCAGCCCACCCAGGAGTACGCCAGGAGACGCGACAAATCCTTGCGTATGCCGCCCGGATCGGCATTCCCGGCGTAGCGCATGACCAGGTTGCCCATCGGGTCGACCAGGTAAATCCGTCCGTCCGGGGCGGCGCCGTCGGGCCAGCGCGAGGCGATTTCCGCTCCTCCGTTCACGATCTTGAGGCCGGGGAAAACACGTGTCAGCGTTGCCATGCCAGTCACCGTTACCTGCCCCCTGGCAACAAAAACTCGCTGCACGCGCCCTTCTTCGCGCCCCTGGGCAACCTGCACCTGGCGCATGTAATACAGGCTGCGCATGCAGTCCGCCGTACATTCCGCCGAGCCGAAATAGAGCAGGGTCCATCTGCCGCCCATCTTGCCCAGGCTGACGTGCTCTCCCCCATCCTCGCCCAGTTCAAGGTTCCCGATCTGGCGCGGTGGCTGCACCAGTTCGCCGTGTGCCGAGTGCACAACGGGATGCCAACCTGAGGAATACAGCCACGCCGAAATGGCGATCGGCATGGCGAACAGTGCGCCCAGCAGGAGCACCATGCGCCAGCCGGAATCGGTTTCTACATATTCGGGATCAAGTTCCATTGCCGTCACTCCCCTCTCGTTGAATACCCGCGTACAAATAAAAAACCAGCAGTACGCCGGCCATGCCGAACCACTGCACCGCATAGCCCAGGTGCATTGCCACCTTCTCGTCCGGACGCGGCAGGTCGCATGCATAGCAACCCGGCGCGCCGGCATCCAGGCGCACGACGAACTTCTCCACGGGGTACGGCACCTGCGCGGCGAAGCGCGCCAGATCGACGCTTTCCCATACCTTGTCTGCGGCCGATGCCGGCTTGGCGTCGAAAAACCTCGGCCGTGTCGGTTCCCACAGCGTGCCGGTCACTTCCACGATATTCCCCGGCGGTTCGGCGGCAGGCGGTGCGCTCCGGCTACGGCCCAGCGGCACCCAGCCGCGGTCGACCAGCACGCGGACATTACCGCCTTCGATGCGCAGCGGCGTCAGTACGCGATAACCGGCCTGCTCGCCGTGTATCTGGTTGTCGAGCAGGATCTGGTGGTCGGCCTCGAAGTGCCCGCGCAGCAAAACGCGCTGGCCGCGCAGGCTATCGGCGCTCACCTGGCCTGGTCCGACATGCTTGAGCGGCGCCTGTGCCATGGCGTCGGCGCGCTGCTGCAAAGCCCGTTTCGCATCGGCTTTGTGCCATTGCCACAGGCCGAGCTGTACCAGCAGCGGCAGCAGCATCAGCGTCGCCATTGTCTGCAGCAGCTTCGGTCGAAAACGGTAGCTCGCCATCATGCTTGCGCTTCCTCTATAATCGAACCGTCGTTTCGCAAGGAGTAGACCATGTTCAAGATCCTTGTACTTATCCTGCTCGGCTTCGTCGTGGCCAGCCTGTTCTCCGCCCTGCTCTTTCTCGCCCGCGACCAAGGGCGCGGCGAACGCACCGCGCGTGCGCTGACGGTGCGCATATCCCTGTCCCTGCTGCTCTTCGCCATGCTCATGGCCGGCTATCACTTCGGTTTCATCAGGCCTGCGTAGCATCGGCATCACAGCCAGTACACGAACACGAACAGCATCAGCCAAACCACATCTACGAAGTGCCAGTACCACGCCGCGCCTTCGAAGCCGAAGTGCTCCTGCGGCGTGAAGTGTCCCTTGATCGCGCGGCCCAGCACCGCGCTCAGGGTAATGGCGCCGATGGTGACGTGCAGGCCGTGGAATCCGGTAAGCATGAAAAAAGTTGCGCCGTAGACGCCGGCCCCCAGCGTCAGCCCCAGTTCGCTGTAGGCGTGGTGGTATTCGTAGGCCTGGAAGCACAGGAACGCCACCCCGAGCGCTACCGTCGCGGCCAGTCCGGCGATGATTTGCGGACGCCGGTTCTTCAGCACACCCCAGTGCGCCCAGGTGACGGTCGCCCCCGAACTCAGCAGGATCAGCGTATTCAGCGCGGGGATGCCCCAGGCCGCCATGGGCGTGAACGGCTTGCCCGCCGGGCCGCTGGTCGGCCACGTCCCGCTGTAGCCCGGCCACAGCAGGCCGGTCTGGCCGAGTTCCGGCGCCGATATGTTGCGCACGTAAAACAGCGCGCTGAAAAAGGCGGCGAAGAACATCACCTCGGAAACGATGAACCACACCATTCCCCAGCGAAACGAGCGGTCTTCCCAGGCGTGGAACTTGCCGCCCTGCGTCTCCGCCACCACGTTGCCGAACCAGCCGAACAGCACGTAGATCACCAGCGCCGCGCCGACCGGCATGAGCCATTTGCCCAGCCCTTCCCCGTTGAGCTGGAGGATGAAACCGAGCACCAGCAGGAACAGCCCGCTCGCCAGCGTCGCTGGGTAATGGCTGGAGTGGGGAACGTAATAGCCTTCGCGCAATTCGCTCATTTGTCGCCTCCCAGCGCCACCACCGTTCCCTGATTGGGGAAAAAGGCATAAGAAAGGGTGAGGGACTGCACCTCGGCAGGCAAATCGCGCTTGACCACGAAGGTCACCGGCATGTCCCGCTCCTCGCCCGGCTTCAGTTCCTGCTTGCTGAAGCAGAAACACTCGATCTTCTTGAAATGCGTAGCGGCGGCCGGCGGGCTGACGCTTGGAACGGCGCGCCCCGCCATGGGCTTGTCGGACAGGTTCCGCACGCGGAACCAGGCGATCGACAGGTCGCCCGGGTGCACCTTCATGGCGCTGCGGCGCGCCTCGAAGCGCCACGGCAACTCGGGCATCACGTCTGCGTTGAAAGCCACCGTAATCCAGCGCGGGTCGTGCACGAAAACCGATTCGGCTGGCTGCGCGGTGCTGCCAGTCTTGCCGTTAAGCCCCGTGGCGACGCAGAACACGTTGTACAAGGGCACCAGCGCGAAGCCGAAGCCGAACATCGCCAGCGCCGCGGCGGCCAGTTTCATGGCGAGGCGACGGTTGGCGCGCTGGAGTTGGTCGAAATCGGCAGTTGTCATGATCTTCTCACTCCACCCGTGGCTGAACCTGGAAGGTGTGGTACGGCGGAGGGGAAGGCAGTGTCCACTCCAGCCCTTGCGCGCCCTCCCACACTTTTGCCGATGCAGGCGGCCCGCCGCGGATGCACTTCACCACCAGGTAGAGGAACAGCAACTGCGAAGCGCCGAGCGCGAATGCGGCGATGCTCGAAATCATGTTGAACTCGGAGAACTGCAGCGCGTAGTCGGGGATGCGTCGCGGCATGCCGGCCAGGCCGAGAAAGAACTGCGGCATGAAGGTGAGGTTGAAGGCAGCCGCGGTGAGCCAGAAATGCCAGTGGGCGAGTTTCTCGCTGTACATGTGCCCGGTCATCTTGGGCAGCCAGTAGTACACCCCCGCCATCACCCCCATGATGCCGCCGGCGAACAGGGTGTAGTGGAAATGCGCCACCACGAAGTAGGAATGGTGGTACTGCGCGTCCGCCGCCGCATCCGCCAGTACCAGGCCGGTCAGGCCGCCGATGCCGAACAGCACGATCATGCCCAGCGCGAACAGCATCGGCGCCTCGAAGGTCATGGCCCCGCGCCAGATGGTGGCGATCCAGCAGAAGAACAGCACCGACAGCGGCAGCGAGATCGCCATGGTGCTGTACATGAAATACAGCAAGGCGCCCGTCGGCATCCCGGTGGTCATGATGTGGTGCCCCCACACCACCACCGACAGCACGCCGATCACCCAGAAGGAGTAGACCTGGGCGCGGTAGCCGTAGACCGGCTTGCGCGCAAAGGTCGAGAGGATGTGCGGGGTGAAGCCCCACACCGGGAACAGCACGATATACACCTCGGGATGGCCAAAAAACCAGAACAGGTGCTGGAACAGGATCGGGTCGCCGCCGCCCGCGGCGCTGAAAAAATGGGTGCCGAAATGCCGGTCGGCGAGCAGCATGGTCACCGCGCCGGCCAGCACCGGGATCACGGCTACCAGCATGAAGGCGGTGATCAGCCAACCCCAGGCGAACAAGGGCAGCTTCATCATGGTCATGCCCGGCGCGCGCAGGTTGAAAATGGTGACGATGATGTTGATCGACCCCATTACCGAGGAAATACCCAGCAGGTGGATGGCGAAGATGGCGAAGTCGATGCCCATGCCGTCCTGCACCGAGAGCGGCGCATAGAAGGTCCAGCCGGTGCCGATGGCGCCGCTGCCTATGCCGAACAGGGCCAGCGCGAACGGCATCAGCAGCAACACCGCCGCCGGCGGCAGCAGCCAGAAACTCCAGTTGTTGAGGCGCGGCAAGGCCATGTCGGGCGCGCCGATCATGAGCGGGATCATCCAGTTGGCGAAACCGGTCGCAGCCGGCATCAGCGCCATGAAGATCATCACCAGCGCATGCACGCCGATGAGCTGGTTGAACAGCTCCGGCTGCATGATTTGCAGACCGGGCTGGAACAGCTCCGCCCGTACCAGCATGATCATCGCTCCGCCGACGAAAAACATCACCAGGGAAAACACCAGGTACATCGTGCCGATGTCCTTGTGGTTGGTGGTGAACAGCCAGCGCGTCAGCCCCCCGTGGCCGGAGTAACCGTGTTCGAGTGCCACCTCAGCGGTAGTCATGGTTTCCACTCCCTGTTTTAACCCGCGTCCCGTTCGTCAGCGCAGCGCTTTGACCTGCGAAGGCTGCACCATGTCGCCCATGTGGTTGCCGAAGGAATTGCGCTCGAACGTAACCACGCCGGCAATGTCGACATCGCTCAAAGTGTTCTTGAAGGCCTGCATCGCGGTACCCGGCTTGCCGTTCATCACCCGGTCGAGGTGGCCGTCCTTCACCAGCAAACCTTTCGCGTCCAGCATCGGGCCGTTGACGATCTTGCTGCCGGCCAGCGCCGGGAACGCGCCCGGGACACCCTGGCCGCTTGCCTGGTGGCAGGCGGCGCAGATTTTTTCGTATAGTTCCTCGCCGTGCTTCATCAGATCTCCACGGCTCCATACATGGCCTGCGCTGGCCGCCTGGGCTGCCTGACCGGCCTTCTTCTGCGCCAGCCACTGGCGGTAATCGGGTTCGCTCACTGCCTGCACCACCACCGGCATGAAACCGTGGCCCCTGCCGCACAATTCGGCACACTGGCCGCGGTAGATGCCGGGGCGTTCGATGAGCGCCCAGGTCTCGCGGATAAAGCCGGGGATGGCGTCGCGCTTGACGCCGAACTGAGGTACCCACCAGGTGTGAATGACATCGGTCGAAGTGAGGAGGATGCGCACTTTCTTGCCGACCGGCAGCACCAGCGGGTTATCCACCTCGAGCAGGTAGTGCTCGTCCTTCTTTTCGTGGTTGGCGATCTGGGCCTGCGGCGTCGCCAGCGTGCTGACGAACTTGATGTCCTGGCCGGGGTATTCGTATTGCCATTTCCACTGGCTGCCGGTGATCTTCACCACCATGTCGGCGTCGGTACGGGTGTCCTGCATCATCTGCACGCTGTGGAAGGCAGGGATGCCCATGAGGATGAAATCGATGCCGGCGAAGATGACGAATGGAATGGTGGTCCAGAACACCTGCGCTGCGGTGCCGGGGCCGGTGAACTTAGCCGGTTCGACTCCCCGGCTCTTGCGATGGGTAAAGATGGAATAGATCATGATGGCGAACACCACGGCGAAGATCGCCAGGGTGATCACCATGAACTTGTTGTGTACCTGCAGGGTGTCGAGCGCGAGCGGCGTGGCCGGCGTTGGGAAATTCCAAGCCAACTCTGCGCGGGCAGGCCAAGCTGTGGCGGTCGCGAGTGCACCCAGCAGAACTGGTATTAATGGCTTCACATGCATGCCCCCTCCACTCATGGAATTGGGATGATTGCGCCGGCGAGAAATAACCGCCTGTCACGCGCAACCATCCACGATCCCGCAATCGGACTGCCGCAACCACACCTATGCAACCATTCATGACCAAGCAGACAACTCAGTCTAATTGGCTGACTTCTCTCTCTGCATGAAGCCAATCATCCAGATCGTAGCCGGCAGCGAATCCGCGCTGCTGCGCTTGATAATAGGCGGCCTCGGCGATCATCCGCTGACGATCATCGGGGGATTGCGCTGCGATTTTTGCCTGTTTACCCTTGGCCGCAGTTTTGCTTGCTTTCTTGACGCTGGCTTGTTGCATTTCCATCACTCTCTCCTTTTAATTAACGACTAAAACGACTTTAATTTCCCGCTGTCCAGCCCGATACCACAAAACTAAAAGGCACTCAGCCTGTCGCAATCATCCTGCCAGCGGCAGTGGAAATCGACGCAGACATACCTCAAGTCGGTGGCGAAGCATTCCTTGTCGCAATTTTCCCGAATCGCCCTGATCAGCTCCGCGTGTGTGTTGCGTAGCTTGTCATAGGCAGGCAAGCGTACTTCGGCGTTCGCTCGGCATTGTGAAGTTCCACTCATCTTTATTTCCTTGGATTGCCAGGCCGGTTTTATTGAAAACGGGTTTTTGGCCTACGTATGCAGTTTAATTTCCTGCTTGGATAAATCTATTTGGATGATCACGTACCGGCTTAGGTGATTTCCCATAGGCAAAACGCCGCGGTACGTTGTTATCATGATCGTCGCAGAGCAAACGCTCGGACGCTAGAGATGAACCGGCGAATTCTATAGAATCGGTTTGCCGCTTCTGGTTGTTGCCAAAGGGAATCCCATGGCTGTGTTGGAGCTCAGGAACGTTACGCGCCGCTTCGGCGATTTCGTGGCAGTGGACAACATCAGCCTTGGCATAGAGGCGGGAGAGTTCTTTACCCTGCTCGGACCATCCGGTTGCGGCAAGACCACCATCCTGCGCATGATCGCAGGCTTCGACCTGCCGGACGCGGGCCAGATCCTGCTAGACGGCAAGGACGTCACCGACACGCCACCAGAGAAGCGTCCGGTGCGCACGGTGTTTCAAAGCTATGCGCTGTTCCCGCACATGACAGTGGCGCAAAACGTAGCCTTTCCGCTCAAAATGGAGCGACTTCCGCCAGATACCATTCGCCGGCGCACGCACGAAACGCTGGAACAGGTGCGCCTGACCGACAAGGCGGCGTATTACCCACGCGAACTCTCCGGTGGGCAGCAGCAGCGCGTGGCGCTGGGGCGCGCCCTGGCCAGTTGTCCGCGCCTGCTCCTGCTGGACGAACCACTGGCCGCGCTGGACGCCAAACTGCGCGAGGAAATGCAGATCGAGCTGATCAACCTGCAACGCGATGTGGGCATCACTTTCGTGTTCGTCACCCACGCACAGGACGAAGCGCTCGCCCTGTCGCACCGCATCGCGGTGATGCGCGAGGGACGAGTCGAGCAGGTGGACGAACCCTCCAGATTGTATGGTTCGCCCAAGAGCCGGTTTGTGGCGGGGTTCATCGGCCACATCAACATGCTGGAAGCGCAGGTGATCGAAGCGGCGCGCGGCCACACCCGCCTGGCCATTGCCGGACTGGGCGAGGTCGCAGCGCCGCCGGTTGCCGGCATTGCGGCCGGGGCGAGCGGCGCATTCGCCATCCGTCCCGAGCAGTTGCACATCGGCATTCACGGCGAAGCGACGGAACTGAAGAACCATTTCCCCGGGGTTGTCTCCAATTTGCTGTATTGCGGCGACGTCACTGTGTACAAAGTGCGGCTTGCCGGTGGCCAGATGATCGAGGCACTGTTGCCAAATTCAGCGCCGGGGCGCGCCCAGTTTTTCAAGGTGGGCGACGCGGTAAGCGTCGGCTGGCGCCATGATGCGGGGGTGTTCCTGCATGACTGACAAGCACCCCATCCTGTCGAGACCCGCGCGCCTCACCAAATGGCTGGTGAGCGGGCCGCCTTTTTTTTACCTGCTGCTGTTCTTTGCCGCGCCCGGCATCATCATGGTGCTCGCCTCGTTCCGCTTTCCCGGAGAGTTCGGTGGGCTGGCGCCGCTTACTGCCGCCGAACCCGGCACGCTGCATGGGCTCACGCTGGAAACCTATCGCTTTTTTTTCAGCGATTTCATCTACACGGAAGTATTCATCAAGTCTTTCCTGGTCGCGCTGGCCACCACGCTGATCTGCCTGGTCATGGCCTATCCGCTGGCCCTGTTGATCGCGCGCAGCCCCAAGCGCAGCCGTGACTTCATGGTGCTGCTGGTGATCCTGCCGTTCGCCAGCAATTTCCTGATCCGTATTTATGCCTGGATGATTCTGCTTGGGCCGCAGGCGGCGCTCAGCCTGCTGATCAACGGACTGCTCGGATTTTTCGGCATGGGGCCGGTGCACCTGCTGTTCTCCCCGTTCGCGGTGCTGGTCGCCATGGTCTACGTGCACCTGCCCTTCATGGCGCTGCCGCTATACACCAACCTGGAAAGGCACGATCCGGCCCTGCTCGACGCCGCGCAGGACTTGGGCGCGAACGCCTGGCAGCGCTTCTGGCGCGTGACGTTCCCGCTCTCCCTGCCCGGAATCTTTTCCGGCTCGGTGCTGGTGTTCATCCCGGTGCTCGGCATGTTCGCCATCCCCGACATCCTCGGCGGCACCAGCGACATGCTGGTCGGAAACCTGATCAAGGAGCAGTTCCTCGGCACGCGCGACTGGCCGTTCGGCTCCACGCTTTCCATCATGCTGACTATCACGGTGTTGCTCTGCGTCTGGCTTGCCGCCAGGCTGGGCAGCAAGCGGAGGCGCTATGCATAGCGGCGCCGGGCGCCGGGGGATGTGGCTATGGGTGGCCGCGCTCGCGGTGTATGCCTTCCTCTACCTGCCCTTGCTCATCGTCATCGTCTACTCCTTCAACGATTCGCGCCTCAACGCCGAATGGGTCGGCTTTACCTGGCGCTGGTACGACGTGCTGTTGCACGATGAGGACATGCTGGCGGCCGCGGGCAATTCGCTGTTCATCGCCCTGGTGTCCAGCTTCTCGGCCACCCTGCTCGGCACCATGGCGGGCATCGCCATGCACCGCTACAAGATGAAAGTGCTGACCTTCATGGTGATGGCGCCGGTAGCGATGCCGGAAATCCTGCTCGGGGTCTCGCTGCTGCTGTTTTTCATCCAGGTGCTCAACCTCACGCTGGGCATGCTTTCCATCATTCTTGCGCACATCACATTCTCCATCGGCTTTGTCGCCATCGTCGTGCGCACCAGCCTGGCCGGCCTCGACGAAAGCATGTTCGAGGCGGCGCGCGACTCCGGTGCCTCGCCCTGGGAAACCTTCCGCTACATCACCTTTCCGCTGATACTGCCGGGTGTGATCGCAGGCGGATTGATGGCGTTCACCCTGTCGCTGGACGATTTCGTCATCACTTTCTTCACTGCCGGCGTCGGCGTGAGCACCCTGCCGCTGCGCATCTACTCGATGATCAAGATCGCCGTCACGCCCGAGGTAAACGCGGTTTCCACCCTGCTGATGCTGCTCACCCTGACCATCATCGTGCTGGCCTCGCGCATCGCGCCCAACATACTGCGCTGGAAGACATGATGCGCGGCCTGCTCCTTTCCCTGTTACTGCTGGCCGGAAACGCACTGGCTGGGGGCGTGCTGCATCTCTACAACTGGAACAACTACATCTCGGATCAGACAGTGGCGCGCTTCGAAGCACAATGCGCCTGCCGCGTGGTGCAGGACTATTATTCCGATAACGAGGAGATGCTGGCCAAGCTGGCCGCAGGCGCAACCGGCTACGACATCATCGTACCCACCGGCAATGCGCTGGAGTCGCTTATCCGCCAAAACGCGCTGCGTCCGCTCGACAAGTCCAGGCTGCCCAATCTGAAGAACATCAGCCCGGACTACCTCAACACGCGATTCGATCCGGGCAACCGGTTTTCCGTGCCCTATGCCTACACCCTTACGCTGCTCGGCTACAACGTGCAGAAGATGCACGAACTGGGGCTGCCCACCGACACCTGGGCGGTGATCTTCGAGCCGAAATATCTGCAGCGCATGAAGGACCGCATCACCGTGCTCGATTCTCAGCGCGAGTTGATGGCCGCGGCGCTGAAATACCTGGGCTACTCTGCCAACGACACCGACGAAGCGCACTGGAAACAGGCGCGCGACCTGATCATCCGCGCCAAGCCTTACTGGGCGGCATTCAATGCGTCGAGCTACATCAAGGAGCTCACCGTCGGCAACATCTGGCTGGTGCACGGCTACTCCAGCGACATCTTCCAGGCCAACCTCGACGCACAGCATGCCGGCAGAAAATTCGCCATCGCCGCCAGCATCCCCAAAGAAGGCGCTGTGCTGGCGCTCGATTCCATGGTTCTGCACAAGTCCGGACCGCGCCCCGACCTCGCGCTCCAGTTCATCGACTTCATGCTGGATGGCAGGAATTCGGCGGAACTGACCAACCTGATCGGCTCGGGCAATCCCAATCTGGACGCGATGCGCTACATCAAGCCGGAGATCGCGCGGAATCCGGCGATTTTCCCCGATGCGCAGCACCTCAAGCACCTGGAAATGCTGCGCGATCTTAACCGTAACCAAAGGCGCGTATTGTCACGTATGTGGACGGAAATCAAACTGAGGTAGGCGACACTAGGAGGTTGTTTCATATGATCAGGAAGGCGCACACGGTATGGCCCGGCAAACCCTATCCCCAAGGGGCGACCTGGGACGGTGAGGGAGTCAACTTCGCCCTGTTCTCGGAACATGCCGACAAAGTGGAGTTATGCCTGTTCGATGTGCGTGGTCACCGTGAAATAGAGCGCATCGTCATGCCGGAACAGACCGACCGCGTATGGCATTGCTACCTGCCGGAAGCGAGACCGGGCCTGCTTTACGGTTACCGGGTATACGGGCCCTACCAGCCGGAGCGTGGACACCGCTTCAATCCCAACAAGCTGCTGCTCGATCCCTACGCGAAATCGACCCAGGGCCGCTTGCGCTGGCACGATGCCCATTTCGGCTACAAGATCGGCGCCAAGCGCGAGGATCTTTCCTTCGACTGGCGTGACAATGCCGTCGTGATGCCCAAATCGGAAGTGGTTGATCCCCATTTCGACTGGGGCGACGACAGACCGCCTGCAATTGCGTGGAACGATTCCATCATCTATGAATTGCATGTCAAGGGCTTTACCTACCTCCACCCCGGCGTTCCCGAAGCGCTCCGCGGCACCTATGCGGGGCTCGCCAGCCCGGCGGTCCTGGAACACTTGAGGCGCCTGGGAGTGACCGCGGTGGAATTGATGCCGATCCACGGGTTCGTCGACGATCGGACGCTGGTCGAGAAAGGGCTGCGCAACTATTGGGGATACAATTCCATCGGCTATTTCATGCCGGACCGCCGCTATTCCGGTACCGGAGAACCGGTGAACGAGTTCAAGGCCATGGTAAAGGCCTTGCACGGAGCGGGTATCGAAGTGATCCTGGATGTGGTGTACAACCACACGGCGGAAGGCAACCAGCTCGGTCCGACACTGTGTTTCCGCGGCATCGACAATGCCGCCTACTACCGGCTGATGCCCGACAATCCGCGTTATTACCGCGACTACACCGGCTGCGGCAATACACTCAACATGATGCATCCGCGCGTGCTCCAGTTGATCATGGACTCGCTGCGATACTGGGTGCAGGAAATGCATGTCGACGGCTTTCGCTTCGATCTCGCAGCTACGCTGGCGCGTGAACTGCACGAGGTGGACAGGCTCGGCGCCTTTTTCGACATCATTCACCAGGACCCGATTCTGTCTCAGGTGAAGCTGATCGCCGAACCGTGGGATGTCGGAGAAGGCGGCTACCAGGTCGGCAACTTCCCTGTCGGCTGGACCGAATGGAACGCGAAATACCGCGATGCGGTGCGCGCCTACTGGAAAGGCGAAGGCGGCCTGATCGGCGACCTTGCCTCGCGGCTGACCGGCTCCAGCGACCTGTATGCCCACAACGGACGCCGGCCTTACGCCAGCATCAATTTCATTACCGCTCACGACGGCTTTACGCTGCAGGATCTGGTGAGCTACGAAACAAAGCACAATGAAGCCAACGCGGAAAAATCCCAGGACGGCGAGTCCAACAACCTGAGCTGGAACTGCGGCAAGGAAGGCCCCAGCGACGATCCCGAGATCGTTGCGCTGAGGGCGCGGCAGAAGCGGAATTTTATCGCTACCCTCTTCCTCTCGCAGGGTGTGCCGATGTTGCTCGCAGGCGATGAACTGGGACGCACGCAGAATGGAAACAACAATGCCTACAGCCAGGACAACGAAATCAGTTGGCTGGACTGGACCTTACAGCCCGGAGACCGAGCCTTCCTTTCGTTCGTGTGCCAGATGATAGAAATGCGCAAAAAGCACCCTGCGTTTCGCCGCCGCAGTTTTTTCCAGCACCACCACTTGCGCGACGGCGAAAAGAACATCCTCTGGTTTAACCCGGATGGTCTGGAGATGAGTAACGCGGAATGGAATCAGGGCTTCGCCCGCTGTCTTGGTATGTACCTGGCTGGGGACGCGATCGGCGAGGTTGACAAGCACGGCAACCCAGTCAAGGACAACGATTTCCTGCTGCTGATCAATGCCCACCACGAGCCTATCCCGTTCCAGATCCCAGGCTTTCACAGCCGAATGCGCTGGCATGTCGCCATTGATACTGCCGATCCGAGCATGTCAGGTCCGAAAAAACGCTACGCCTGCGGCAGTATTTTTCTCCTGCAGGGACGCTCTCTGGTTCTGATGCAGCAGTCTTCGGGTAGTTTGGAGTCGGACGATTGGGCTACGAAACCACAAATGAAAAAGGGCTAGATATTTATCTAGCCCTTTGAATCTATGGGGTGGCTGATGGGACTCGAACCCACGACAACCGGAATCACAATCCGGGACTCTACCAGCTGAGCTACAGCCACCACTTGAACAACAGAACCATCTGGCCTGCCCGACAGGAATCGAACCTGTAACCCCCAGCTTAGAAGGCTGGTGCTCTATCCGGTTGAGCTACGGGCAGATTGTCGGACAAACTAAACTGGTCGGGGTGGAGAGATTTGAACTCCCGACATCCTGGTCCCAAACCAGGCGCGCTACCAGGCTACGCTACACCCCGAAGAGGCAGCACTATACCGTGGAGATCCGCATCCGTCAACTTTGCATAAGAAGCAAAAGCGCTTTAAAGTGTTGCTTATTCCGTTCTCCTATTTAGCACTGTCCATACACCATGCCCGCACAGATCATAGACGGCAAAGCAATCGCCGATAACCTCCTGCAACAAATCAAACAACGCGTAGAAGCACGAATAGCAGCAGGCAAACGCCGGCCTGGCCTGGCGGTGATCCTGGTCGGTGACGACCCCGCATCTTCCATCTACGTGCGCAACAAACGCCGTGCCTGCGAAACCACCGGATTCCATTCGGTTTCGCACGATCTCCCCGCATCCACCAGCCAGGATGAACTTCTGGCGCTGATCGACCAGCTCAACGCCGACCCTGCCATCGACGGCATCCTGGTGCAGATGCCGGTGCCGGCCCATATCGACAGCGAGGCTATTGTTGAGCGCATCCACCCGGACAAGGACGTGGACGGCTTTCACCCCTACAACATCGGTCGCCTCGCCCTACGCATACCGGTACTGCGGCCCTGCACGCCACGCGGCGCCATGACCCTGCTGCGCAGTACGGGCGAGGAATTGAAAGGCAAGAACGCCGTCGTGGTCGGCGCATCCAATACCGTGGGCCGCCCGATGGGTCTGGAACTCCTGCTGGCAGGATGCACCGTAACCACCACCCACCGCTTTACCCGCGATCTGGCCGGCTACGTGCAGGAGGCCGAAATTCTGGTGGTTGCAGTCGGGAAGCCCGGCCTCGTCAAGGGGGAATGGGTACGCGAAGGCGCCACGGTGATCGACGTCGGCATCAACCGCTTGCCGGATGGCAAGATTTGCGGCGACGTGGAATTCGCCACCGCTTCCCAGCGCGCCGCCTGGATCACGCCGGTACCGGGCGGTGTCGGGCCCATGACGGTCGCCACTCTGCTCGAGAACGCCATTGATTCCGCTGACAAATTTCATCTGTAATCAAAATGTAATACCAGCAACCTAATCTGATACTTTAGTTTGATTAAAGGAGCGTCAATGGTTTCCAGGAAGTCGGCCAAGCAATGCAAACTCTTCGTGCTGGATACAAATGTGCTGATGCACGACCCCACCAGCCTGTTCCGCTTCGAGGAACACGATATTTACCTGCCGATGATGACCCTGGAGGAACTCGACAACAACAAGAAAGGCGTATCCGAAGTGGCGCGCAACGCCCGCCAGGCCAGCCGCTTTCTGGATGAGATCGTCAGCGGCGCGAAGAACGGCATCGAGAACGGCATTTCCCTCAAGAGCCACCGCGGCGGCAGCGCCTCCGGCAAACTGTTTCTGCAAACCGAGGCGATCAGCGGTGAATTGCCGGCCAATTTCCCGATAGGCAAGGCAGACAACCAGATTCTTGCCGTGGTGATGCACCTCCACCGGCAACAGAACAAGCGCAAGGTGATCCTGGTCAGCAAGGACATCAACATGCGCATCAAGGCGCGCGCGCTCGATCTGGCTGCAGAGGACTACTTCAACGACAAGGTGCTGGAAGATACCGACCTTCTTTACACCGGCACACGCGAGCTCGCTGCGGATTTCTGGGACCGCCACAGCAAGGACATGAAGTCGTGGCAGGACGCGGGGCACACCATGTACCGCCTGACAGGCCCCCTTTCTTCCAACCTGTTCATCAACGAACTGGTCTACCAGGAAGACCCCAAGCCCTTCTACGCCATGGTCAAGGAGCAGAGCGGCGACACCATGGTGCTGCAGACGCTCAAGGACTACAGCCATTCCAAGAATTCCGTGTGGGGCATCACGGCGCGCAACCGTGAGCAGAACTTCGCGCTCAACTTGCTGATGAACAAGGATATCGACTTCGTTTCCCTGCTCGGACAAGCCGGCACCGGCAAGACCCTCTTGACCCTGGCGGCGGCATTGCAGCAGACGCTGGACCAGAAGCTTTACTCCGAAATCATCGTCACCCGCGTTACCGTGCCGGTAGGCGAAGACATCGGCTTCCTGCCCGGCACCGAACTGGAGAAGATGAGCCCATGGATGGGCGCACTGGAAGACAACCTCGACGTGCTGAACAAAACGGATGAAGAAGCCGGAGAATGGGGCCGCGCCGCCACACAGGACCTGATCCGTTCGCGCATCAAGATCAAGGCGCTGAATTTCATGCGCGGACGTACCTTCCTGAACAAGTTTCTGATTATCGACGAGGCGCAGAACCTTACGCCCAAGCAGATGAAAACCCTCATCACCCGCGCCGGTCCAGGCACCAAGGTGGTCTGCCTGGGCAACATCGCGCAGATCGACACGCCCTACCTCACCGAAGGCAGCTCGGGCCTGACCTACGTGGTGGATCGCTTCAAAGGCTGGCCGCACAACGGCCATGTCACCCTCATGCGCGGCGAACGGTCACGCCTGGCGGACTACGCCTCTGAAGCGCTTTAGTATTTCCCGCCCTCCTCGCCCGTCACTTTTCCAGTTCGTCGCAATAGCGCTGGTAATGACGGGCGAACATCGCTTCCAGTTCATCGATCACTTCGGCCGCCGGCTTGCCGTGCATCAGGTGCCCCGTCATGTGCTCTGACGTTTCATGGAACAGCTTGTTTTGATCCAGCATGGGATAAGTCGCGCGTAAGCGCTTGATTGCCTTGACCACGCTCTCCTGTTCAGGGCGCGGCATTTCCACCGGTTGAGCGGGTTTCATTGAAGGGGAATGCGCGCCGCGAGCGGAGAGAAATTCCATGAAAGCGCTCACGGTTTGCTGCTGTTCGTCGCTCAAAGCGCGGAAGAGATGAAGCGCCTTCTTTTCTGAGGGAGTGAGGGAGACGCCACCACGCATTAACATTGCTGTATCTTCTAAATTAAACGCAATAACGTTTTGTTTTTAGTCTTTTAATCGCGTTTCCGCATAATCCAGGAAGGCTTGCAGCAAGCGCGAGCGGAACTTCCCTTCCGCATACACCACCGACAACGGCCGGATCAAGGGGGGATTTAACGGAACCGCCACCAGATCGCCAAGCTTGAGTTCTTTCAAAATGGTCGAGCGCGATACGATAGCGATGCCAAGCCCGGCTTCCACCGCGCCCTTGATCGCCTCCAGGCTGCCCAGTTCCATGGCGATATGTAAGTCTTCTGGATTGACGCTGCCGAGACGGAAATAGTCATCCACCACATTGCGCGTACCGGAACCGGTTTCCCGGCTGATATAGGGTTGTTCAGCCATTTGCGCAGGCGCAATGTCGTGGTACATGGCAAAAGGATGCTGGGGCGAGCAGATCATCACCAATTCATCCTCGCAACACACGATGCTTTTCAGATGCGGGTGTTGCGAAGGCGCCTCGATCAACCCCACGTCCAGGGTATGGTCGGCGACCTTGCTTTCGATGGTTTCCGAATTGGCCACCGTAAGGCGCGCTTGCACGTGCGGATAGCGCATCTTGAAATCGCCAAGCTTGCGCGGCAACATGTATTCCGCGATGGTCGTGCTGGCTCCCAGCATCAGGATGCCGCTGACCTGGCCGGTCATCTCCCCCATCCGGGTTTCCAGTTCCGCCGTCAGGTTGAGAATGCGCTCGGCGTAATCAAGCACCAGATCACCCGCCGGGGTCAGACTGATTTTGCTGTGACTACGTTCGAACAACCGCGTATTGAAATGTTCTTCCAGCTGTTTGACCTGGAAAGTCACGGCTGGCTGAGTCATGAACAGCAACTCTGCTGCTTTGGTGAAACTGAGTTGCTTGGCAACCGTGTAAAAGACCTGAAGACGGCGATCTGCCATGTTAAATCCATGCTCGTGTTAATCTGAGCCGCATATTCAATCATAAAACGGCGCTCATGAATAGATTTATAATATGGCGGCAAAAGATAACCTTATGACAAACGAAACTAATCAGGAAAAGATCGACTTCTTCATGGCCGCAGCACTCGAGCTGGCGCAGCAAGGCGGCACTTTGGGCGAAGTGCCGGTAGGGGCGATTGTGGTGTACCAGGAGCAGATCATCGGACGCGGATTCAATGCGCCGATCAGCAGTCACGACCCTACTGCTCATGCCGAGATCCAGGCTATGCGGGACGCCGCCCAACGCATTGGCAATTACCGCCTGGTCGACTGCGATCTCTACGTCACGCTCGAACCCTGCACCATGTGCGCCGGCGCCATCATGCATGCCCGCATCAAGCGCCTTTATTATGGCGCCAGCGACCCAAAGACCGGCGCTTGCGGCAGCATCATCAACCTATTCGAGGAACAGCGCCTGAATCACCACGCAAGCGTAATTGGGGGTGTTCTCGCAGCACAGTGCGGGACTATGCTGTCGGACTTTTTCGCAGAGCGCCGCCGGCTGCACAAACGCGCCAGGGAAAAGCAGGAATAAGCGAACTCAGACGTGTGTCGGAGCAGATGTGAATCTGCAGGGCAAAATTTACCCGCAGAATACTTCCCACCTAAAATTTGACATTTATTGCCATCGGGATTAATTTGGGCCGGTATGCTGGTCTCAAAAAACCGGCAAAAACACCAACAACTGGTTGTCTCAAGGAGTCGCCATGTCTAGGTACGCTTCGCTGCCGGTCTATGAGGTTGAATTCATACCAGCCGAGCGCAGAATCGCGCAAAGGTGCAGCCCGCTCCAGCGAATCAACGACCCGCTTCCCTCTGGCGAGCGCAGGACGTCGCCGGGACGCCGGGCGGACGACTGGTATGCGTATTTCGCTGCCGGCCTCTCACCGGTAACCAAGTACGGCCACTGAGCCCGAGCGATCTGCCGCTTCTCCCGCTGCGCCATCGAACCGGCGAACAAGCCGCAATTTGTCACAACACCTGCCTCCGTCTATAGAAAATCCGCATCAACGCTGCCAGAGTATGCGCGTTTCTTCCAATGGAACCGCCGCGATGTCGTGCTGTGGTATGAGTCGCACCGTGTAATCCGACGCTGGCCGCACGTCCGGCACACTCGCGCGATAGGCGTAGCCTTGCGTCGCTCCGACCAACTGCCTCACGCGTTTCATCTCCACCCGCTCCGGCGCCGAGCCTGCGACGCCCTCAGCGTAGAGCTCTACCCGCAACGCCTCCGGATCAAGATCATCGAGATACATCTGAACCTCGAAGAGATGCTGCGCGCCGTCGCTTTGCACCTTCACTTCGCCGAATCGCAATGCAGCCCATTTCTGGGCCAGCATACGCTGCCAGTTGACGATGTCGACGCCGACCCTGCATTTGTCGGCCGCGCGCCCAAGGTAGGAGGCAGCGGCGCTGAGGTAGTGTTCCTCGGTATATTCGCGCACCGCGCGGTTGGAGGAATAGCGCGGCGTCAGTTGCGCCATGCTTTCCCGCATCCTGCTCACCCATCCGCCCGGAATGCCTTGTTCGTCCCGGGTATAGAACGCGGGGATCACTTCGCGTTCGAGCAGGTCATAGAGTGATCCGGCTTCGGCAGCGTCCCATGCCGGGTCGCTATCATGTTCCCGCCCATCCCCCAGCGCCCACCCCACTTCCGGCGTGTATGCCTCTGCCCACCAGCCATCCAGCTCTGACACATTGAGCCCGCCGTTGACCAGCACCTTCATGCCGCTCGTCCCGCAGGCTTCCCAGGGACGCCGCGGCGTGTTGAGCCAGACATCCACGCCCTGCACCAACTGTTCGGTCATATGCATGTCGTTGTCGCTGAGAAAAATGACATGGGGGCGCACTTCGGGGCGCTGGATAAACTGAATCCACTGCCGAATCAGTTCCTGCCCGTCCTGATCGGATGGGTGCGCCTTGCCGGCCATGATGAGCTGCACCGGGAGGCGCGGATTGTTCAGCAGGCGCAGCAGTCGCTCGGGATCCTGCAGCAGGAGGTTCGGGCGCTTGTAGCTGGCGAAACGGCGCGCGAAACCCAGCGTCAAGGTATTGAAATCAAACAGATGCTTTGCGCTCTCAATCTGATCCAGTGGTGCGCCGGACGCCGCAAGCTGCCGCGACAGACGCTCGCGCGCATATTCGATCAGGGTCCTGCGCGCGCTGCTGCGGAACTGCCAGAAGCTGGCGTCCGAAGCCCGCCGCATGTCCTGTTCCAGCGTCTCCGTCGTTCCGATCCAGCGATCCTTTCCGCAGGTTTCGGTCCACAGCCGGTCGGCCGGGGCCGAATCCCAGGTAGGCATGTGCACCCCGTTGGTCACGTGGCCGACCGGGACCTCGTCCTCCGGCCAATGGGGGAACAGCGGTTCGAACAGCTGCCGGCTGACTTTGCCGTGCAGTCGACTCACCCCGTTCACCGCACCGCTGGCGTGAATCGCCAGGTAGGCCATGCTGAATGGCTCCGCGGAGTCATTCGGATCCTGGCGGCCCAGCGCCATCAGATCCTGCAACGGAAGACCGTACCGCCTGGCGTACCCGCCGAGATAGGGTTCAATCAGGGACGGCGCAAAGCGGTCGAGGCCTGCGGCCACCGCCGTGTGGGTGGTGAAGAGGTTGCCTGCGCGCGTGACGGCCAGCGCGACTTCAAACGGCTGGCCGGTTTCCTCCATGAAATCCCGGGCACGTTCCAGCACGGCAAAAGCTGCATGGCCTTCGTTGAGGTGACAGACTTCGGGCTTGAGGCCGAGCGCCCGCAACAGCCGCCACCCGGCGATGCCGAGCACCAGCTCCTGTTTCAGGCGCAGATCCGGGCCGCCGCCGTATAGCTCGCTCGTAATCCCCCGATGCGCCGGATAATTCGCCGCATCGTTGGTGTCCAGCAAATACAGCTTCGCGCGCCCGACCTGGACCTGCCACGCACGCACCCAGACCGAGTAGCCGGGCGCCGCAAGCTCGATCCGGATCCACTCGCCATCCGGTTTGCGCAGCGGCGTGATCGGCAACTGCCCCGGGTCGCTGTAGGGGTAAAGGGCCTGTTGCGCCCCATTGCGGTCGATCAATTGGCGGAAATAGCCCTGCTGGTAAAGCAGTCCCACGCCGACCACCGGCACGCCCAGATCGCTCGCGGCCTTGAGCTGATCGCCGGCGACGTTGCCAAGGCCACCCGAGTAAATCGGCAAGGATTCGCTCAGCATGAACTCCATGCTGAAATACGCGACGCAGCTCAAGGGGGATTGCGGGTAGGTCTGCTGAAACCACCCTGGCGCCTCCGCGGCATCGCGCCTCGCCTGCACCAGATCGTCGACGTTCTTGCGAAAGACCGGATTCGCCAATACCTGCTCGAGTTTTTCACGGGATATCGTCTGCAACACGAGCCAGGGATTTTGCGTCAGCGCCCATAGCTCGGCGTCGAGCTGCCGCCACAGGTCATCGGTGCCATGATTCCACGCCGAGCGCATGTCCAGGGCTAGCTCGGCCAGCGAATCGAAGCCCTCCACGTCCATCGGCAAAAGCCGCTCTTTCGGGTGGCTGGGCCTGGTCTGTTCGGTCATGATTTACCACTCCGTCTAGCAGGAACGCCGCGGCTCATTTGCCCAGCCTTCGTCACTACCGTGTTATGCCACTCGCCGGCAGCGGCGATGAGCGCGTCGGCCTGGGGCGGCCCCCAGCTGCCAAGCTCATATGGGAAAACACGGTGATGTTTTGAGGACCGGATCGACCACCGCCCAGGCGGCCTCCACCGCATCCTCGCGCGTCAACAGCGCGCCGTTGCCGGCCATGGCATCGCTCAACAGCCGCTGGTGCGGCAATTCCTCGCCCGGCTGCTCATCCAGACGAAAGCGCAGGCTATAGGTGGTCGCGTGCGTCGCGTCGAATTAAAAGTGTCCATCTCCCGCCTATTTCCGAACATCGCGCGTTCCCTCCAACTAACGGAATAACCCGCTGTTTTCGCGGATCACGACCGCCTGATTATGTTCTTCGTCCTTTGCGCCATAGACGAGCGTCACGATACCTTTGTCCAGTTCCTGCTTTAAGAGCAGGAGTTGCTCTCTATTCCCTTTTAGCTCAGCGAGATAGCGTTTCTTGAACTCGTCCCATCTGCCCGGGTCGTGGCCAAACCATTTCCGGAGTTCCGCGCTGGGGGCAATGTCTTTGAGCCACAGATCAACGCTTGCTTTTTCCTTTGTTAAACCGCGCGGCCAGAGCCTATCCACGAGGACACGCCGCCCGTCATGCTTGTCCGGCTGCTCATATACCCTTTTAATTCTGATATTCATGGTTTACTTTCAAGTCGTCAACAGTGTGAAAACTCTTCCGTACAGATATTAGACAGTTTGACCCCGATCCCAAACGAAGTGTTCCCGATGGCGAGTATGGCCGTTTGCCTTCGTTACCGATCCGCCGCACGCACAACGAGATAGCCCTTGATCGACGCGATTGCCAGCGGCACGGCGCCGAACACGATGAACACGAGGTCGCCGGGCAATCGCAGCCACTCAATCAGGCGCGACCGGTCGCTCCCCGTATAGTCCAGGCTGCGTGCATGCCAGTAGCCGTGCTGGACCACGTCCCAGACTTGCAGCACTCCGCCGGGGAACAAGCTCATCACAACCATCATCGCCAAGCCGATGTTCGTGCCCCAGAAAGCGACCGCGACGTATTTCTCGATGCCGGGCCAGCGCACGTCGTCGCTGGACTGGCGCAGCACGAACACCATCAGCGCGATCGCCAGCATGCCGAAGACGCCCATCAGCGCGGCGTGCCCGTGGTTCGGCGTCAGCAGGGTGCCGACCTCGTAGTAGCTGACGATCGGCAGATTGATCAGAAAACCGAAAATGCCGGCCCCCACGAAGTTCCAGAAACCGACCGCCATCAGGAAATAGAACGTCCACTTGTGCGGTATCGCGATCGCCTTGCCACATACCTCGCAATGTCCGCGCGTGGTGCGTACGAAATCCCAGGCATCCAGCGTAAGCAATGTCAGCGGAACCACTTCAAGCACTGAGAACATCGCCGACAGCGCCATGTTAACGCTCGTCTGGCCGGTGAAATACCAATGGTGGCCGGTGCCGATCACGCCGCCGAGGAAGTACAGGATGGCGTCGAGATAGATGACGCGCAACGCGACATCGCGTCCGGTCAAACCGAGTTGATAGAACGTCAGCGCCACCACCGTCGTGGCGAAGAACTCGAAGAAGCCTTCCACCCACAGGTGGATAATCCAAAAGCGCCAGGTGTCGACCACCGTGAAGTTGGTCCTGGCGCCGAACAAAAGGGCTGGCACATAGAAGACCGGAACCGCCAGGGCCGCCACCAGGAACATCTGAACGATCGGCCGCGATGCCTGCTCCGCCAGAGCGCTCGGCCGCACCAGTTTCCATAGCAGCGCGAACCACACCAGCAAGCCCGCCACGAGCAGGTATTGCCACAACCGGCCGAGCTCTAGATACTCCCAGCCCTGGTTGCCGATCCAGAACCACCAGCGACCGAGCAGTTGGGAGATTCCCATCCACTCGCCCAGCAGGCTGCCGCCGATCACCAACACGAACGCGGCGAACAGCGCGTGCACCCAGCCGGCGAACCAGCGCGGTTCGTCGGCGCGCAGCGAGCGGCCGAGGAACAGCGCCGCGGCGACGTAGGCGGTTGCGATCCAGAAGATCGCCAGTTGCAAGTGCCAGGTGCGCATCAGGTTGCTGGGGAAAATGCGTTCCAGATCGAAACCGTAAAAGCTGCCCGGATCGGCGCGGTAATGGGCAACTGCCCCGCCCACCAGCGTCTGCGCCAGCAACAGCAGCGCCACGATCACGAAGTATTTCACCAGCGCGTCCTGGCCGCGGCTGGATCGACCTGGCAGCAGGTGTGGATGCACGTGGTGTCCGCGCGTAACCCAGCCCAGGTAATCGAATTTCCCGAATGCCAGCAGCACCGCTGCAATACCGACCAGCAGCACGATCAGGCTCAGCGCGCTCCACAGCAGCATGCCGGGTGTGGGCAGATTGCCGACGCTCGGATCGTAGGGAAAATTGTTCGTATAGGAATAGTCCTCGCCGGGACGAACGGCCACCGAGGCCCACGCTGCCCAGGTGACGAAGGCGGCAAGCTGGTGAAGTTCGGCCGGATTGGAGATGAGGTCGACCTTTAGGCCGCCGTTGTGCGAAGGGTGGCGAAAGTAGTCCGTCCAGTAGCCTACCTGCTGCTCGTAGGCCGCAGCTTCCGCCTCTGTCAGATGGAGCGTTGCCGTGACTGCGTCGTAACGGTTGGTCTTGAGCGCTACCGCCGATTCGGCGCGGACTGATGCCAGTTGCGAAACTGTCAGCGCGGCCAGTGGCTGCCCGTATCGCCGTTGTGCAATTGCCTCGGCGGTGGACTCCCCCATGCGATGCAGCGCCTCGGCCGAGTAGTCCGGACCGAGATAGGCCCCGTGACCCCAGATGCTGCCGTTGTCCATCAGGCCGTACTTGAGAAAGACGGTCTGGCCGTCACGGACATCGTCGCCACTGAACAGCGCGACGCCTTGCTGATCCACCACCCGCACTGGAATCGGCGGCGCATTGCGGTAGGCGAGTATCGTGATGGAGATCAGTCCTGCGAACCCGAGCACCATCACGATCAATACCGTGCGCAACCACCATGGCGTAAGCGGCTTGTCGTCTTCATCGGTCAATGGCTGCGTAACGCCACTCACACTCATAGGGCCACCCCCCTCTCGATCGTTTCGCGAGCTATCGCTGCAAATCGGACGACCATCGGTCGGTTGGCAAGCGAGCAGATTTTCATAGTATCGCTGCGTGATTACGGCAGGTGACTCTTTGGCAATAATATAGGTCTGGAGTCATGCTACTCATCTTTCAATTCAATCGTGTAGTTGTGCCCAGACCATACGCCCGTATCAATACTTCGGATCGTTAAATCGACTTGCCCGGAATGCAGCGCTTGGGTTGGCAATTCGACCAGGTGCAATCCGAGACCGGTGTCCACTGTCGCCGTATCCTGAACGGTTTTCCATCCATCAATACTCCAATGAACAATGCTCGGCTCGTACATCGCAACGAACAATGTTTGTCCGCTACCGATTTTGCGTACTTGATCCTGCGGCAACCAGATGGCATGTTTTAACGCGGGGCGCTTTCCTTGGTAGCGTTGCCACGCGGCCGTCGGCCGATCGTAAGGATGGCCCAGCTCGCGTGAGATCAGGAGCTTGACGTATTCCGCGTGAGCCCAGACCAGGGGCATGGCAGACCCGCTGGGGCGCCCAGGAAAGAGTCGCCTTTTCGGAATGGGGGCGTCGTCCCAAACCTGCTCCGGAATCATTCCGCCCTCACCGCTCATGGTGACCATTGCTTGTAGATAAGGCAACGGATCTCGTCCGGCAGCAAGCTCATAATGTCCCCGTTCTCCGGTCAGCAACGGCCAGGCTCGTCCCCGTCCCACGCCGTCGAACGGCGTTCCATCATCATGCTCGCCATAGCCATCGCCGTTATAGCGATGCCAGGAAGGCCCGCTCGGCGTCTCCACTTTCAGCAATTCATCAATGACACGGAGGCTGTCGACGATTAGCCGATCATCCGCCCGACGCAGGCCGAAGCGCACCAGTTGCAGGAAGTCGACTCCAACCTGTTCTGCTGCGGTCAGTGGTGGAGCATCGACTCGATTCTTGATTGGCAACACGTCAAGCAGCGCACGCGGATTGAGGTCACGCTCCTTCGGCGCATTTCGGATGTAGTAGCCGTGCACGCCGATGCGCCGCGCGAGTTCCGTGTCATAAACTGCCGTCCAGTCTTCAATATGCGCGTTCCAACAATCCGCGAGGTCCAGAACGAATTCACGTGTGTCGCTTTCCAGCCATTCCGCTCCTGCAACCAATGCGGAGACACATACGGATAGCGTGAACGCGTTGATCCCTGTGTCTTCTTCCCATCGGTCCTGCTGACTGATAGGGCCGGTACGCGCGATGAATCCGACGGCTCGCTTGATCATGTCGGCGACCTCAATGCCTTGCAGTGCATCGTGTTCTGCCAGCCGCGCCGCGAGCAGGATGGGGAAGGCAACTTCATCGAGCTGTACCCCCTGCCAGTAGGGTTTCCCCCCCAGCCACTGGTTTTGATACCAGTGCCCGTCGGCATGCTGCGTGCTGATGAGATAACGCATGATGTCGCGCGCCTCGTCTTCAGCACCGAGCGCACACAGGGCGTCTGCGCTCTCGAAAAGGTCGCGCGGCCACACCAGGTGGTAGCCGCCGCGTTCATCGCGCGTATTACCCCACGGCACACTGAGGCTGGCCACCATCGCACCTGGATAGGTCTTGTCCTGGTGTACGCGCAATACCATGGCAGAAGTAAAGTACTGTTCGCGCAACGCTTCCGGAATATCGACCTGAAACTTGCGCTGCTCCACGCAACGGCGGTGCCATTCCGCCCAGTCATCGAGCAATTGCTGCCAGGGCTCAGCGAACGGACGTATCAGGGCAGAGATGGCCAGCGTGGCTGCGGATTCCTTGCTGCTAGCGAAACCCAATGCGAGTATCGCCTGCCGCGGCAATTCCCCCATCAGCGCGACATTGCCGGGGCCAGCATGCGCGTATTGCCATTCCATCCTGCCGTTTCGCGTGAAGTCCTGCCAGCCGTCGCTCGCACCAACATATCCCGCACTGGTGCGTCCCCACGCATCCTGTTGATTGCTATCCACTGCGGCGAGGCACAGGCCGAACGGACCTTGTTCCGCCCAAAGCACGCGGCGATTGCGATAGTTGCTTACTTCAGCTTGATTGTCATAGCCGCTGCCGCCCAGATGCGGCGCGAGCAATGCATAAGGCCGCAGACCCGGTTCGCCTTCGAGGCTAATATCGACCAGCAATACGTCCCGATGACGATCGAGGGCAATACGCAAACGCAAAGTGAAACGTGCATGTTGATGCACGATCTCCAATGCCGGAACACCCTGTGCCGCCCACACCAGCTTGTGGCTATGCATGCGCTTCACTTCAACCCAGAAACCCTGATCGTCGGCAACGATGAAGCCGAGGTCGCGAATCTGTGGACTGTCGACGCGCGGATAAAACACCTCATTCACGATGCCGCCACCGATGGTGAACCATACGCGCGAGGAGCCCAGCGAGCAGCCGACGATCTCCTTGGCACTGCTGCACCAGGTAGGCAGAATACCCGGGCTGCCCGGTGCTTCTGTGCGGGTGAATTGATCCGCGGTGGTAGTCATTGCGTTATGGTTTTGCCAGGGTCGGATTCAGCCAGCGAGCAGTTTCTTTGCCCGTGCACAAACTTCGTCTACGGTAAAGCCATACTCGCGCAGCACCACTGCAGCCGGTGCGGACGCGCCGAAGCGTTCCACACCGAGCATGTCGCCCTGCGCACCGGTGTAACGCTCCCAGCCTTGTGGCACACCTAGTTCGACCGCGAGCCGCGCGCCGACCGAGGGTGGCAGCACCGCATCGCGTTCGGCTTGCGGCAAAGCCTCGAATAGCTCCCAGCTCGGCATCGAAACACAGCGCACGGCGATGCCTTGCGCTTGCAGGCGGCCCGCCGCAGCCACGATCAGGCTGACTTCCGAGCCGCTGGCGAGCAGGATCAGCTCGGGCTTGCCGTCCGGCGCATCGCTCAACACATAGGCGCCACGGCGCAATCCATCCGCGGAAGCGTAGCGGCTGCGATCTAGTGTGGGCAGATCCTGCCGGGTCAACGCCAGTATCACTGGTCGATCGCGTGTTTCCAGCGCGACGCGCCAGGCGACTGCGGTTTCGTTGGCGTCGCAGGGGCGGATCACGATGAGGTTCGGAATCGCCCGAAGATTGGCCAGTTGCTCGACCGGCTGATGGGTGGGGCCGTCCTCTCCGACGGCGAGGCTGTCGTGCGTGAATACGTGTACAACGTGTAGCCCCATCAGCGCGGCCAGCCGGATCGAAGGACGCATATAGTCGGAGAAGATCAGGAAAGTCGAACCGTACGGAATGAAGCCGCCGTGCGCGGCGAGGCCGTTGACGATGGCGCCCATCGCATGTTCGCGCACGCCGAAGTGCAGGTTGCGTCCGGCATAGCTCCAGCCGCCGCCATCGGAGCCTTGTTCGTCCGCGTTATTCGCCGGCTGCGGATTGAAATCGCCCAGGCCGTTCAACGCGGTTTTCGTCGACGGGTCGAGGTCGGCCGAGCCGCCGGTCAGCGCAGGCAATCTGGGCGCAATGGCGTTCATCACTTTGCCGGAGGCGACACGCGTGGCGAGGCCCTTGGCATCAGCATCAAACGACGGGATGTCTGCATCCCAGTCCGGCGGCAGTTCATCGCGCAAACGGCGCTGAAGCTCCTCTGCCATATCCGGAAATGCCTTGGCGTAAGCGCTCAGCGACGAATTCCAGGACGCCTCGTCCTGGGCACCGCGTGCCAGCGCCTCACGGAAATGCGCCAGCGCCTCTTCCGGCACCAGGAAGTCCGGCTCGGTCGGCCAGCCCAGTGTCTGCTTGGTCTTGCGCACATCATCCGCGCCGAGCGGGGAGCCGTGCGCCTTGAAGCTGTCCTGCTCGGGCGAGCCGTAGCCGATATGCGTGCGTACCAGGATCAGCGACGGTCGCGCGGTTTCCGCGCATGCAGCGGCCAGCGCGGCGTCGATCGCGGCAATATCGTTGCCGTCCGCGACCGACAAGGTGTGCCAGCCATATGCCTGGAAGCGCCGCGCGCGGTCTTCGGAGAAAGAGATGTCGGTGCCGGCGGCCAGGGTGACGTAGTTGTCGTCGTAGAGACAAATGAGCTTGCCGAGCTTGAGATGGCCGGCCAGCGAGGCCGCTTCGGAGGCCACGCCCTCCATCAGGTCGCCGTCGCTGACCAGGGCATAGGTATGGTGATCGATGAGCGCGTGACCCGGACGGTTGTAGCGGGCCGCGAGTTGCGCCTCGGCGATCGCCATGCCGACCGCGTTGCCGAAGCCCTGCCCCAGCGGCCCGGTGGTGGTTTCAACGCCGGGCGTATGTCCGCGCTCGGGATGCCCCGGCGCCTTGCTGCCCCATTGGCGGAATTGCCGGATGTCATCCAGCGAGAGGTCGTAGCCGCTCAGGTGCAGCAGGCTGTAGAGCAGCGCCGAACCATGCCCGGCCGAGAGCACGAAGCGGTCGCGGTTGAACCAATGCGGGTTGTGCGGGTTGCATTTGAGCCAGCGCGTCCACAGCACGTAGGCCATCGGCGCGGCGCCGAGCGGCAGGCCGGGATGCCCGCTGTTGGCCTTCTGCACCATGTCCACCGACAGAAAGCGGAGGGTGTTGATGCATTGCTGAGCAAGCTTGGTGGCGACTGTCATGGCTGAACTCCAACTGCCTTAGGCTACGCTAGGTTGGCGCTTTTGGCTGCAATACAGTCCATCAGGTCATTCCAGGATTTCGCGAAGGCTTGCGCGCCTTCGCGCTGCAAAGTTTCCGCGAGTGCCGCAACGTCCACCCCGGCCCGCACAAACTCGGCGATCACCGCCTCGGCATCACCGCCATCAGGCGGCAAGACGCCCTTCAGTTGGCCGTGATCGGCAAAAGCGAGCAGCGTCTTCTCAGGGATGGTGTTGATGGTATCCGGCGCCCCGAGCGCATCGACATAGAGGGTGTCCGGGGCGGCGGGGTCTTTGGTCCCGGTACTGCCCCACAGCAGGCGTTGCGGCGCAGCGCCGGCAGCAGCAAGCTGGTGCCAACGCGGCGAGGCCAACAGATCGCGATAGGCTTTGTAAGTCCGCATGGCGATGGCAATGCCGAGACGGTTGCGCAGCGCTCCCGGCACCTTGTCCTTGATGGCGACGTCCCAGCGGCTGACGAAAATCGATGCCACGGAAGCGACGTTGACATCGAGGCCGGCAGCGATGCGCCGTTCGATGCCGCGCATATATGCCTCGGCTGCGGCGATGTAGTGTTCGCGGGAAAACAGCAGCGTCACATTCACCGGGACGCCGGCGAAGATCGTCTCCTCGATCGCAGGAATGCCTGCCGGGGTTCCGGGTATCTTGATGAAAAGATTCGGTCGTTGCGCCTGCGCATGAAGTTGCACTGCCGCCTGGATGCTGGCTGCCGTGTCATCCGCCAGCAAGGGCGACACTTCCAGCGATACCCAGCCGTCGACACCGCCTGTCACCACGTGGACGGCACGAAAAATATCGGCGGCCTGGACCAGGTCCTCCAGCGCCAGTTCGAAAAAGAGTGCTTCTCCGGACTTGCCGGCACGTGCTTTTTTGTGGATGGCTTCGTCGTAGAAGGCGGTGGTCCTGATGGCCAGATCGAAGATCGAGGGATTGGAGGTCAGCCCCGTTACGGAAAGTTCGCTGATATAGCGCGCCAGCGTCCCGCTCATCACCAATCCGCGCGTGATGTTGTCGAGCCAGAGGCTTTGACCGAGTTCGTGCAATTGTTGTGTGGCTTTCATTTTGCCTCCTTCATGGGTATGGGGTTGTGCCAGCCACCGTCTGCCGCAATGAGCACGTCGGCTTGTTTCGGCCCCCAACTACCGGGTTTGTAGGGGTGTACCAGGCGATGCTTTTCGAGAACAGGATCGACTACGGCCCAGGCGGCCTCAACCGCGTCTTCGCGGGTGAATAGCGCGCCATTACCGACCATGGCGTCGCTCAATAGCCGCTGATAAGGTGGCTCTTCGCCCGGTTGTTCTTCCAGCAGATAGAGCTCGCGCTGGTCGCCGACAAACTCCTTGCCTGCGCGCTTGACGCGTGCGGCAAGGGCAACGGCGGAGTCAGGTGAAATCCGGAAACGCAGATAATTGGCCCGCCCGGCCCCCGGCGCGGAGTCGTCGAATAGCCTTTGCGGCGGCGGTTTTAGCTCCACCAGCACCTCGGCTGCCGTGGCAGCCAGATATTTGCCGGAACGCAGGTACCATGGCACCCCCTCCCAGCGCCACGAATCAATGTACAGCCGCAAGGCGCAAAACGTCTCGACGTCCGAGTCCTTCGCCACGCCCGGTTCTTTACGGTAACCGGTGTACTGGCCGCGCACCAGGTCACCCGGCTGCAGCGGGCGCATGGCCTGGAACACCTTGGATTTCTCGCTGTGGACCGCACCGAATCCCTGATAGGCCGGCGGCTCCATGGCCAGCAGCGCGACGATCTGGAACAGGTGGTTCTGGATAACGTCGCGCAGGCAGCCGGCACTTTCGTAAAACGCGCCACGCCCTTTCACGCCGAAATCCTCGGCTAACGTGATCTGCACGCTGGCCACGTTGTTGCGGTTCCAGATCGGTTCGAGGAAAGAGTTGGCGAAGCGGAAATAGAGGATATTCATGATCGCCTCCTTCCCGAGGTAGTGGTCGATGCGGAAGATCGAATCTTCCGGGAACACCGCCAGCGCAATGGCGTTGAGCTCCCGCGCCGAAGCCAGGTCGCGCCCGAACGGCTTCTCGACGATGACGCGTGCCTGGTCTGCCAGTCCGGCTGCACCGAGCCCTTTGATCACCGTGGCGAACATGCCTGGCGGAATAGCGAGGTAGTGCGCCGGGCGGCGGGCGCCGCCCAGCGCCTGCTTGAGCGCTGAGAAGATGCCCGGGTCGTTGTAATCTCCGTCTACATAGCGGAGCAGGGAAAGAAGGCGGTCGAGAGCTTCGCGGTCGTCGATCTTACCGGCTTGTTTGATGCTGTCTTTTGCGTGCTTGCGCAGTTGCGCCAGACTCCATTTCTCGATTGCGACGCCTACCACCGGCACGTTGAGAACGCCGCGCTTGACCATCGCGTAGAGCGCCGGAAAAATCATCTTGCGGGCAAGGTCACCGGTCACGCCGAAGACCACCAGCGCATCAGAAGGCGCCGAAGGGGCGCGTCTGCCATAGGCGTCGCCCATCTCAGCTCCCCGCCTTTTTCTCGTCATGCCCGCCGAACTGCTTCCTCATCGCGGACAGCAGCCGGTTGGCGTAGTCGTCGTCGCCGCGCGATGCGAAACGCTCGAATAGCGCCGCGCTGATCACCGGTGTCGGCACACCCTCTTCGACGGCTGCAAGAGCTGTCCAGCGCCCTTCACCCGAATCCGACACGCGTCCCGAAAACCCCGGGAGCTCGGCATTCTCGACCAGCGCCGCTGCCGTCAGGTCGAGAAGCCATGATGCCACCACGCTGCCGCGCCGCCAGACTTCCGCGATCTCGGCCAGGTCCAGCTCATACTGGTAGAACTCCGGGTTGCGCATCGGCGCCGTCTCGGCATCGCTATCGTGCGGGAGTGTGCCGACGTTGGCATTGCGCAGGATGTTCAGGCCCTCGGCATAGGCCGCCATCAGACCGTATTCGATCCCGTTGTGGACCATCTTGACGAAGTGCCCGGCGCCAGCCGGACCACAGTGCAGGTAGCCCTGTTCGGTGGTGGCGTCAGGCCTGTTCCGACCCGGCGTGCGGGGTATCGTACCTACGCCGGGGGCAAGCGAGGCAAATAGCGGATCAAGCCGCTGGACGATATCCTTCTCGCCGCCGATCATCAGGCAATAGCCGCGCTCCAGACCCGCGACTCCGCCGCTGGTCCCTACATCCACATAATGCACCCCGTGCCGCTGCAATTCGGACGCGCGACGAATATCGTCGCGGTAATAGGAGTTGCCGCCATCGATGACGATATCGCCCACGTCAAGCAACGGCGCCAGTTGAGCCAGGACCTTGTCCACTACCGTCGCAGGCACCATCAACCAGGGCGCGCGCGGCTTGCTCAAACGAGAGACAAGATCTTCGAGCGAGGCCGCTCCGACAGCGCCCTGGGTGTTCAGCGTCGCAACGGCTTTGGTATCTTGGTCATACACCACACATTGATGCCCTGCACGCACCAGGCGCTGTACCATATTGCTGCCCATGCGTCCCAAACCAATCATGCCGATCTGCATCTTGAATCTCCTTGTTTTGAGCAGTGATCCTGTTAAGGATCAGGTATTCTGCTTATTCAAGTTGCGTCAAACCGTGCTGGATGGCGAACTTGACCAGACTGGGAAAATCGCCGATGCCAAGCTTGCGCATCATGCGACTGCGGTAGGTCTCAACCGTCTTGGGGGACAGAAACAATACGACAGCGATCTCGGCGCTGGATTGTCCCTCGACGATCAGTTGCAGAACCTGGCGCTCGCGCTGGCTCAGGCTTTCCAGCGGACTTATTGTATGGCGTTCGCGTAGATAGTCATCGATCATGGTGGCCGAGATCTTCTGGCTCAGGTAGCGGTTTCCGGCGTGCACGGCATGGATTGCGCTCACCACTTCGACACCGGAAGACTCCTTCAACAGATAGGCACGCGCCCCAGCCTGCAGGGCCCGGAAGATGTATTCCGAAGTGGAATGCATGGTAAGGATCAGTATCTGCGAGGATGGGCATGTATTGTGGATCTGCAGCGTAGCCTCGATGCCGTTCAGCTCTGGCATGGAAATGTCCATGATCACGATATCCGGATGCAGCGCCATCACCTGACGTACTGCCTCGCGCCCGTTCGCTGCGACGCCAACCACACTGATGTCCGCCTGCGATTCGAGCAGGACGCGCAGGCCATCGCGCACAACCGTATGATCGTCTGCCAGGAATACGCTAATCGCCATGCTTGACGCCCTCGACTCGACGTTGCCTGTCACGCCGTCCGATGCATTCTAGGCGCGCCCGAGCGCCGCTTCCATACGGGAACTTGCCTATCGGCCTAAGTGTTTTCTACAGGGCTGCGCCCGCCATGTGGATCAAGCGGATAAGCGGGGCCGGAAATGCGCCAAGCCATATCAGCGCAGCCGTCAACCCCGCGAGGGTGTAATGCGCCGCCGACTGCGGCATCAACGGGGTCGCGGCATCTGCGGGGGATGTCGCGCACATGACTGCAATAATCCGCAGGTAGAAAAAGAGCCCGAGCGCACTTCCGATCACCACCGCCGCTGCGAGCGGCCACAGGGCGGCCCCTACCCCGGCCGCAAGCACGTAGAACTTGGCGACGAACCCCATGGTGAGGGGAATGCCGGCGAGCGAGAGCAGCATGACGGAGAATGCGCCCGCCAGCCACGGCCGGCGCCAAAACAGCCCGCGGTAATCCGCCAGTGCGCCTGCATCGTGCTCCGCTGCGGCACTGGACAGCAGCGTCACCACGCCGAACGCACCGAGCATGGATATGAAGTAGGCGACCAGGTAGAACGCCACCGCCTCCGCCGCCAACCCGTCGGATGCCAGCAAGGCCACCAGCAGATACCCCAGTTGCGCGATGGAAGAATAAGCGAGGATGCGCTTGATGTTATCCTGCAACAGCGCGAGCAGGTTGCCCGTAAGAATCGAGGCGATGGCGATGAAACTCAGGGCGAGCACGACTGTGTGCGCCTGGCCAATGCCTGCCTCATTGAAGTAGCGCAGCAGCAGCGCGAACACGGCACCTTTCGAAACCGTGGCGACGAACGCCGCCACCGGGGCCGGCGCGCCTTCATATACGTCCGGCGTCCACATGTGAAACGGCACCAGCGCCAGCTTGAAGCCGACCCCGCTCACGATCAGCGCCAGCCCCGCGAGCAGGTAGGCATCCGGCCCTTGGCCCGCAGCGGCGACCCCGACGCCGATATCCGCAAAGCGCATGCTTCCCAGCCTGGCGTAGATCAGCGCCATGCCGAACAGCAGCAACGCCGAGGACAGACCTGCCAGAACCAGGTATTTGATGCCGGCCTCGAGCGGCAGCCTGGCATGAGCCGGATAGGCGATCAGCGCGAACAGGGACACGCTGAGCAGTTCGAGGCCGAGAAAAAACGACGCGAAATGGCTGCTCGCGGCCAGCACCGCGGCGCCCAGGGCGGCTGCGAGCAGCAGCACGTAAAGCGCCTCGTGGCGTATTGCGGCGCCACCGAAATAGCCGTAGCACAGCAAGGCCACGCAGAACGTCGCGGCGAACACCAGCCCCATGTAGAACAGCGCGTAGCCGTCGACGACCAGTATCGACGTCACCGCGCGCGGTGCAACCTCCGCAGCGAACGGCAGCGCCGCGCAGGCGAGCCCCAGCCCGAGCAGCGTGGATAGCAGCCCCGTGCGTGCGTGCCGGTAGAACGCCGCCAGCAGCATGACCGCCACTACGCTCGCGGCGACCACGCCGAGCGGCAGCAATGCGATAAAATCGGCGCGGACGAGGCTCATTTAATCGTCGTCCGCAATACGCCGCCCGGCATGGCGCTTAGCGCCGGCGCTGCGATATCGAGCACCGGCTGGGGGTAAACTCCGAGCCATACGCTGGCCGCAATCATCGCGTACAGCATGGTCATCTCACGCGCCGAGACATCCGCCATCCGCCTGCCAGGCGGGCCTTCGCCATGCATGGTCTGCTGCACCATGGCAAGCGCATAGATCGCGGCGGTGATCAGGCCAAGGGCCGCCACCACCGTGAGCGCGAGGTTGGCCCGGTACGATCCCAGCAGAATCAGGAATTCCCCCACGAAGTTGCCGAGCCCAGGCAGGCCGAGCGAGGCGACAGCAAAAAACACCAACATCGCACCCATGCGCGGCGCGCTGGCCCACAACCCGCCCATGGACCGCATGTCGCGCGTCTGGAGCCTTTGCTGCAGCACACCCACCAGCACGAACAGCGCCCCAGTGCTGATGCCGTGAGCGACCATCTGCATCACCGCCCCTTGCAGCGCCCACGCGTTCATCGCAAACACGCCGAGCAGCACGAAGCCGAGATGGCTGACGCTGGTGTAGGCCACCATCCGCTTCAGGTCGCTCTGGGCGAACGCCAGCAGCGCGCCATAGACGATCCCGAGCGCTCCCAGCGTCATCGCCACCGGGGCGAAGCGAAGCGCCGCGTCGGGGAAAAGCGGCAGCACGAAACGCAGCAACCCATAGGCGCCGGTTTTAAGCATAACCCCGGCGAGAATGATGCTGCCCGCCGTGGGCGCCTCGGTATGCGCATCGGGGAGCCAAGTATGGAACGGCAGCGCAGGGAGCTTCACTGCGAACGCCACGAAAAATCCGAGCATGACCCACATCGCCGTGGACGATCCCATGTCGGTTCCCTGCAACTCGAAGTAATTGAAACTGAACGTGCCTGTCGCGGCGCGGTGGGCGAATACCAGAGCGAGGATCGCCACCAGCATCACCAGTCCGCTGCCCTGGGTGAAAATGAAGAACTTCAACGCCGCGTAACGCCGGTTCTCGTGACCCCAGATCATGATGAGGAAATACATCGGCACCAGCATCAGCTCCCAGAAGAAGAAGAACAGGAATAAATCGAGCGCCAGAAACACACCCACCGCCCCAGCCAGCGTCCACAACAGGTTGAAATAGAAAAAACCGCGGCGTTCGCGAATCTCGCGCCACGAGGCCAGCACCGACACCACGCCCAGAAACGCGGTGAGCACGACCATCAGCAGGCTGAGCCCGTCCAGCCCGAGCCGAAAGGCAATGCCGAAGCGCGGAATCCACGGCCAGGCCGCCAGCACAAGCCACGGTCCGTGCTCGGCGCTGGCTAACGTGGCGCCGGCGCGGGACCACTCGAACGAAGCCAGCGCCAGCTCGGTCAGGGTGACGCCGAGCGCGATGCGCTGGGGCCAGCCGTCGCCCCAGCGCCCGGCATACCATGCCAGCAGCCCGCCCGCCGCCAGCACCGCAATCAGCGCGACCATCACCATGGCAGCAACGCCAGCGCCGCCACGATCACCGCGCCGAGCGCGATGCTCCCGGCGTAGCGCCGTACTCGGCCGTCCTGGCTCGCACTCAGCGCGCTGTGCAGCCAGCGGCATAGCCCAGCCAGCGCGGTGTAGGGCAAGTCGAAAAAATCCGTCCGGCTGGCGCGCGCAGCCGCCAGGTAGGGACGCACGAGAACCCGGTCGTAAAACGTGTCGAATCCCCAGCCGCCCTGCCAGAAAGCCCCCAAAACTGCAGCCGGGCCGGTCTGGGCGAGCCGCGCGAACCACCGGGGACGACGCAGGTACAACAAGTAAGCGGCTGAAACCCCGGCAACGGACGCCGCGACACCGAGCAGTCCCAGCACCGTCTCAATGGGGGCGACTGGATAGACCTGCTGCGGCGGCAATGCCGTGGGGAGATAATCCGACAGCACAGGCCCGATCAGCCCGCCCACCAGCGACAGTCCCGCGAGAACGATCAGCGGCAGCTTGATGCGCCAGCCCGGACGCGCTGCCGGCTGCGTTTTTTCCGTGCCGAAGAAAACCACGAACACCGCACGAAAGATGTACGCCGCAGTCAACAGCGCGCCGACCCAGCCGGCGCTCCACATCCACACGCCGCCCTCGGGCGAAGCCCACGCCTGCCGCAGGATCAGCTCCTTGCTGTAAAAGCCCGCCGTCACCAGCGGCAGCGCGGCGAGAGAGGACGCGCCGATGAGAAAGCTCCAGAACGCCAGCGGCAGCCTCGTGCGCAGCCCGCCCATACGAAAAATATCGTGTTCGTCGTGCAGACTGGTAATCACCACCCCGGCGCTAAGGAACAGCAGCGCCTTGAAGAAAGCATGGGTCACGAAGTGGAAAATCGCCGCCGACCACGCGCCGACGCCGAGCGCCAGGAACATGTAGCCGATCTGGCTGATGGTGGAATAGGCCAGCACGCGCTTGAGGTCGTGCTGCACCAGCGCGCTGCAGCCGGCCAGCAGCAAGGTCAGGGCGCCGATAGCGGCCACCGTGCCCTGCACCGCCGGTGCCAGCAGATAGAGTGCATGGGTGCGGGCGATCAGGTAGACCCCCGCGGTCACCATGGTCGCCGCATGGATCAGCGCGCTCACCGGCGTCGGCCCCGCCATCGCATCGGGCAGCCAGGTCTGCAGCGGCATCTGCGCCGATTTGCCGACTGCGCCGCCGAGCAGCAGCAGCGCCGCCGCGCTGGCCAGACCGGAGCCCGCCGGCCACTGCTGCGTGGCCCGCCGCATCGCCTCCTGGATGTCGAGCGTGCCGAGCTGGGTGAACAGCAGCAACAGCCCGAGAGTGAACGCCACATCGCCGCAGCGGCTGACAACGAAGGCCTTGCGGGCGGCGCGCCCGTTTGCCGCATCGCGGTACCAGAAGCCGATCAGCAGGTAGCTGCACAGCGTCACCCCTTCCCAGCCGAGGAACAGGAACAGCAGGTTATCCGCCAGCAGCAGCGCGCACATGGCTGCGACGAACAGGTTAATGCCGGCGAAGAAGCGGTTGTAGCCCTCCTCCTCCGCCATCGACTCGGCGGCATAGAGCAGGATGAAAAAACCGACCAGGGTGACAACCAGGACCATCACCAGCGACAGTGCGTCGAGCCGCAAGCCCATCGTCGGCGTGAATCCCGCGACGTCTATCCAGTGCCACAGCGTCTGCACAAAGGCATGCCCAGGCGGCGCCAGGGTCACGAGTTCGTAGCCTGCCAGCAGCGCCGCCAGCGCCGAAAATGCCACCGAGCCGACGCCGACGAGGGCGATGATGCGCCGCGGCAAGCTTCCGCCACTCAAGGCGAGCAGCAGGAACCCGGCCATCG
>JBDKRR010000119.1:0-4505 GCA_039683315.1 Sulfuricella sp.
GTCTTCTATATACGGCCCCCAGACTTTCGACCCCCCCTCCCCCTATGCCTGTTTTTTTGACACGTCATGGTTTTGACGTTTGGGGTCAAGGGCCTGACGGCCCCAGGCGCCGTTCTCCCGGGCCGTCTTTCGGCTATGGCACTCGTGCGCCAGGGCCTGGTGATTGCCAGGCTCCCAGAACAAAGGATCATCAGGACCATGCACTGCTATCTTGTGGTCGACGTCCGTGGCCGGCTGCCCGCAGCCGCACGCGCAGAACGCATGACCTGGCTGCATCAAGAACCAGCGCGTGTATCGCTGCCATTTAGAGCTATAGCCTCGGCTCGAGGCGCTGCCACGACGCACATCGCTGAGCCTGCGTTGTTCACCTAGATGCGCCGCGCATCGCCCATGCTTCTTGACTGCGAATCCAGGGCATCCAGGAATGGAGCAGGGCTTTCGATTCAAACTCATGATTTGCTGCGATCTCCCCTATCGGCTCGAGGCGCTGCCACGGCGTACATCGCTGAGCCTGCGTTGTTCACCTAGATGCGCCTCGCATCTCCCACGCTTCTTGACTGCGAATCCAGGGCATCCAGGAATGCAGCAGGGCTTTCGATTCAAACTCATGATTTGCTGCGATCTCCCCTAATTGGGTATAGATCGCCGCCTCGTGCATTTGAACGATTTAAGCTTTCTGTAAATATTATTTTCTAACTTCATTGGAAAGATGAGAGAGGCGAGAGAGGCGAGAGGGCATCAGTTGCCCGATTGTTGATTCAGTGTCGCAAGAACGGAAGCGGATTCTTCATCCAAAAACTTGTCCACCAGACGAGCCAGGAGCGCGCCCTGGTTGATGCCCAGGGCGGCACACACGGCCTTGAGTCGCCGGTGCTTCCCCTGGCTGAGTTCAAACGCAACGGTTTTGGTGACACCTTCCCGAGGCGTGATAACCATGACGTTCCAGACTCCGGCGCAAAACATAATGCCCATCCAAACACCATTTAAAATATAACGGATCATGATTGTTTTGCTATGAGAGAAGCCATTAACCATTGGAATTATCATCAGCTTCCAGATCGGGATTGACCTGGATGTGAAGCGGCGCCGCCGCGCCCAGGTGCAGCACCGCCGCCGCCGCCGCGCCGATCGCCTCGGCGAAGTTGTGCGCAATCCAGTTTCGGAAAAACTCGGTGGGCGCTTCGAGCCATAGCCCGCCCTGGCCCGCCGCCCTGCAGCGCAGTTGAGTCATCCAGGTCGCGCACAGCTCCTCATCGAGCCGGCAGCGCAGCTCGCCCAGGATCCCTTTCCAGGCGATCGCCGCGCCGGCCATGTCCTCCGCGCTCGGCTCGGGTACCGGCGCTTCATCCTCGCGGCCCGTGGAGGCCTCGCGCTGCGCCGGCCTGCCCTCTGAGCCGGACGCGGCTCCGATCGCCCCGCCCGCGCCGTTTCTGGCCCGCCTGAGAGCGTATTCCCAGCGCCGGTCGCTGAGCCATTTCGCCGGCGCCGTGATCCAGCGCTCTCCCTGGCGCCACTCTTCGCTGGCCGTGTCCAGCTCCAGGCCGCGCAGCATCAGGACGAGCAGTTCCTCGCTGGGCGCCAGGGCGCGAAACGCCGCCCACGCCTCCGCCCGGTTGATCGGCTTCGGATGCGCCTTCAGGAAGCGCTCAAAACGATCCAGCATCGCCTGATCCACCGGCCGGTCCCGCGCCCGGTGCCGGTGCCCGTTGCCGTTCATCGGCGCGTTCCTGACCATCGCCGGCGCAGGCGCCACATCGCGCATCACCCGTCCCGACCCGTAGCGCTGCACCAGCGCGTCCAGATCGGTTTCGTCGTGGGGCTCCTCGGGCTCGATCTCCCAAATTTCGGCCTGATACGGCTCTGATGCATCGGAGCACGCGCGCTCGCCCCCCGGCGGGGGGGCCAGTGCGCTAGCACTGGGGGGTAGAGAAGAAAAAGAAAGAGAAGAAGAAAGAGAAGAGGCGTTCTGCGGTGATTTGCGGCGTTTCGTGGTGATTTGCGGCGTTTCGTGGTGATTTGCGGCGGTGTTCGCCGGTGGGCCATCTTCGACAGGATCAGAACGCCTGTTCTTTTGCTGCACCTTGGTTTGGATTTTATAAAACTCTTCGGGTGGGAAAGCTATGCATTTTTTTGTGGGCTCGAGCAGGCCGAGCTCGCGCATCGCCTCCAAGGCCGCGGCCACGGTGTCCACGTCCACCTTGTCCAGCCCCGGCATGACCAGCATGCGGATCTCCCGCGGGTTGGCCGTGGGGATGATCCCCTGGTCGTTGGCGTGCGGGATCATCCACGTGTAGAGCAGGAGGGCGTAAGGGCCTGCTCGCGAGTCCAGCTCGCAGAGGCGGTCGTCAATCGAAAATGATGTGCTGATCTCACGGCGGCGTGCCATTCAACAATTCCTCCGGCGAGGGTCTACATTTGCTTTTTGACTTTCCAGTACTCAATCATCATCGGCAGCTTCAGGGAGAATTCGCGCACGCAAAGGAGCCACACCGTGTAGGGGTGGTATTTTCTCGGGCCAAAAGGATAGGCCGCCTTCACGCATTTCATAATCGTGTCCGGATCGCGCGTCCCCTGCGCCATGCAGGCCTCGAACGCATCCTGAATGACCTGCCACGAGTGCTGGCGCCAGTCGCTCATTTCTTTAGGACATCCGGAAGCTTGGCGTATCTCGATTCAAATTTATGAAATGTGTGCTTGAGCTCTTGGAGTAGGGCATCGCACTCCGTATGTGTTCTCCGGTATTCGTCGACACGTATTAAGCCATTCACGACGGCCCAACCAAACCAATCCCTGTCGCCGAAAACAAGCTCTGGGGATAGGTTATTTGCGATCCATTTGACAACCGGCTCCAGCTCGATCCCGAAGTCTTCTTTGAAACGCCGATCCGTGGAAAGCGTAGTCTTGAGCATGATCATCTCCCATCGATCAGTCCTTCACAAAATCATCTTTGATGGATTCACGATTCCATGCGTGGGCGGCGCTGCCGCTGGATGTCTTTGGGCAGGCTCTGGTGTTGTGACTCTTGCTTCCGCAGTAACCACAATGCATTTTTGCTCTGTTAGCTTGTCCGCCCCACGTCTTTGGACAATTGAATTGAGTGTGGAATGAACTTCCACAGTAACCGCACCGCATTAAGCCACCCCTTTGTGCGCGTGGTGCTCATCGAGCACGCGCTTGGCTTCCTGAAGCCGCACAAAATCCTCGTGAGTGCCGCCCGTGTCCGGATGGCAGGTCTTGGAGGCGACCTTGTAAATTCCCGCCAGGATGTGCGGATGACCGATGACCCCGTTCCTGGCTTCGGGGACGCCTTCCATGTATCCCTTCCGGATAATGAAGTCCGCCGCCTCTTCGAGGCTCATCGCCACATTGGTCCGCGCGTCCGGCAGCGCCCGGTACCCGGTGAACGCCTGGTTGGCCTTGCCCACGCCCCAGCGCTCCGTGCCCCGCAGCGCCTCGATGTGCAGCCGGATCGCCCACAGGTTTTGTTCCGGCCGGTCCCACCGGTCGCAGGCCATCACGACCGCCTGGCCGGCGAGCCGGAAGTAAACGGCAACGCCCGGGTCGGCCGGCGCCGCCTGGTTGCCCATCGGCAGCCCGTCGCCGCGCAGCCGCAGGTTGCTCGAGATCACGACGCGCGACGCGCCCAGGCGTTTGAGCTCCATGAGCAGCTCGTCGCGCGCGACGGCGATCGTGCGGATTTTGGAGAAGCTCCAGTTGCGCCGGCGCTGCTGGGCCGTCAGCCGCGGCTGCCCGGCCGGCCAGGTCAAGGGATAAGCGGTCACCGCCTCAGGCGTGCCCATGAGTCGCCTCCTTGATCGCCGCCGCGCGCGCCTGGCGGTAGGCCTCGCAGGCTTCGTGCGTCTGCTCGCGCCGCATGGCGCCCAGCGTCGAATACACAAGCTGTTGCAGCGGCCGCCGGACCGTGCCCCAGTGTCCCCGGCACATCAGCTGCCAATTGGGGATGATCCTGCCGCAACCGGGCACCGGACAGGTGTGCCGGATGGGCATGGCTTGCCGCTCGGTTAAACACGCGTGTTGCATTTTGATTTTTATGCTTTGCATTTTTACTTGATGGTTTTCCCCACCGTGGGCAGGGCTTGAATGTATTTCTTCATCCAGGTCCGGAGCTGCGCCTCGACTTTAACAAAGAACACGTCGCCGACCCGGTCGAACCCCACCGCCGCCCGCTCGCGCCGCGCGATCTCCAGGGCCAGCTCGCGCACGTGCTGCGTGTTGATCAGCGGATGTCCCGGCCGCATGCGTTTCAGCTCGGCCTGGACGTCGACCTCGTCGGTCAGCGCTTCCATGGTTCGCCTTCCTATCTCAACAAGAGCTGCTTATAAACGTGATCCTCGGCCTTGGCGTGGTGCAGGCAGGACGTGCAGACGGTCTGCGCCCTGTTGGCCCAGGCGCACCCGCCGGCGCACGCGCAATCGTCGGTGCAGCCGCAGTACTTGCACGTGCCTGGCCCCGCCGCCGCCCACAGCTTGCGCGAAGCGGCCAGG
>JBDKRR010000120.1:0-8231 GCA_039683315.1 Sulfuricella sp.
GTTTCCACTCATCCCGACATCGACAACGCCCAGTTCCAGGAACTGGCCAAGGTGCTGGTTGCACAACAAAAGGGGGTGCGCGTTGTCGAGTTGGCCAGAAACAATGTCATCAGCCACATTTACTCGCTGAATGAAAACGACCACCGGGCGATGGGGCTCGATCTCATGAGCCTTGTGGACGAGAAGGAAGCGATCGAGCGCGCCATCTCGACACGGCGCACTATCATTGCGGGGCCGGTCAATCTGGTCCAGGGCGGTGTGGCATTTATCAGCCGTATTCCGATTTACATAACCGAACCCGGGAAACTCTCCGAGAGCGGCGCCTACTGGGGAATGGCCCAAGTCATCATGACAAAGGATGATGTGCTGAGTGAAGCGGGCCTGACCGGTAATTCCTTTCCCAACCTGCATTTTGCCTTGCGCGGGCACGATGCCATGGGTGCGGCGGGGAAAATGATCGTGGGCGATGCGGCGATTTTTTCTTCTAATCCGGTCGTTGCCGATGTGATGCTGCCCAATGGTTCATGGCAGATCGCGGCTGTTCCCAAAATAGGGTGGATTACGCCGCATACCGGCTGGATTCCTTTGGTCGGTTCGCTGTTCGTGGTGATTTCCGGTTTGCTGGCGTGGATGCTGGCACGCGCGCCTGTCAGGCTCAAGGTGCTGGTTGCAGAAGCGACCGAAGACGCGCGCCGCAGCGAGGCGCGCCTGAACGAGCTGAATCGGGAACTCGAACAGCGCATCGAAGTCCGCACACAGGCATTGGTGCAGACGAATCAGGAATTGCTGAAGGAAGCCGCCGAGCGCCGCCAGGCAGAGAAGGAACTGGTGGAGCGGCACGCCTTTTCCCAGGCCTTGCTCAAAGCGCAGTCGGATGTGGATGAGGGCATGCTGGTGCTCCAGGATGGGGGCATCGTGTTCGCCAACGAGGCGATGGCGCGCTTGACCGGCTATCGCATCGATGAGCTGCTGGGCGGGATGCCTTACGCCGACCTCGTCCATCCGGACACACGCGCCGAGGTTCAGGACAAGAATCGGCGCCGCCTTGCCGGCGAGCAGTTCGAAAACCGTTATGAAACTTCCATCCTGACCAAGGAAGGTGAGCGGCGCGAGGTGGAGCTGGCGGTGGCCATGGTGAGAAATGGAGAAAAAAGCCAGACTGTGGTCGTGGTGCGCGACATCACCGAACGCAAGGGCTTGCAGGACAATCTCCAGCACATGGCGCATTACGACGAACTCACCAACCTGCCCAACCGCGCCCTGTTTTTTGACCGTCTGGAACGATCGCTGGCAGATGCCCGGCGCCACGGCAGCGATTTCGCCCTGCTGTTCATCGATCTGGATGGTTTCAAGGCGGTGAATGATGCCTATGGACATCAGGCTGGCGACCGCTTGTTGCAGGAAGTGGCGTACCGCATGGAACAATGCGTGCGCGAAAGCGATACCGTGGCGCGCATGGGCGGTGACGAGTTTGCCGTCATCGTCGGCGACGTGGCCCAAAATGAAGACGCAAGCGGGGTGGCGCAAAAGATCATTGACAGCCTGTCCGCTCCGCTGCTGCTGGACGGCGTGGATTGCCATATTGGGGCGAGCATTGGTATCAGCCTCTTTCCACATGATGGAGAGACCAGCGAAACCCTGCTCACCAAGGCCGACGGTGCCATGTACAGCGCCAAGAACAAGGGTAAAAACACCTACTGCTTCGTGCAGGACTAAGGGCTCGTTAATGCATAGCTATGGGGGCTGACATCCTGGCTTTTGCTGCTGGCGTCTGGCTGCTGCAGCAACAAGCGTCGTTGCCTGACCTGATCTGGGTTTGGCTCCTCCTTCCTTTACCGCTGCTGCTTTATGGCCTGCAGCACCGCACATCCCGGCCCTTGCGCTGGCTCAGGAGCATGCTGCGCAAGTTGCTGTGGCTGAGCGTCGGCTTCTTCTGGGCTGCTTTTTTCGCCCACCTGCGCCTTGCTGACGCGTTGCCGCAGAACTGGGAAGGACGCGACATCCAAGTCAGCGGTGTGGTTGCCGGCCTGCCGGTCGTCAACGAGCGCGGCCTGCGTTTCGAATTCGACGTGGAGCAGGTGGCGACCCCCGGTGCGAGAGTGCCCGCACATATCCAGTTGAGCTGGTACGACGGGGGCTTTGGCAAACCGGCTGCTTACCCTGTCCCTGACCTGCATCCTGGCGAGCGCTGGAACTTGATGCTGCGGCTGAAGCGCCCGCACGGCAACGTCAACCCCTATGGATTCGATTACGAAGCCTGGCTGCTGGAACGGAATATCCGCGCCACGGGATATGTGCGGGAAGGGCCGGAAAACCGGCGTGAGACGGCGCGTGTCTACCGCCTCGGCTATGTGCTGGAAATGGCTCGGGATAGCGCTTCACGGCGCATGTCGAAGGTTCTGGGCGAACGTCCCTACGGAGGCGTACTGAAGGCGCTGGCGGTCGGCGAACAGAGCGCGATCACGCCGAGCCAGTGGCAGGTTTTTCAGCGCACCGGTGTCAACCATCTCATGAGTATTTCCGGCACCCACGTCACGATGCTGTCGGGGCTGTTTTTTTCGCTTGCCTACTGGCTGTGGCGGCGCAGCCATCGCCTCTCCCTCCGCCTGCCGGCACGCAAGGCTGCGGTGCTTGCAGGGGTGCTGGCTGCGCTGGCTTATGCCCTGTTGTCTGGGTACGGCGTACCGACGCAACGTACCCTGTACATGCTCGGCGTGGTTGCCGTTGCGCTTTGGCTGGGGCGCGCCAGTAATGCCTTCAACGTGCTAAGCCTGGCGCTTCTGGCTGTTCTGCTGCTTGATCCGTGGGCGGTAATGTCACCCGGCTTCTGGCTGTCCTTCGGGGCTGTGGCGGTGATCCTCTATGTCAGTGCCGGCCGCATCGGACGTCCGCACTGGCTGGAAGAGTGGGGCAGGGTGCAATGGGCGGTGACTTTGGGATTGGTGCCCGCGTTGCTGGCCATGTTCCAGCAGATATCTCTCATTTCCCCCGTCGCCAATGCGCTGGCAATTCCGCTCATCACCCTGGTGGTCACGCCGCTGACCCTGCTCGGCACCGTTTTCCCCTTCGATTTTCTGCTGCTCGCCGCGCATGAAGTCATGTCCTGGTGCATGACGTTCCTTGAGTGGCTCTCGGCGGTCCCGGCCATGGTCTGGCAGCAACATGGACCGCAGCCCTGGACAGTCATGGCGGCGATGTGCGGCGTGTTGTGGTTATTGCTGCCGCGCGGTTTTCCCGCGCGCTGGCTGGGGCTGGTGTGGTTTGCCCCGATGTTCTTGATACTGCCACCTTCACCGCAACATGGAGAATTGAGGCTGATGGTACTGGACGTGGGGCAGGGTCTGGCCGCCGTGGCGCGCACCCAAAACCACGCGCTGCTCTACGACGCCGGCCCGAGCTATGGCAGCGATGCCGATGCCGGTTTGCGCATCGTCGTTCCCTATTTGCGCGGCACGGGCGTGAGCCGTCTCGACGGCATGGTGATTTCCCACGACGATATCGATCATAGCGGTGGCGCGGCATCGGTGCTGCAAAGCGTGCCGGTGGGCTGGACGGTCTCCTCCCTGCCTGAGGCAAGCCCGATGCTGGCAGGGGCGGCGAACAAGTTTCGTTGTTTCTCGGGGCAGAAATGGACATGGGACGGCGTGCGTTTCGAAATGCTGCACCCCACGTCGGACAGCTACCAGTACGATGGTTTCAAGGATAATGATCGCGGCTGCGTGCTGAAAATCACCACGTCTTACGGCAGCGTGCTGCTGCCGGCGGATATCGAGCGATTGTCCGAGCAGGACCTGCTGGAGCGCACGCCCGACGCGCTGGCTGCGGACGTCCTGGTGGTGCCGCATCACGGCAGCCGGACGTCGTCGAGCGAAGCCTTTATTCGTGCGGTTCACCCGGCCACTGCCATTTTTACCGTGGGCTACCGTAATCGCTTCGGCCATCCCAAGGAGGATGTCGTGGAACGTTATGTTGCGCAGGGGATCGAAATCTGGCGAAGCGACACCAGCGGTGCTCTGGATTTGCGTATCGGCGCCGGCGGCATTGCGCTGCAGAGTCAGCGGCAGCTGCGGCAACGATATTGGCAGGCAACGGATTAGGCTATTATTCAAAAATGGTTAGCGTAACGAACAAACATTCCATTCCCGCGGACGGCGCGGGGCTCGAGTCATGGCTGGCGGAGATGGGCAAGCGTTTCGGCGGCGAAGAATTCGCCATGATTCGTCGCGCCGCAGAATTTGCCGCCAGCCTGTATGCGGACCGGACAGCCGCGACCGGCGCGTCTTTGCTCGAACACGCCCTTGGCACTGCGTCCATCCTCGTCACCCAGAACATGGATGCGGAAAGCATCGCCGCCGCTGTGTTGCAGGCGAGTCTGGACGCAGGGCCGGAAATGGCCGAGAAGGTCGCGGCGGCTTTCGGGCCGGGCGTGCTGAGCCTGGTGGACGGCGTGGCGCGCATGGGCCTGATGCGCGAAATCGGCGAGACGGCTGCCAGCGGCAAGGACAAAAAGGACAACACGGCGCAGATCGAAGCCCTGCGCAAGATGATGCTGGCGATGGTGGAGGACATTCGCGTCGTGCTGATCAAGCTGGCCGAGCGCACCCAGAGCATGCGCGAGTTGCCCAATGCCGACGAGGATGTCCGCCGCCGCATCGCGCGCGAGACGCAGGACATCTTTGCCCCGCTGGCCAACCGCTTGGGTGTGTGGCAGATCAAATGGGAACTGGAAGACCTCTCTTTCCGATTTCTCGAACCCGAGTTGTACAAGAAAATCGCCAAGCTGCTGGACGAGAAACGTCTCGACCGGGAACGCTACATCAACGAGGTCATGGCGAATCTGCGCACCGAGCTGGAAAAAAACGGCGTTCATGGCGAAGTGACCGGCCGGCCCAAGCATATCTACAGCATTTACAAGAAAATGAAGCGCAAGAAAGTGGACTTCTCCGAGCTCTACGACGTGCGTGCGGTGCGGGTGCTGGTGAAGGAACTCAAGGACTGCTATACCGCGCTGGGCGTGGTGCACGGGCTGTGGCAGCCGATCCCGAGCGAATTCGACGATTACATCGCCCATCCCAAGGGCAACAACTACCGCTCCCTGCATACCGCCGTGATCGGCCCGGAAGACAAGGCGCTGGAAGTGCAGATCCGCACCCACGACATGCACAACCACGCCGAACTCGGGGTGGCGGCGCACTGGCGCTACAAGGAAGGGGGCAAGCAGGACGCCCGCTTCGAGGAAAAGATCGCCTGGCTGCGCCAGATCATGGAATGGAAGGAAGACGTCCAGGACGCAGGCGAACTGATGGAGCAGTTCAAGACCAGCCTGTTCGTCGAAACCATCTACGTGTTGACGCCGCAGGGGCGCGTGATCGCCTTGCCGCAGGGCGCGACGCCGGTCGACTTCGCTTACCACGTGCATACCGACCTCGGCCATCGCTGCCGCGGCGCCAAGGTCGACGGCAATATCGTGCCGCTGACCTACAAGCTGCAGAACGGCCAGCGGGTGGAGATCATTTCCGTCAAGCAGGGCGGACCGAGCCGGGACTGGCAGAACCCGACCCTCGGGTTTGCCGCGAGCGGACGTACTCGCGCCAAGATCCGCCAATGGTTCAACGCCCAGCATTACGAGGAAAACGTGGCCGAAGGGCGCAACGCGCTGGAAAAGGAAGTGCACCGCCTCGGCGCGGCCTTCCCCAACCTGGAAAAGCTGGCGCAGAAAACCGGATACCCCAAGCCCGACGATCTTTTCGCCGCCATCGGGCGCAACCAGACCAGCGCGCGCGAAATCATGGCCGCCATGCTGGAAGAAAGTTCGCCCAAGCCGGTGGAACAGGAATGGCAGGTGCCTTCGCGCGCCGTTGCACCGTCGGCTTCCGGGGTGCTGGTGGTGGGCGTGGGCGACCTGATGACGGTCATGGCAAAGTGCTGCAAACCGGTGCCGCCTGATCCAATCATCGGCTTCGTGACCAAGGGCCGGGGCGTATCCGTGCACCGCCAGGACTGCCCCAACATCATCCATATGCCCGAACAGAAGCTGGAGCGCCTGCTGCCGGTCAGCTGGGGGACAAAAACCGCTGGCGGATATGAGGTCGATCTGGAAGTTGAGGCCAATGACAGGCAGGGGCTGCTGCGCGACATTTCCGACCTGATGATGCGCGAGAAGGTAAACGTAACCGCCGTCAACACGCAAAGCCGCGGCGACCGGGCACGCATGGGCTTCAGCGTCCAGGTGATGGGCAGCGAGCAGCTCGAACGGATGCTTGCACAGCTGGGTGAAATTCCCGGCGTGACTCAGGCGCGGCGAAAATAAGTTGAAATTTCTACGCTTGAGCGAGGTAAGCGACCATCCGTTACCCATGAACGATGGCCCCACGGGCACTTGATATATGCAATAATTCAGCCGGGATTTCAAATACATATAACAATGAAAAAATTAGTGCAGCGGGTTCCTGGTTTCGCGCTCCTCAGCTTTTTTTCCGCTTTTGTTCTGATCCAGAGCCAAGAGACATCGCAGCTGCAATTTATAGGCAGCGCGTTTGGTGCCGAAAGACCTCCCATCATTATTGCCCATGTCGCTCCCACCACGGGACGTTTCGCTTTGCATGCCGAAGCCGATCGCCGTGGCGCCGAGATGGCGATCGAGGAGTTCAACGACCGTGGCGGCGTTCTGGGGCGCGAAGTCGTTCTCGTGTCGCGTAACCCCACCCTGGATAAAAATCATGCGGCCCGGGTTGCCGAAGAACTCATAACCCAGAATAAAGTGGGATTCTTGTTGGGTGCCATCGACTCCGGGGTCGCCGCGAGCATGTCCGCCGTCTGCCAAAAGCATGGCGTCATCTTTATCAACACCAATTCCTCAGCGCCGTCCGAGTCTGTCGAAAACGCCCACCGCACGAAGTTCGTCTTCGATGCCAGCGCGGCCAACGTCAATCGCGCCCTCCTCAAGTATGCCTTGGCGAACAGCAAGGGCAAACGGGTCCTGTTGCTGACAGAGGATGACGTATGGGGGCGCAGCAGCGCTGCCACCTCGCGGTCGTACATTGCGGAATATGGCGGCACGGTCGTCGGTGAAGTCGTCGTACCCGAAGCCCTGCCCGACCCCGCCGGAGCCCTCCGGCAGCTCGCCGCCATCCCCGCCGATGTGGTAGCCATCAACATCAGCGGCGACAATCAGATCAGGCTCTTTGCCCAGATCGACCCGAAGACGCTCGAAAAGCAATCGTGGGTCGTGGGTGAGGTGGACTGGGAGGAACTTTATCCCGCACCGGGAACGCCGCGGCCACTGTATGGCATCACCTGGGCCTGGAATCTCGATACGCCAGGAACGGCGGATTTCGTGGCGCGTTACCGGAAACGCTTTGGCCATACCAGGCTGGATTTCCCCGGGGATGTGACGCACGCCGCCTATTTCGCGACCAAAGCCTTGCTTAGCGCCATTGTGCTTGCGGGCACGACGGATAACCATGCGGTGATACGGCAGCTCGAGAATTTCAAGTGGACGGCGAAAGAACGCATGCAGCATGACGCGGCATATATGGATCCAGTCAGCCATCACCTGCAGCAAACCATCTATATCGCCACCTGGAAGCCGCGAGTGGATCATCCCGAGCGCGGCCAGGTAATCCTGGGCCACGAATCCCCCGAGCAGGTTCGGTACGAACAGGAGCGGACGACGCGACTGGAATCTTTTGCCGACACACCGCACTACGCGCCATGAAAATATATCGCTGGGGTCTCATTTCGCGCATTGCGCTGCTGGTCGTCTGCGTAGAGGTGGCCGCTTTCAGTCTGCTCGGATGGTTTTACATCGACCGCTTCAGCACGGCCATTGACGATCGCACCTACTCGCACCTGCGCCTGGTGGGCAGAATGATTGCCGACGAGGAGTTGGCGATCAGTTCAATTTCGCACCAATCGATCATGAGCGATCTGGTAGGCGCCCCCTATCTCAACGGCATGGTCATCGGCGGCAATGGGCGAGTCATCGTGGCTACAAATTCATCTTCCCTCGGCCGCCTGGCCAGCAGCGTTTCCGGCTTCGATGCCCGATGGATGGCCGATTCCGCTCCCGATGAAGAATTCATTCCGGGGAATAACACCCTCACTGCCGTTATGCACATTCGCGGCGCCCAGGGCGGTTCTCCAATGTACACCACGGTGATCACGATCAGTACGGCCGAACTCAGCGCCATGAAGCGTTCCATCGCCCTGTGGGGGCAACTCGGTTCGCT